>JBEDFR010000178.1:0-12689 GCA_041175045.1 Pseudomonadota bacterium | reverse complement strand
GTGGTCGACTCGATTCAGGATACTCTGGCCAATATTCCCCACCGCGTCGGCTCCTCTGCCTCGTTGGCTGCCAACTCCGGCACGCTGAATGCGGGCAGCTATCTCTATCAGGCGCGCTTCGACGGGGCTGACTTCAGTGGTCAGCTGCTGGCCTTTCTGATCCATGCGGATGGCAGTGTTGACCGGGTGCCCGCCTGGAATGCGGCCGATGCGCTGGACAGCCAGAACTTTAACACTGGTCGCGAGATCATCACCTTCAATCCGCTGGCCGACGTGATTCCTGGCGGCACACCGGAGGGGCAGGGGGTGGCCTTCCGCTGGCCGGGCAGCTACCAGTCACCCAATGCCCTGACCGATCTGTCGTCGGCACAGATCACCCGGCTGCTGACCAACGCCCCGCATCCGACGGCCACGGCCATCGCGGCGCAGATCACTGCCAATCAGAATTATGGCCAGGCTATCACCGACTATCTGCGCGGCCAGACCAGCAACGAGGGCATCGGCTACGAGTTCCGCACGCGCAGCAGCGTATTGGGCGACATCGTCAATTCGGATCCGCGCTACGTCGGTCCGCCCGCGTTTCGCTACCCGGAGAGTGTGGCGCCCAAGTCCTATGCAGCGTTCCGCACCGCCAATGCCAATCGGGATGCCCTCGTGTATGTCGGGGCCAACGACGGCATGCTGCACGGCTTCGACGAGACGACCGGCGAGGAACGTATCGCCTATGTGCCGCATGCCGTGTTCCGCAATCTGCCTCTGCTGGCACGTCAGGACTACACCCACCACGACTACGTGGATTCCGGCCCGAACATCGTCGACGCCTATCTGGCCACCAAGGACGATCCGTCCAGCGGCACCGAGGGCCTCTGGCGCACTGTGCTGGTGGGTGGCCTCGGCGGCGGCGGACAGGCCGTGTACGCACTGGATGTCACCAGCCCCGCGGCCTTCGACGAGGCCAATGCGGCGGATCTGGTGCTGTGGGAATTCGACGACACCGACGACGTCGACCTGGGCTTTACCTATGGCAAGCCGCAGATCGCGAAGATGGCCCATGGCCGCTGGGCGGCCGTGTTCGGCAACGGCTACCACAACACGCAGGACGACGGCAATGCCAGCAGCACCGGGCACGCCGTGCTGTACGTGGTTGACCTGGAGACCGGCGCCCTGATTCGCAAACTCAACACCAACTCCGGTACGGCCGCGACCCCCAATGGCCTGGCCACCCCGACGCTGGTGGATTGCAACGGCGATCTGGTGGTGGACCTGATCTATGCCGGCGACCTGCTGGGCAATGTGTGGAAGTTCGATGTCACCCATGCCAATCCGGCGCAGTGGGACAGTGATTACAAGTCCGCTGCCACTCCCCGCCCGCTGTTCACCGCCGAGGCTGATCAGCCCATCACCACGCAGGTGCAGGTCACTTTCCATCCCGATGGTCTGGATGGCTTCATGCTGTTCTTTGGCACCGGCAATTTTCGGGAGGCCACGGACAAGCAGCTACCGGGCCAGACAACACAGGCCTTCTATGGCATCTGGGACAAGAATCTTGCCGCGCTGACCGCGTTCGACAGCTCGGATCTGGTGCTGCAGACCATCGACAACCAGTATGTCGAGCCATTCGATACCGATGACGATGGCACCCATGACATCCGCTTCACGCTGCGCGAGTTGTCCGACAAGGATCTGGATTTCGCTTCGGAGATGGGCTGGAAGCTCAACCTGATGCCGGTGCGTGTGGAGGGCGTGGCCAATCCCAGCAACTTCGGCGAGCGTCAGCTCAGCAATGCTGTGGTGCGCGATGGTCGGGTGATCTTCACAACCCTGATTCCGTCTCGGTCGCCCTGCGCTTTCGAGGGCTGCAGCTTCGTGATGCAGGTGAATTACCGAGATGGCGGGGCGCTTGGCGTGCCGGCCTTCGACCTGAATGGCGACGGGGTCTTTGGTGTAGTCGACACCGATGCTTCCGGCCGTCTGTCCAATGTCGGCACAGTGCCCACGCTCAGCATTCTCTCGGATGCCGACCGTGACGTGGCCTTCGGCAGTGGCGGTCATGGCGATGTCGAAGTCTATGAATTGAACACCGGGACGACGGCTACCGGCAGGCAGTCGTGGCGGCAACTGGATTGACGAGAGTCTTGCCAGAGTCACCCGATCATGCAACGCACGGGCCTGTCGAATCGACCTCGGTATGGTGGTCAGGGTCACGCTCGACACCTGCGGAACTCTGCTGCGCAGCGAGCTTATCGGCCCGCATGACATGCTCATGCCATGGCTGCAGCTCTGAGACCTTCACTGTGCATTTGTTGCCCGGGCGCGCATGCCGTGCCGCCCGCAGGAGCCAGAATTGATCACAGCTCGCTACGGCGCTGAGCGCGCTTTCACCTTGATAGAACTGATGATCGTGGTTGCCCTGCTTGGTGTGCTGGCCTCGATTGCGCTGCCCGCGTACCAGCAGAGTCTGCGAGCAGGTGCCCGCTCCGAGGCCCAGAGTCTGCTGCTGCAGGTGGCGGCAAATCAGGAACGATTCTATTCAGACAACAACACTTATTCCGCCACTGCCGACCCGCTGGCCAGCCCGGCAGGGACGACGCTGACGTCCCAGAACGGCCTCTATCAGGTGGCGGTGGCTGCCTGCAGTGGCGGCACGATCGGCAACTGCTTCATCGCGACGGCCACCCCGCAGGGCAATCAGACCTCCGACGCCTGCAGCACGCTGACCATCAGCAATACCGGACTGCGTGGCGCCACCGGGGACAGCGTCGAGAACTGCTGGCGCTGAGTGCCGTCACGGACAGGCGAGGGGATTGCCCGCGCTGTCCTCGTGGATATCATCCCCGTCGCTATCCTGCGAGACGCGCCCGCGGCCCGTGGCATTCACCACGATCTGTCGGGCGAAGCGGACATCCCGGGACGCCGGACACCAGGTAAAGTTTCCGCTCTGATGGCGCATGAAACCGCTGGCGTCGATCTGCAGGTACGGGCGACTCTGGAACGCCCGCCACTGCAGCGTTTCGCCCGAGGGCAGCGGCCCGTGAACGCGGATCACGATGTCGTCCTGATTCACGCGCCTGTCTGCGTTGCGGTCGCTGAACACCATGCTGCCCTGGCTCCAGCTTCCACCACAGCCGAGGTGATCGCGCGTCGGACACAGGCTCACCCATTGCTGTCGTGCGGTTGCCGTGCTGCGCGCGAGGGCTATCTGTGCTGCAAGGCTGCGAGTGATCTGGCGCGCCCGCATGGCTTGCGTCCAGTCACTCATATCCGCCAGCCCTGTACTCAGCAGCACGCCCAGCAAGCCCAGTGTCAGCAGGATTTCCAGCAGCGTCATCCCGGTAGTGCGGCCCATCTGCTTCACCTCCCTGTGATAGAGTTGCCTGCCTTCAGCATAGTGCCGAAGACGCGAATGCGCTTGTGGGAGCAGCGGCCGAGTGAGCAGTGATTTTCAGATAGTAGGGGGTGGGGTGATCGGGCTGTTGACTGCGCGGGAACTGGCGCTGGCCGGCGCGACAGTCACTGTCATCGAGCGCACGACATGCTGCGGCGAAGCCTCCTGGGCCGGCGGAGGCATCGTCTCCCCTCTCTATCCGTGGCGCTACGGAGGCGCTGTGACTGCGCTGGCTTCCCAGGCCCAGGCCCTTTACCCCGGGCTGTGCGCGCAACTGCTGGACGAGACTGGCATCGACCCGGAACATGAGGTCACAGGACTGCTGATGCTGGACGCCGAGGATGCGCCTGAGGCACTGCGCTGGGCGCAAGCTCTGCGCATGCCCATCGATCAGCTGCAGGGCCCCGCACTGTACCGACGGGAAAACGGGATTGCCAGGGGCTTTCGCCATGCGCTGTGGATGAGCGGTATCGCCAATGTCCGCAATCCGCGTCTGGGGCAGGCACTGACAGCAAGTTTGCGGCGCCATCCTCGTGTGACGCTGCTGGAACATACCCGGGTGCTGGGTATGGACTGGGTGACTGACAAGGGTGTGCGAACGCTGCGCTCCCTCCAGCTGGAGCAGGCGGGTGTGTCGCGCAGCCTGTCTGCGTCTCAGGTGATTGTGGCAGCCGGCGCCTGGTCCGGCCGGCTGCTGGAACAGGCGCAAGTCAGCGTGCCAGTGGCTCCGGTCAAGGGGCAGATGCTGCTCTACCACGCGCCTCGGCGCCTGCTGAACAGCATCGTCCTGCATGCCGGCCGTTACCTGATTCCCCGGCGGGATTGCCACATTCTGGTGGGGAGCACTTTGGAGTACACGCAGTTCGACAAGACCACGACGGTGCAGGCACTGGAAAGTCTGCGAGCATCGGCGATCGCCATGCTGCCGGCACTGGAAGAGTTGCCCGTCAAACAGCACTGGGCCGGTCTGCGTCCTGGGTCGCCGGAGGGCATTCCGCGCATCGGCAGTCTGCCGTGCTGGCGCAATCTGCATGTGAATGCCGGCCATTACCGCAATGGACTGGTTCTGGCGCCAGCCTCGGCCAGAGTATTGGCGGACTGCCTGCTGGGACGAACTCCGTTGATCGACCCAGCGCCTTATGCGCCCGCCCTCACGGTGTCATGAATCCTGTCCCGGTGTCGTGAGTCAGTAGCGCAGCGAACGCAAGCTCATGCCTTCGCCGCGGGTTTTGGTGCCGGCTCGCCACAGCATCTGCAGCGTCAGTTCTGGAATGTCTTCACGCCGCTCAGGCAGGCTTGGCGTTGAGCAGGGGCGCATCAGTCGTGATTTCAGTCTGCGCGCACACTGGTCGGACCGAATTGCTGAATTGCTCGTCGCCGTTTCACTTGCGTGGGCGTGACAGGTCCGCCGCCGCAATCAGTGACATCCTGCCCAGAGCAAGATCCAGTCTTTTTGCGGATGTCGGGTTCGTCGTCAATCATCAGTACACTACTGGTCACTGCGGTTGTGCAGCCTTGCTGCCGGCAGCTCAGCGGCAGCAATGATCACCCCATGGAGAGGTGCCAGTCCGCCCTCGACAGTACTGGAGACATGACCGAGCACGCCAAGCGCGCAAATGTCGGCCATGAACTGCACAATGAACGCAGGCGTGAGCCGATAGAAATGGCAGATCTGCAGAATCCGGCTGTGCGGGTTCGAGGACGCGTGTGTGTCCTCGGGACGCCTTGCACAGGCACTGGCGATCGAGTGCGGCAATTTGCGTTTTACTAATGGGAAGGGTTTGCGGACAATATCGCTCCTGTCTGCCACTCGCCATGGTCGCGCCGGCGACTTATGAATGCAGCAACTTCACTCATGGGATGTGTATGCCAGAGCAGTTAACGGTCGTGATGGCGCAGCTCAATCTGCTGGTCGGAGATGTTCAGGGCAATACGGACTTGCTGCTCGAGCAGGCGCGTCGGGCCCGCGACGAGCACGGCGCCGACATCATCGTGTTTCCCGAGTTGACACTCACGGGCTACCCCCCGGAAGACCTGCTCCTGCGCCCCAGTCTGCAGATTCGCACCCGCCGCGCTCTGCAGCGGATACTCGATGCCGATCTCGACCTCTACATGATTGTGGGACACCCGCTGCATCGTGAGGGAGGGCTCTACAACGCGCTCTCCATCATCAAGGGCCGCGAAGTGCTTGCCCAGTACCGCAAGCAGTGTCTGCCCAATTACCAGGTCTTCGACGAACGTCGCTATTTCACGCCAGGTGCCGGTCCCTGCGTGCTCGACATCAACAGCGTGAGGGTGGGCTTCACGATCTGCGAGGACATGTGGGAAGACGCCCCCACGCGGCAGGTGGCTGCTGCCGGTGCCGAGTTGCTCATCAACATCAACGCGTCGCCTTTCCACCGCGACAAGCAGCATGAGCGTGAGGCCCTGCTCGCCGAACGCGCCCGCAGTGCAGGCATGCCCATCCTCTACGACAATCTCGTGGGCGGGCAGGACGAACTCGTGTTCGATGGCAGTTCCATGGCCGTGGCTGCCACGGGGGAGGTGCAGGTGCGTGCGCCGTCCTTCGCGCCCGGACTGTTTCCCGTGCATTTGCAGCGCAGCGCCAACAGCCTCGTCATCGACACCAATGCACAGTCTCTGGCCCGTACAGACACCACCGAAGAAGCCCTCTACAAGGCACTGGTTCTCGGGGTGCGTGACTACGTCGGCAAGAACCGCTTCAAGGGCGTCGTGCTCGGACTCTCCGGTGGCATCGATTCTGCACTGACTCTCGCTGTTGCCGTCGACGCCCTGGGCAGCGACAAGGTGCTCGCGGTGATGATGCCCTTCGCTTACACCTCGCAGCTGAGTCTAGACGAAGCGAGTGCACAAGCAGCACGCCTCGGTGTGCAGTACAGAGTGCTGCCGATCGAGGCGTCGTACCGCAGTTTTGTCGACACCCTGAGCGAGGAGTTCACCGCTCTGCCGGTGGATGTCACCGAGCAGAACATCCAGGCACGCTGCCGCGGTGTTCTGCTGATGGCCATCTCGAACAAGAAGGGGCTGCTGGTGTTGACCACCGGCAACAAGAGCGAAGTGGCCGTGGGGTATTGCACGCTCTACGGCGACATGGCCGGCGGCTTCGATGTGCTCAAGGATGTGCCCAAGACCATGGTCTATCGCCTGTGTGACTGGCGCAACCAGCAGCGCGATGCGCTCGGTTCGCCCGTGATTCCGCCGGCAGTGATCGCGCGGGCACCCTCGGCGGAACTGGCTCCGGGCCAGGTCGACCAGGACTCTCTGCCGCCCTATGACGAACTCGATGCCATCCTGGAGCTTTACGTGGAGCAGGACTGCAGTGCCGCCGAGATCATCGCGCGCGGCTTTGCGGAGCCTGTTGTGCGGCGCGTGCTGCGCCTGGTGGACATCAACGAATACAAGCGACGTCAGAGTGCCATTGGCGTGCGCCTGACGCGCCGCGGCTTTGGTCGCGACCGCCGTTACCCCATCACGTCCGGCTGGGAGCTGGGCGACTGACTGCCGCAATCCTGAGGAAGGTGAAGCCGTGAAAGAACACATCATCAACACCCTGAACGATTCCCGCGACTACCTGCATCGCTTCATGAATGACGCGGGCAGCGTCGAGGCAATCGCCCGTGCCGCGTCGCTCATGATCGCCACGCTGCATCAGGGACAGACGATCTACAGCTGTGGCAACGGCGGTTCCATGAGCGATGCCATGCACTTCGCCGAGGAACTCACCGGCCGCTACCGCCAGAACCGGCGCGGTCTTTCGGCGGCGGCCATCAGCGATGCCGGACACATCAGCTGTGTCGCCAATGACTTTGGCTACGAGTACATCTTTTCGCGTTATCTGGAGGCGCGTGCCCGACCGGGCGACTGCCTGCTGGCCATCAGCACCAGCGGCAGCAGCCGCAATGTGATCAAGGCGGCGGAATATGCGCGGGAGAACGGGGTGTGCGTGATCAGTCTGACCGGCGTGGCGGGCTCCGCGCTGGGCGCTCTGGCGCGTGTGGATATCAGTGCCGGGCAGAGTCGCTTTGCCGACCGTGTGCAGGAAGTGCACATCAAGATCATTCACATCCTGATCGAGCTGATCGAGCGCGAGTTCTGCCCCGAGAACTACTGAGTGCTCAGCCCAACAGGCCGAAGGTCAGAATGTTGAGCAGCGAGCGGGTTTCCTCCGGCGCTTCCATCTCGGGATTCGGCGGTTGCAAAGGGCGCTGCGTCGGCGCCAGCGGGGTGTTGTCGATGTTGTCCCCCAACAGGCCGAAGGACACGGTGTAGAGCAGCGAGGGGTTGGTGACCTCGCTGCGCACGATGAAATTGCCGTTGGTGTCGAGAGCCGGGTGTTCCGGGAAATTGCTCTTGAGCAGGGTCAGCGAGGTATCGGCCAGATCGTCCAGGCCCAGTCGCAGGTAGGCCTCGATCATGATCGCCATGCCGTCGCCCACCATCGGGCTGCCCTGGAAATTCTCCACGATGTAGCGCCCGCGATTCAGTGCGGCAATATAGGCCCGACGTTCCAGGTAGTAGTTGGCCACATGCACTTCGTAGGAGGCCAGCATATTGCGCAGGTAAACCATCCTGGCGCGGGCATCAGCGGCGTAGTCGCTGTCCGGGTAGAGCGCCAGCAGCATGGAGAAGTCCGAGAAGGCATTGCGCGCGCCTCCCGGATCCCGCTTGGATGGGTCCGTGGGCAGAAAGCGCGACACCAAGCCGACATCCTCCGCAAAGGATGCCATTCCCTTCATGTAGTAGGCGTAGTCGATATTCTGGTTGTCGGGATGCAGCCGGATGAAGCGGTCGGCGGCAGTGCGGGCGGCTTCCAGATCCAGGTTGGCATAATAGGCATAGATGAGTTCGAGCTGCCCCTGCGCGGCGAAGCGGCCGAAAGGAAAACGGGACTCCAGAGCTTCGTAGGTCGCGACGGCGGCGCGGTAGTTGCGCGCATTGAGCTGCCGCAGGGCCGTGGTGTAGAACTGCTCTTCGGTGTCGAGTCCGGCGAACTCGTCGCGCTCCTCGCCATCAAACAAAGAGCAGGACACCAGGCTCAGGCACAGGCCCAACAGGATCAGGATTCTCACGCGACTTGGACCTCTGGAGCGCCAGCGGTCGTGCCGCGGGCGAAAACAAGTGAAATCTGCGGAGGCTTTCATGGCTATAATGCCCGCCGCGCCACCAGGAGCCAGGCTGTCTGCCGCCTCGTCCGGTCGGTCCGTATTTAACCACAGCCGCCAGCGCAAACCCAAGGTGTGGTGCCTTCTTTGTCCGGCGGGCACTTCTGCCACCTGCCATCAGTGAGTGATTCATCGCCATGACGACACGACTTTCCCTGCACGCCCTGGTCACCCCGGCTCTGGATGGGGCTCGCCTCGATCAGGCAGCGGCTGCTCTGTTTTCCGGCTATTCCAGGGGGCGTCTGCAGCAGTGGATCAAGGAAGGCGGTCTGCTGGTCAATGGGAGGCAGCTGCGGGGCAAGGACCGGATCAATGCCGGCGATGCGCTGGTGCTCGAGACCGAGCTGGCCGTGGAGGAGACTCACGAGCCGGAGGCGGTGGCGCTGGACATCGTCTACGAAGACGATGACATCATCGTGCTGAACAAGCCTGTCAATACCGTCGTGCACCCGGCGGCCGGCAATCGCACCGGCACCCTGCTCAACGCACTGCTGCACCATTGTCCCGAACTGCGGGAGATTCCCCGAGCTGGCATCGTGCATCGCCTGGACAAAGACACTACCGGGCTGATGGTGGTGGCCAGGACGCTGCAGGCGCACCGGCAACTCGTGAAGCAGCTGCAGCGCCGCGAAGTTGAGCGTGAATACGAGGCCATCGTGATCGGTGTCATGACCGGCGGTGGCACTGTCGACCTGCCGCTGGGTCGGCATCCCGTTTACCGGCAGAAGCGTGCGGTGATCGAGAATGGCAAGGAGGCCGTGACGCACTACCGCGTCCTCCATCGCTTCCATGCCCACACCCATATTCTCGTGAAGCTGGAAACCGGCCGAACTCATCAGATCCGCGTGCACATGAGTCACATCCGTTACCCACTGGTGGGCGACCCGCTCTATGGTGGTCGCCTGCAGATTCCCCGTGGCTGCAGCAATGCGCTGGTGGAGGCCCTCAAGCAGTTTCGCCGTCAGGCCCTGCACGCCCGCAGGCTTGGCTTCGAGCATCCGGGTACCGGTGAGTACATGAGCTGGGAGGCTGAGCGGCCTGACGACATGCAGGCCCTGCTTGACATGATACAGGCGGATCAATGAGTGTCCGGTTGCTGACGCCCGACTGGCAGGTGCCTGGCGATGTCATTGCTCGGGTGTCGGATCGCCGAGGCGGGGTCTCAGCAGCGCCATATGGCAGTTTCAATCTGGCCCTGCATGTGGGCGACGATCCCTTCGCAGTGCAACAGAACCGGGAGCGCCTGCAGCAACAGCTGCCCAAAGGGATGAGCGTGCAGTGGCTCGAGCAGGTGCATGGCACGGCCGTGGTCGACGCAGATTTCCACGCGCCGGTGCGCTGCGGGGATGCCGTGTACATCGACCGACCCGGCCTCGCCGGCGCCGTACTGACAGCGGATTGTCTGCCAGTCTTCTTCGCAGCCCGGGACGCGCGCCGGGTCGCGGTGGCCCATGCCGGCTGGCGCGGTCTTGCGGCGGGCATCCTCGAAACGACTCTGGCGCGCTTTCCCGACTCGCCCGCAGATGTCGTCACCTGGCTGGGTCCTGCTATCGGGGTGTGTCACTTCGAAGTAGGCCTGGAAGTGCGCGACAGCTTCCTCGACGCCTGTGCCACAGCCGCCCAGCGCGAGCAGCTGCAGGCACACGCATTCCTTCCGGCTGCTCACTCGGACAAATGCTTTGCAGACCTGTCCGCCCTTGCGCGCTTTCGCCTGCAGGCTGCCGGGGTGCGCGAGATCGGTGGCGGCGGCACGTGCACTCATTGCGACATCGAGCGTTACTACTCCTATCGACGGGATGGCCGCACCGGCCGTTTCGTCAGCATCGTCGGCCTTGCGCCAGATCAACCCTGACAGCCCCGTTCGCTGCTTGAATTGCGCCTGCCCGTCCGCATTAAAGGGGATATTACAACGCGCAATCGACATCATCGCTTGCGCCAATGACTGCCAATTCGGGGACACGTTTTCCCCAGGGGACTTCACATGCGCATGGATCAACTGACCAGCAAGCTGCAGGCGGCCTTGTCCGACGCTCAATCGCTCGCCGTCGGCAACGACAACAACTTCATCGAACCTGTTCACCTCGTCATCGCCCTGCTGGATCAGAAGGGCGGCTCCGTGCGTCAGCTGCTGGCCCAGACCGGGTTCACCATCACCGATCTGCGCGCCGGTCTGCAGCACATCCTCGAGCGTCTGCCCAGGGTGCAGGGCAATGGCGGCGACGTGGCGCCGTCCAATGAGCTGGGTCGTCTGCTCAATCTGGCAGACAAGCATGCCCAGAAGAAGGGTGACAAGTTCATTGCCAGCGAGTCCGTGATCCTGGCCGCCATGAGCGACAAGGGCGAACTGGGCAAACTGCTCAACTCCTATGGCGTCAGCGAAAAGGCGCTGGATAACGCCATCGCCAACTTGCGCGGTGGCGACAAGGTCAGCGATGCGGGGGCCGAGGAATCGCGTCAGGCGCTGTCACGTTTCTGCGTGGACCTGACCGAGCGGGCAGAGAAGGGCGAGCTGGACCCGGTGATCGGTCGTGACAGCGAGATCCGCCGCACGATCCAGGTGCTGCAGCGGCGCACCAAGAACAATCCGGTGCTGATCGGCGAGCCCGGGGTAGGCAAAACCGCCATTCTGGAAGGCCTTGCTCAGCGCATCGTCAACGGCGAGGTGCCGGAAGGGCTCAAGAGCAAGCGCATCCTGGCGCTGGACATGGGCTCGCTGATTGCCGGCGCCAAGTTTCGCGGGGAATTCGAGGAGCGTCTGAAGGGGGTGCTGAACGAGCTGTCCAGGCAGGAGGGCTCGGTGATCCTGTTCATCGACGAGCTGCATACCATGGTCGGCGCCGGCAAGGCTGAAGGGGCGATGGATGCGGGCAACATGCTCAAGCCTGCTCTGGCACGGGGGGAGCTGCACTGCGTCGGCGCCACGACTCTTGACGAATACCGCAAGTACATCGAAAAGGACGCCGCGCTGGAGCGACGCTTCCAGAAGGTGCTGGTGGACGAGCCCTCGGAAGAAGACACCATCGCCATCCTGCGTGGCCTGAAGGAGCGCTACGAAGTGCATCACGGCGTGCAGATTTCCGATGCGGCCATCATTGCGGCCGCGCGGCTGTCCACGCGCTACATCCCGGATCGGCAATTGCCGGACAAGGCCATCGACCTGATCGACGAGGCCGCCAGCCTCATCCGCATGGAGATCGACTCCAAGCCGGAGGATATGGATCGCCTGGAACGCCGGCTGATCCAGCTGAAGATCGAACGCGAGGCCTTGAAGAAGGAAGAGGATGAGGCCTCGCGCAAGCGCCTCGAAAAACTGGCCGAGGAGATCCGCAAGCTCGAGCGCGACTACGCCGACCTGGAAGAGATCTGGAAGTCGGAGAAAGCCTCGGTGCAGGGCGCCCAGTCCATCAAGAGCAATCTGGAGCGTGCGCGCAACGAGCTGGAACTGGCGCGCCGCGCTGGCGACCTGGCGCGCATGTCGGAACTGCAGTACGGCATCATCCCGAATCTCGAGAAGACGCTGGAAGCCTCGGCCCAGTCGGACATGAAGGACATGCGCCTGCTGCGCAACCGCGTCACCGACGAAGAGATCGCCGAAGTGGTATCGCGCTGGACGGGCATTCCCGTCGCGAAGATGCTGCAGGGCGACAAGCAGAAGCTGCTGAGCATGGAAGAGGCTTTGCACAAGCGCGTGATCGGTCAGCACGAGGCCGTGAATGCCGTGGCCAATGCGGTGCGTCGTTCGCGCTCGGGATTGTCCGATCCGAACCGGCCGAACGGCTCCTTCCTGTTCCTCGGCCCGACAGGGGTCGGCAAGACGGAGTTGTGCAAGGCTCTGGCCGAATTTCTGTTCGACACTGAAGACGCCATGGTGCGCATCGACATGTCGGAATTCATGGAGCAGCACTCCGTGGCTCGTCTGATCGGTGCTCCGCCCGGCTATGTGGGCTATGAAGAAGGCGGCTACCTCACCGAGGCTGTGCGTCGTCGCCCTTACTCTGTACTGTTGCTGGACGAGGTCGAGAAGGCCCATCCGGATGTCTTCAACATCCTGCTGCAGGTGATGGATGACGGCCGTCTGACGGATGGACACGGCCGCACGGTGGACTTTCGCAACACGGTCA
>JBEDFR010000177.1:0-12164 GCA_041175045.1 Pseudomonadota bacterium | reverse complement strand
GATGCAGTTCGATAATGGCAGCCCCGCGTTGCTGGAACGTTCCGTGGGGCAGGGTCGGGTGCTGCTGTTCGCATCCGCGCTCGACACCGAGTGGAACAACATGCCGCTGCAGGGGCTGTATCTGCCCTTCGCCCATGAGTCGCTGCGTTACCTGGCGCAGGCTACCGAGAAAGAGCGAGCTTATCGGGTGGGTGACGTGATCGACCTGAGCACGGCCGTGGCCGAGGAGGCGACCCTCACCATCATCGATGCCGCGGGCAGCAGCACGCAACTGTTGGCGGGAGATCGCCTGCTCACCGCCACCTCCGCTGGTTTCATGAGCATCGACGACGGTGAGTCGGTGCAGTTCTATGCGGTGAACCCGGACCCCCAGGAATCTGCGCTGGCGCGCATCGCGCCCTCCGCACTGCAGGATGCCGTCACCAATCCCGAAACCGAGCCAGTGCAGTCCGAAGAAGTGCGCACGGCCCAGTTGATCGCGGAGATCGAGGGTCCGCAGCGCGTGTGGTGGTGGCTGTTGCTGCTCGTCATGCTCATGCTGCTGGCCGAAACCCGGGTGGCCAATACCACCTACCGCTGAGTGCAGGGCTGGATGACGGCCCTGTCATATTTGTCACAATTACAATCGTTTGTTTTCAATCATTTTTCGTTTTCAGATTGTCATCAATTTGAAACACAGATGTCATATGTCACGAAAAATTCATGAAAATGCGCCAGTTTTCTGTTGCCTGAGCCGGGTTCCTGGAGGATATTTCCTGCACAAAAACCAGAACGACGGTATTGGAGATGAACTACAAGAATGATGGTTTTCTTCGCACGTTCCTCTACACGACAATCCTGACAGCGGCCTGCTCCTTGGCTCATGCACAGGAGGACGGCCTCGCATCCGCCTCTGTTGCCACACCCGATCCGCTGGCGGCAGCGCAGCGTGTCGCGTTGGTCAGCGACATGGTGGCGGAGTTCGGCGCCTACGATCTGCGCCTGACGGAACCGCTGCTGGCCGCGGCCGACCTGCAGGTGGAAGCGGGGTTTTACTCGCAGGCGCTGGAGGGCTATCAACAGGCGCTGCAGATCACGCGCATCAGTCACGGGCTTTACAGTGAGCAGCAGATCCCTCTGGTGGAGCGCATTATCGACTGCCACGTCTCGCTGGCCGACTGGCCCAACGTGGACAGGCAGTTCCGCTATCTCCAGTGGCTTTACTCACGGGTATACGAGCCTGGTTCCGACGGCTGGGCGCGCGGTATTGCTCAGATTTCGGACTGGCATGTGCTGGTGATCAATCACGGGCTGGCTACCGGTCGTCAGGACCATCTCAAAGAGGCACACGAGTTGCTGACTCAGCGCCTGGCGTTCACGGAAAAGATGCAAGGGGTGGATGAGCGCGTGCTGGAGGTGCTGCGGCGCAATGTCGACCTGACCTCATATTACATGCGCCAGGCGGTTCGACGCTCTGCACAGGAAGCCTTCGATGAGGCCAGGCTCAGCCTGGTGGATCAGGTGGCCTGGACGAACTGACTCAGCAGGAACAGGGAGCAGGGTAAAGGTCGCTGAGGATCGGAACCTGCAGACTCCTTGGGGTCAGAGAAGGCCGGCAAAGATCCGTATGCTGGCCCTCTCCTCAGTTGCTTGTGTCCGGTTGCCGAATGGCGTGACAGCCGTGGCGCAGAAAGTGAACGGATACCGGCACAGGGCGTTCTTGCAACAGAACGCAAGTGACAAGCTGTCGCAAACCCTCCATCGGCGACACATGGGTACTTCTGTGCCTATGTGTAAAAGACGATCGCTCGTGCTTTATCGCCTGCGTATTCCCGCCAATCAGTTGCCCGCTTCCGTCGTCATGCGAGGAGTCGATGTATTGCCACCGGTGCCGAAAAGCCGGCGCAGATTGCGTAAATGCTCGCGCAGCTTGCTCGGCAGTGCCAGCATGGCCGGTGTGATGATCAGGGTGAGAATGGTGCCGAAGGTCAGGCCGTAGACAATGGCGCTGGCCAGTTGTACCCACTGCGAGGTGATCGGACCGCCCACTTCCACTTCGGCCAGAATCAGGTCGACAGAGACATGCATGGCCAGGGGCAGCAGCCCGAATCCCGTCGTGAACGTCGTGAGGAACACCGGCCGCAGACGCTGCACACCTGTCTGCACGATCACTTCCTCCAGGCTCCAGTCCTGGCGACTGCTGCGCAGATAATTGAAGGTGTCGATCAGGATGATGTTGTTGTTCACGATGATTCCCGCGAGTGCCACGATACCCACGCCCGTCAGGATCACGCTGAAGGTCTGACCGGTAATCAGCAGGCCCAGCAATACGCCAGTGGTGGACAGCAGGACAGCAGACAGGATCAGCAGGGCCTGATAGAAGCTGTTGAACTGCGTTACCAGGAGGATTGCCATCAACATCAACGAAATGCCGAATGCCTGCAGCAAGAACGCAAAGGACTGCTCCTGTTCCTCGTTGGCCCCACGGAACTGATAGTCCACGCCCGGCATCATGGGATTGGTCGCCAGCCATTGCTCCAGTTCTACCAGCTTGTTGGCTGTCACCACGCCGGGTGCAGGGTTGGCGCGGACATAGATGACCTTGTTGCCATCGACGCGCTGGATCGAGCTCACCTTGGGTTCTGGAACGCGGGTGATGAAACTGCTGACGGGAGCCGGGCCGCTGGCCGTGTTGACCATGATCTTCTCGATCTGTTCCAGGCCGCGATACTCCTCTGGATACCGCACGCGGATATCGACTTCCTCTTCCGTGTCATCGGGGCGATAGTCCCCCATGCGCACCCCTTCGGTGAGCAGCTGCACGGCAGTGCCTACTTCAGTGATGCTGGCGCCGAACATGGCGGCGCGGGCGCGATCCACGTTGATGGCCCATTCGATGCCAGGGATCGGCGTGGTGTCGTCGATGTCAATCAGGCCTGTCATGCCGGTTTCCAGATACTCCCGCACGCGCTTCGCCTCGGTGATCAGATCATCGAGATTGTCACCGAATATTTCGATCTGCAGTTCCTTGCCCACCGGCGGGCCCTGCTCGATGGTGGCAATTTCGGCGCGCACACCCGGTATGTTGCTGATGGCGTCGCGGTAGAGATTTTCGATTTCGAAACCGTTGACATCGCGAATGCGGCGGTCGATGAACTCTACGAAGATGGTCCCCACCAGATCGGGTGCGGAACTCTGACCGCCCCCGAGGCTCTGCCCGGCACCGGACTGAGTGACGATGTTCTTGTAGTAGCCCACGTTCATGATGCGCTGCTCGACATCAACCACGATGTCGCGGATTTCCTCGGGCGAGAAATTGCCTCGGGCAAACACCTGCACTCGAGTCTGATTCGGCTCGACGGCGGTGAAGAATTCCACGCCCGCGCCGTAGTTGAAGTAGGCCATGGCAATGCCAGCCAGTGTGCCGATGCTGCCCAGGAATACCAGTCCGGGCGAACGCGCCGCCATGCGCAGGACATTCGCGTAGACACGGCTGAAGCCTCGCAGATGCGTGGAGTCCACTTCATCATGGTGAGCTGCCGCGAGCGTGCGCGCGACCTTGGGCTCCTTGGCGAACAGGGCGCCGATGACAGGCGCAAACCAGAGCGCGTAGAGCAGAGAACCCACCAATACCGCAAACACAGTGATCGGCAGGTAGCGCATGAATTCCCCTGCGACACCCGGCCAGAACATCATGGGCAGGAACGCTGCAAGCGTCGTGAGTGTCGAGGCGATGATCGGCCAGAACATGCGGTTCACGGCTTCCGCGTAGGCGTCTTCCTTGCTGTAACCTTCGGCCATTCGCGTATCGGCGAATTCCACCATCACGATGGCGCCGTCGACCAGCATGCCCAACCCCAGCAGCAGGCCGAAGATCACCATGAAGTTGTAGGTGAAGCCCAGCATCGAGATGATGATGAAGGCAAAGAAGAAGGAGAACGGGACGGCCAGGGTGACCAGGATTCCGGAGCGCACGCCCACGGCCGCGATGACTACGATCAGCACCAGCACCATGGAAGACACCATGTTGCCCTGCAGGCCCAGGTTCTGCTCGATCACGATGGGTGCCGTGTTGTTGAGGTAGGCGATGGTCACGGCAGGGGGCAGTGTGGGCAGCATCTGCTCCACGATCACATCGATCTTGTCCATGGCCTCGATCAGGTTGGCGCCCTTGCGCTTCTGCACATCGATGGAGATGGAACGCTCGCCATTGGCGTAGGAGTAGCGTTGCGCGTCCTTGAAGGTGCGACGCACCTCGGCGATGTCACTCAGAGTCAACACACCGAACTGGTTCGCGGCAATGGGAATGTCGAACAGATCTTCCTGCGTCTCGATCAGGCCAGGCAGTTTCACGGAAAAGCTGCCCTGACCCGTGTTCACGGCACCTGCCGGGATCAGCCGATTGTTGTTGGTCACCGCCTGCACGATCTGCTGGTTGGTAAGGCCGTAGGTCTCCAGCTGGGCGGGATCGATAATGGCTTCCAGCAGTTCCTCGCGATCGCCGACCATGTCGGCCGACATCACCTCGGGCAGGGTTTCCACCCGGCGCTGCAGATCCTGGGCCACCTGCAGCAGCACGCGTTCCGGCACGTCCTTGCCACTGATGGCGATCTGCACCAGCGGCACGGAGGCGGCCGAGACTTCCTGCACGATGGGCTCTTCGGTGGACTGCGGGAAGCGCGCCTGGGCGCGGTCGATGGCCGTGCGGATTTCCTGCAGGGCAATGGTGGAGTCCAGCGTCACGTCGAACTCGGCAATGATGGTGGCGGCGCCTTCGCTGGAGAAAGAGCTCACCTCGGTGATGCCTTCCACCGCCTTCAGTTCGACCTCGGCAGGCTTGGCCAACAGGCGCTCGGCGTCCTCCGGGGAGATGCCCTCGTGGATGATCGTGGTGACGATGATGGGCACCGATACGTCCGGGTTGAGCTCGACGGGAATGGTCAGATAGGACACGAAGCCCGTGGCCATGATGGCGGCAAAGACACTCAGTGTGGTTCTGGCCCGTGATACAGAGGCTCGTATGTAGCGCATGACAGTTGTCCGTTCAGAGGGTTGACCAGGAAGAATCGGGAACTACGGTCTGGCCGGCGAAGACAATCTCCTGACCATGGGTGATCACCCGGACGCTGGCAGGCAGGCCAGTCACCCACATGCCGGGATCGACACTGGTGTTCTCGCCCACAATGCTCACAGGTGCGAAGTGCACCAGATTGTCGGCATCGACATGCTTGATGCCGATGAGGCCGGCATCGTCCATGGTAAGCGCAGAGGCCGGCACCAGATGGGCCTGAGTCTCGCTGGCGGCAATGTAGATTTCTGCAGTGATGCCCTGCCGTATGGGTTGCTCCGTCGCGGCGATCTCCACCTCGATGGCATAGCTGCGTGAGGTGCTGTCCGCTGCCCGGGAAATATAGCTGAGTTCGCCGCTCACGGTTTCGCCCGAAAGCAGCTGCGCGCTGACTTGCGCGCCCAGCACGAGCTTGCCGACATCCTGTTCCGGCACGAGGCCGGTCAGCAGCATGGGGGTGTCATCCAGCAGCGAGGCGCACTGGCCGCCCATGTCCATCAGGTCGCCGACTTCCACGGCACGGGTCTCCATGATGCCGGCGAAGGGGGCCGTGATGCGGGTGCGCTGCAGGGAGAGCTCCGCACGCTTGACGGCGGCGGTGGAGGAGTCGAGAGCCGCCTTGAGCTGGGCCAGACCGACGCGGGACTGCAGGCCTCTGGCCTGCAGATCGAGGGCCCCCTGGTACTCCAGGCGGGCCTGCTCTTCGCGGCTGATGGCCTCCTGCAGATCGGTGGCGCGGGTGTCGATGGCGATCTCGCAAAGCACATCTCCCGCGTTCACGCGGGCGCCACGGGCCACTGGGGTCGCCACCACGCGGCCGGCAGCCTCGGCGCGCACATCTATGAGGCGGAAGGCCTTGGTCTGGCCGCGCACACGAATGCGTTGAACGTAGTTCTGCGCATCGACTCGGGCCACGCGCACAGTGAAGGTCTGGTTGTCGCTGGTGATGGGAGCACTGCCGGCGACGGCGGTGACTTCACTATCACTCTCGGGCAGTGCATAGCCGTCTTCCAGAGCGCCGCGTTCACGCGGCCAGCCCATCCATACGACTACGACAACAACCAGTGCGATGGCTGTCAGGTGTTTGATTTTCACGTCGGTCTCCAGTTATCGAAAAGTTTGCCGGGGCCGCCTGGCCGCTCATGGCATCCGTTGTCACGCTTTCAGGGCAAGTTTTACGACAGAGACGCAGCAAGTGGTCGATGCGGCGCCCGATCGGCAAGGTGCCGAGTGTCTCTGGAATGGTTGGCGGAGCCTGCTGATTTATTGGGCAATTGGTCGAGGTGACAGAGCGCTCTGTAACGCGGAGTCCCCGCAGCAGCGATCAGGGGTGTCCGCCTTTTGTGAGCGGCATTGTAACCAAGTAAATCGGCATTGCAACGCCGAGGGTCGCTAGTACCGTCTCCTGCCGGGCAATTCTCATGCCTTGGAATTGTCGAAGAGTACGAACAGGGGAGGGGGGTGGATCAGCGCTGCACTGGACGCTTCTGCAGCTTGCGTTGCAATGTGCGTCGATGCATTTTCAATTGCCGTGCGGTTTCGGAAATATTGCCGTCATTCTCCTTCAGCACTTTCTGGATATGCTCCCATTCCAGACGGCGCACGGACATCGGTTCCTGCACGGCGGCGTCGTCCATATGCGCTGACTTCTCCGCGCTCAGAGCGGCCAGGATTTCATCGGCGTCGGCCGGCTTCGCGAGGTAGTTGTCGGCCCCGAGTTTGATGGCATCCACTGCCGTGGCAATACTGGCATATCCGGTCAAGACCAGAATGCGGATGCCAGTAAATCGTGCCTTTAACACCGGTATCAGCGGCAGTGAGGAATGGCCGCCCAGATTCAGATCCAGCACGGCGAGATCGAAGTCCTGTTCGTCCAGCAAGGCGGTGGCTGCGTCCAGAGTCGCGGCATGCTGCACAGCAAGTCCGCGTTGTCGCAGCGCGCGGCCGATCACGTGGGCGAAGACTTCGTCATCCTCCACCAGCAACAGACTCATGCCTGCCATGATGGCTCCCGCGTATTGCCGGCCGCGGTCTCTCTGCGGTCGGTGAGAGAGATTGGCAGTCGAATGATGCTCATGGCGCCGCCGGACTTGCGATTGAACATCTCGATGCTGCCCGCATGGCGGGTGATCGCTGCATTCGCCAGGAAGATACCCAGTCCCATGCTGTCCTGGCGCGTGGAGATGAAAGGTTCGCCCATGTTTTCCATGACCGATGCCGGAATCCCCGGGCCATCGTCCTGAATGCAGATCTCCAGACACTGCCCCCCTTCGCGCTCGGCAGGGCAAGGGCGACAGTGCACGTCGACCTGGCTGCGCGCAGCCTTGATGGCATTCTCGATGAGATTGATGACGGCATGGCGCAGGCTGAGATCGGCCGCGATGGGCAGATCGCCCGTCAGAGTGTCCACATGGAACTGCACACGGGCACGGGGATGGATGTTGACGATGTAGTCGCGAACGTCCGCAATCAGTTCTGCGCCACTGCTGCCCTGCAGTTCGGCTCGATTGGACTTGTTGTAGAACTGGGTGAGTTGATGGAGCGAGTCCTTGCAGCGCACCACCTGCTGCCGCAACAGGCTGATGTCGTCCTTGAGTGGTGTGCTGGCCAGCTCCTCGGCGCTCAGCTTGTCCAGGTCAGTCAGCAGCACCGACATGGTGGAAAGCGGTGTGCCGAGGGCGTGGGCGGTGCCGGCGGCCAGGGTGCCGATGGCCACCAGTTGCTCGTTGCGCATTTCGTTCTCGCGCGCCTTGGCCAGGGTCAGCTCGCGGCTGCGAATGGCCGCTGCCATCCGCGTCACGAAGACGGTGATGAGGATGGCGCTGAGCACGAAGGTGACCCACATGCCGATCAGATGCAGCTGGAAGTTCACCATCATGTGATCGGTGTGTTCATTCTGCAGTTCGCTCAGCAGGAAGAAGGTGTAGGTCAGGATGCTGCCGATGGAGAACAGGGTGACATAGCCCTGATTGAGCAGCGTGGCTCCGACAGCCAGCAGTACCAGCAGGTAGGAGATCATGGGATTGCTGGCACCGCCGGTGTCCAGCAACAGCGCGATCAGGAAGGCCGCATCCACCACCAGCTGCGCAAACAGCTCTTTCTGGGTGATGAGCGTGGCCCGGCGCACCCGCCAGTAGCCGACTCCCAGCGAGGCCGCGATGCCGGTTACCAGGGCCAGCAGCAACAGGGGGGCGATGTTCAAGGGCGAGAAGGCGTGGAAGATCGCTGCGCCTGTCAAGCCGAGCAGGGTCACGAGCAGTCGCAGCAGCAGCAGCCTTTGCAGGCCCTGCCGAGCCGAGCTCTCGGTGCCGGCGGGTTCCGGCTGCAGTATCTCCCGGACGCGCTGGCGCAGGGAGGGACGTGTCAGAGGGCGTGTCATGGCCGGCATTCTACCTCAGGTGCGTCGTGGCCAGGGTGCGACAAAGTGCTGCAGCCCGGCGTCGATTTCGCCCGACGATGGGGCTAGGGTATAGTGCAGCCTGTTCCCGCGCCCCGGTTGCCAGTCTTGCCATGAATCCCCGCCATCTGCCCTTTCCCCTGAATGTCTACTCCCAGACGCTGGCGCTGGAATCGGGCAGTCCGGCCGAGCTGCTGCACTTCGGTGTGTTTGACAGCGAAGCTGAGCTCGCGGAAGGCTACCCTGCGGCCCAGCAGCGCGCCCAGCAGCGCCTGTTGACACTCTTGCTGCCGCCCCCGGCGCGCGTGCTGGAAATCGGCTGCGGGTCCGGCACGCTGTCGCGTGATCTTGCTGCGCAGGGCTACGAAGTCACTGCCATCACCGAGATCGAGGAAGAGTGGCGCAGTGCGTGTGCCCTGCCTGGCCAGGCCGCTCATTGCGCGTGGGTGAGTCTGCGGGATTTCGCCGATGGCCGGCTGTTCGACATCGTCCTGCTGCAGCAATCCTCGCAGTATCTCGATCCCTTGCTGCTGTTCTCCCGTGCCGCCGCTCTGCTGGGGGAGGGAGGACAGCTGCTGCTGGCCGATGAATTCCTGCTCGACGACAGTCGCATGCAGCCCGAGCCGCGTCCGCTGCTGAGCAATTTCCTGCAACTGGCCGAGCGCTGTGGATTCCGCGTGGCACGCCAGCGCGAACTCGGGCGCCAGGTGGCTCCCGGACTTGCACTGTTTGCAGGATTGCTGCAGCGATACCGGGCAGAACTCGCCGAGAGTCTGGCACTTGGTGACGAGCAACTGCTGGCGTTGGAACAGGCGCTGCAGAGTCAGGCGGCAAATTTCGCCACTGCGAGGCTGGGGTATACGCTGCTCGATCTGCGCCGCGGGCCGGTCGAGACCATGAGTACCGAGTACGGCAGTGCGGGCACCTTCACCCTCGACGAGGTGCGCCCCTTGTTCGAGCGCAGCTTCGAGGTGCCCTTCAGCGCGGCGGTGTGGCAATGGAAATATGGTGACGGGCGCGGTCGCGCCGTGGGCGCGCGCCAGCAGGGGCAGCTGATTGCCCACTACGGCGGTGCGCCCCGGGATATCCGTTACTTCGGTGCGCCTGCGCGCGCCGTGCAGATCTGCGACGTGATGGTGTTGCCCAAGCATCGCAGCTTCGTCAGTCGCGACACGTTGTTCTTCAAGACGGCTGCGACCTTTCTGGAACAACAGATCGGCAATTGCGCCGAGCACCTGCTGGGCTTCGGCTTCCCCAATGCCCGTGTGCTGAAGGTGGCCTGCCGGCTCGGGCTGTACGACATCACCGACAGCTTCATCGAACTGCGCTACCCGCGTGAACCATGTGTGGCAGAGGGCACTGAGCTGCGGGTGCTCCCCTTCGCGCTGGCGGACGAAGACTGCCGCGAGGCTGTTGGCGAGTGCTGGCAGCGCATGGCGCAGTCCCTGCAGAGGGCTGTCGTCGGCGTGCGGGACCTGGACTATCTGCAGTACCGCTACTGTCGGCATCCTCTGTGGGAGCAGGGAAGCTACGAGAGTCTGGCTGTCCGGGCCGAGGATGCGACTACGCCAGTGGCCATCGTGGTGTTGAAGAAGCTGGGCCAGGAACGTCTGCTCATGGATATCATCGGGGCCGTGCAGGATATGCCCGCCGCACTGGAGACGCTGCGTGACAGCCTTGCACGGCAGCAGCTCGGCCTGCATGCCCGCATCACCCGGGCGCATGGCGCTGCCCTGCAGTTGCCCGACGCCGTGGTGCACGAACTGGACATCGAAATTCCCTGCAATGTCTGGACGCGCGGGCCCACCGCCGCCACTCTCGCCGGGGCCTGGTGGCTCACGGCGGGGGACATGGACTTCCTCTGAACGGTGTCCGGCAGTCAGCGCCTCAGAAGCGTGCCTGCAGCGTGACCCGCACACTGCGCGGTTCGGCCGGGTGAAAATGCAGATCTTCCACTGGCGCCGCTTCCCCGGGCAGCTGCGACTCATAGAAGTAGGTGATGTCGTGGTCGTCGCTGTCCAGCAGGTTCAACACCTCCACGCTCAGTGACCAGGCCGGACTGAACTGGTATTGCGCCTGGGCATTGAGCAGCAGGGTGGACTCGGAGCGCATCGAGTTGTCTTCGATCAGCGGTGCCGCGCCCAGGTAGCGCAGGCGCAGCCCGCCACTGAAATTCTCCAGATTGTTCACGATCAACCCCAGCGACGCCGTGCGATCGACAGAATTGGGGATGCGATCATCCGTCCCTGCGCCCAGCAGGCGCGCCCGGGTCAGGGTGAGGTCGGCATCCAGCAGCAGCCAGGGGCGTGGCGCGTAGATGGCGCCGACTTCGATGCCGCGGCGCTTGCTCTCGCCCAGGGCCTCGGTGGTGCCCGCATCGCCCACATACAACAGCTCCGAATCCAGCGTGAGGGAGAACAGCGACACGGCCAGCTGCGTGTTGTCCAGCGCCGAGGTACGCAGCCCCAGTTCGACGCTGCGCGCCTTCGCCAGCGGGTCGACCGGATCGGCCGGGTCACCGCTCACCGGGTCGATGGCGATGGTCGTGCCGCGGGCATCATTGCTGTGGAAACCCTGCCCTCCGCTGAGGAACAACTCGGTGCTCTGGGTGGGGGCATAGATCAGGCTGAACTTGGGGCTGAACAGATCCTCGCTGCCGCTGCCGGTATTGACGGCCAGGCCGGCGTCCACGTCGTAGTCATAATGATCGACCCGCAGCGCCGCGACACTGCGCCAGCGCTCGCTCCACTGCTGTTCCAGCGCGGCGTAGGCGCTGGTGAGGTGCTGCCGCACGTCGTCCTCCCGCGTGGTGGCATGGCGCACGCGGCGCTGCGTCTTGTGCAGGCCCACGTCGATGGCGTCGTTGCGGGTCTGCAGACCCAGTGCCAGCGTCGAGGGTACGGCCAGCGCCAGCGGGCGCACATAGGCGGCGTTCAACCCCCACACACGGCGATCCTCCGTCTGCTTGAACTGGTCGCCGCGCAGGGGGTCTTCCAGGAAGTAGGTGAAATTGGAGAACAGGTCCAGTCCGTAGTCCATGACATAGCCATCCACGCTCAGCACCGACTCGCCGTTGTCGCGGCGCCAGTCGCCGGAGAGGCTGCGTCGGTAGGTGTCGCCGCCGTCCGAGGTGTCAACCGTGCCCCAGCGGCTCAGGCGGCCGTCGCGCACCGCGCGCAGGGGAATCTGATCCGTGGCGTCCCAGGCATTGGCGAAAGCCTGCGCGGTGACGCTCCAGACCTGGTCGCTGGTTTCCTGGTGGTACTTGAGCAGGAGATTGCGTTTGTCCAGAGCCTGCTCGTTCTTCCAGGGGCCGTCATAGCCGGTGCGCTCGGCGGCGGCGGTCAGATGTCCCGCACCCGCTGCCACAGAGCCTGCGCCGAACAGACGCTGATAGGCATTGCTCCCGCCGGTCAGGCTCAGCTGCGCCTGCTCCAGGGCATCGACATAGGTGAATTCGGAGGAACCGGCCGTGCCGAAGTCACCGATCTCGGCGTAATAGGGCCCCTTGCGGTATTCCAGATGATCGACCATCTCCGGCATCAGGAAGTTGAGGTCGGCATAGCCCTGACCATGGGCGTGGGAGGGCATGTTCACCGGCAGGCCATCGACCTTGATGGCCAGATCGGTGCCGTGGTCCAGATTGAAACCGCGCAGGAAGTACTGATTGCCCTTGCCTTCGCCGCTGTGCTGGGTGGCGATCAGGCCGGGCACCAGCTC
>JBEDFR010000176.1:0-2859 GCA_041175045.1 Pseudomonadota bacterium | reverse complement strand
AATCTGGCGCGTACCTTCGAGGATGATTACACGGGCATGTTCGAGCAGGCGTGGCTGGATCAGATTGTCGACAACTGGGTGATCAAGTTGCGCTATCGTCTGGGGAGTTGAGCCCGGCAGGCGCGGCAGGAGCGGGCCTGCCCGCGAACGGGTACTCCGCACAGCGCTCGGAGGCGCGGGGTGGCGTGGCCTGGGCACGCAGGCACCAGCACCACCGCGGGCAAGCCCGCCACAACAATGAGAGTGATGATGACCCCACCCCTTCGCCTCGCCGTCCTCGGCCTCTGCGGCTTCGCCGCCGGCACCCACGCCGCCGAACCCTTGCCCACCCTGCCACGCGTCGAGCACGCGCAGGCCCACATCACGCTGGATGGCTACCTCGACGAGCCGGTGTGGCAGGACCTGCCTGTCATCGACGGCATGCGGGTCATCCAGCCCGACACCCTCGAGCCTGCCCCGGTCGAGACCCACTCGCGCATCTTCTACACCGAGCGCGGCATGTATGTCGGCGTGATGAATTACCAGGATCCGGCCACCCTGGTGGCGCGCATGAGCTCGCGTGATGTCGGCATTCAGCGCGACGGCTACGTGATCTCCATCGACGCCTCGGGCGAGGGGCTGTACGGCTATTTCCTGCGCATGAATCTGGGCGGCACGTTCTCGGATGGCACCATCCTGCCCGAGCGTCAGATCAACCGGCAGTGGGATGGCCCCTGGGATGCGGTGACCCGCGAAACCGACGAAGGCTGGGTGGCGGAGATCTGGATTCCCTGGTCCATGATGAGTCTGCCCCAGGCCGGCAGCACGCGGCGCATCGGCCTGTACACCGAGCGCATGGTGGCGGCGCGGGGCGAGACCTACTCGTGGCCGGCGCTGCCCGGCACCAGCAGTGAATACATCTCGGCGTTCCAGAAATACGAGTTGAGCGGCGTCAACCCCGGCACCCAGTTCACCTTCTATCCCTACAGCTCGGCCACCTTCGACGACATGAAGGACACCACGGATTACCGCGTGGGCGCCGACGTGTACTGGCGGCCCAGTTCCAACCTGCAGCTTTCAGCCACACTGAACCCGGACTTCGGCACGGTGGAATCCGACGACGTGGTGGTGAACCTTGGCGCCTTCGAGACTTTCTTCGAAGAGAAACGCCCGTTCTTTCTGGAGGGGCAGGACGTGTTCAGCACCTCGCCCCGCGACGGCGGCGGGGGCTTCGGGCCCACCACGCTGCTGAACACGCGGCGCATCGGCCGCCAGGCAAATTTCACCGTACCCGCAGGCGTCAGTGTGATCGCCACGGATCTCAGTCGCCCCACCGATCTGCTGGGCGCGGCGAAACTGACCGGCCAGTCCGGCAACTGGCGCTACGGCACCCTGCTGGCCGTGGAGGACGATTCCCTGCTGCGCGGCACCCGCGCCGATGGCAGCCGCGTGACCCTGCAAGCCCAGGGCCGCGACTTCGCCGTGGGCCGCCTGTTGTATGAAGACACCGCCGGCGGCGGGCGTCGTGCCATGGGCTGGTTCGGCAGCAATCTGGCCTACCCGGACAGCGACGCCATGGTCAACGGCGTGGACCTGCACTATTTCTCCACCGACAACCGCTGGATCTTCGACGGCCAGCTGGTGCACAGCGATGTGCGCGATGTCACTGGCAGTGGCGCCTATTTCGATCTGGACTATCGTCCCGCCCGCGGCGTGCAGCATTCGCTCACGGCCACCTACATGGACGACAAGCTCGATCTGAACGACATCGGTTTCCTGACCCGCAACAACCTGGTGCAGGGCGATTACCGCTTCAACATCACGCAGTCGGATGTGGCCGGCCTGCGCACCCGCTCGCGCACGGTGCAGGTGAACAATCAGTGGAACACCGATGGCCGGCCCGTACGGCTGGGCTTCTTCTACACGGAGAACCTCACGTTCCAGGACAACGACAGCTTCAGCACCACGCTGCGCTATTTCCCGCCCCGCGTGGATGACACGCTGAGTCGCGGCAAAGGCACCTTCAAGATTCCGGAACGCTGGGCCGTGGATGCCTCGTGGCGCAGTGATCGTGCGCTGCCCCTCTCCTGGACGGTGGGGCTCAATGCCGGGCAGGAGGATCTGGGCCTGCGCAATCTGAGCTACAACGCGGGCGTGACCTGGAACCCGAACGACCGGCTCTCCATGGAAGTCAATGCGCGTTATGTGGACCGCGAGGCCTGGCTGATTCATCAGGGCAATGGCCGCATGACGGCCTTCGAGGCCAACGAGTGGGCGCCGCGGGCGGAGCTGGACTACTTCATCAACGCCAAGCAGCAGCTGCGCTTCTCGCTGCAGTGGACAGGCATCAAGGCCTTCGAGAACCGTTTCTATCAGGTGAATGCCGCGCGAGTGGACTCCCTGATGGAGACGGGCGATGTGACGGCGGGCAGCGACGACTTCGCCATCAGTCGCATGAGTTTCCAGGCGCGCTACCGCTGGGAGATCGCGCCGCTGTCGGATCTGTTCTTCGTCTATACCCGGGGCGGCAATCTGGCGCGCACCTTCGAGGATGACTACGCGGGCATGTTCGAACACGCGTGGCTGGACCAGGTGGTGGACAACTGGGTGGTGAAGCTGCGCTACAGACTGTAGGAGCGGGCCTGCCCGCGAACCGGATTCGACGCTGGTCTGCCGCCCGGGCGGCAAACCTCTGACTTTGTGCCAGGTTCTCGGGCACGTCCGGAGTGAGAGGCCAGGACTTGGCCCCTCACCGGTGTCGGCAGTGTGACGCGCGTGCAGGCTCGGGCCTTGGCCGAGGGCGCAGAGCGGGGGTGGTCTGGGCCGGACCGGCGCCCGCCAGGGATGGCGGGCGCCGAGCCTACCGGGCTGTACTTGTGG
>JBEDFR010000175.1:0-9425 GCA_041175045.1 Pseudomonadota bacterium | reverse complement strand
CGATCTCGTTGTCGTACCAGGCCAGAATCTTCACCTGGGTGCCATTGATCACCATGGTGGAGAGCGCATCCACGATGCTGGAGCGCGGGTCATTGACATAGTCCACCGACACCAGCGGGCGCTCCTCATAGCCCAGAATGCCGCGCAGCCGGCCCTCGGCGGCAGCCTTCAAGAGCGTATTGATCTCGTCCACGGTCACGGGTCGCTCCACCTCGAACACGCAGTCGGTGAGCGAGGCATTGGTGATGGGTACGCGCACGGCGATGCCGTTCAGGCGGCCCTTGAGCTCGGGGAAGATCTCGGTGATGGCGGTGGCCGAGCCGGTGCTGGTGGGGATCAGCGACAGGCCGCAGGCGCGGGCACGGCGCAGGTCCTTGTGGTATTCGTCCAGCACGCTCTGGGTGTTGGTGATGTCGTGCACGGTGGTGATGCTGCCATGGCGGATGCCGATGCCACGGTGAATCACCTCGACGATGGGGGCCAGACAGTTGGTGGTGCAGGAGGCCGCCGTGACGATACGGTGCTGGGATGGATCGTAGAGATGATCGTTGACGCCCATGACGATGTTAAGCGTGCCGTCTTTCACCGGGGCAGAGACCACCACCCGGCGCACACCCTGCTCGAGCAGCGGCGCGAGAGCCTGCCGGGACTTGAACTTGCCGGTGCATTCGACCACCACTTCCGCGCCGCTTGCAGCCCAGGGGGTATCGGCCAGCGCGGCATTGCGCGACCAGCTGACCCGGCGTCCATCGATGATCAGCGCGTCGGCTGCGGCGTGGATGTCCTTGTGCCAGGTTCCATGCTGGGAATCGAACTGCAGCAGGTGGGCGGCATCAAAGGGACTGCCGGCAATCTCGTTGATATGGACGATCTCGATCTCGGGCCAGTCCCAGGCCGCGCGCAGGGCCAGGCGGCCCATGCGGCCGAAACCGTTGATGGCGATCTTGATGCTCATGTCAGTCCTCCCGTGTCGACAGAGGGCTGGAGTATACCCGTCCGATGTGACAACGCGAGCTGGCACCCCGCGCCCGACGAATTTGCTGCGCCGTCTTGAAGCGCAGCGGGGCAGCTCCCACTATAGGCCGGCCCGTCACAGCCATCGGAGTGTGCCCGACATGAATCTCTCTCGCCCCCTGTTTTTCCTGCTCGCCTGGCTCGGTGCCAGTGTCCTCGCCGGCCATGCCCTGGCCCAGCCGGACTACGCTACGTTCAAGACCAATGATGAAGAGAACAACATCGAGGTCTTCAAGCAGGCCAGTCCCTCGGTGGTCTACATCACCAACTCGCGGCTTGTGCGACGCTCGTTCTATTCGCTGAACCCGCAGGAGATTCCCCAGGGCAGCGGCTCCGGTTTCATCTGGAGCCGGGAAGGCTATGTGGTCACCAATTTCCATGTCATCCAGCAGGCCTCGCGGCTGACGGTGACCCTGCAGGACGGCAGTGCCTGGGACGCCGAGGTGGTGGGCGCCGAGCCGGACAAGGACCTGGCCGTGCTGCGCATCGATGCGCCGGCCGACAAGTTGCAGCCCTTGCAGGTGGGCGATTCCGCCTTGCTGGAGGTAGGGCGCAAGGTAATCGCCATCGGCAACCCCTTCGGGCTGGACACCACGCTGACGGTGGGGGTGGTGAGTGCGCTGGGGCGCGAGATCGACTCGGTGAGCCGGCGCAAGATCCGTGACGTGATCCAGACCGACGCCGCCATCAATCCCGGCAACTCCGGCGGGCCGCTGCTCAACTCCCTGGGTCAGCTGGTGGGCGTGAACACCGCCATCTACAGCCCCTCGGGCGCCAGCTCCGGCATCGGTTTCGCCATTCCCTCCAATACGGTCGCCAAGATCGTGCCCGAGCTGATCACCTATGGTCGGGTGCAGACGCCGACTCTGGGCATCTCCCTGCTGCCGCCGCAGTATGCCGAGTACTACCGCAGCCAGGCGGGTATTCGCGGCGTGATCGTGATGGATGTGATCGAGGGCGGCAGTCCGGAGCGCGTGGGCATGCGCGGACTGCGCGAGACCAACCGGGGGATTGCGCTGGGCGATGTGATCACGGCGATCGATGACGAGGAGATCGTCAATGAAGATGATCTGCTGAATGCGCTGGAGAACCGCCGCGCCGGCGACGTGGTGACCGTCACCACGCAGCGCGATACGGAAACACTGACTTACGAGATCGAGCTGCAGGCCTCGCAGGCGCAGTAAGCCACTGCCCTGTTGGAGCTTGCCTGCAAGCGAACAGTTCGCCTGCAAGCAGGCTCCCAACCGGTCATGCGCCCGTGCGGGCGTGGAGTTCCTCGCGGCGCCTCGCCACCGCGGCGCGCACCTGCTCCGGCGCTGTGCCACCCACATGGTTGCGGGCACGCACCGAGCCTTCCAGCGTCAGCACGGCGAACACATCTTCTTCGATGGCGCTGGAGAACTGCTGCAGCTCCTGCAGCGACATGGCACTCAGGTCCTTCTTCTGCGCGATGCCATAGGCCACTGACTTGCCGACGATCTCGTGGGCGTCGCGGAAGGCGATGCCCTTGCGCACCAGGTAGTCGGCCAGATCCGTGGCAGTGGCGTAGCCCTTGAGTGCCGCGTTGTAGAGCGAGTCCTTCTTCGGCCGGATGGCCGGCACCATGTCCGCATAGGCCTGCAGACAATCGCGCAGCGTGTCGATCAGGTCGAACAGCGGCTCCTTGTCCTCCTGATTGTCCTTGTTGTAGGCCAGCGGCTGGGACTTCATCAGCGTCAGCAGGGCCACCAGATGACCGTTGACGCGGCCCGTCTTGCCCCGCACCAGCTCGGGCACGTCGGGGTTCTTCTTCTGCGGCATGATGGAGGAGCCGGTGCAGAAGCGGTCGGGCAGGTCCACGAAGTCGAACTGCGAGGAGGTCCACAGCACCAGCTCCTCGGAGAAGCGCGACAGGTGGGTCATGATCAGGCTGCCGGCGGCGGCCAGCTCGATGGCGAAGTCGCGGTCGCTCACCGAATCCAGCGAATTGCGCGTGGCGGCGGTGAAACCCAGCAGCCTTGCCGTGTATTCGCGGTCGATCGGGTAACTGGTGCCGGCCAGTGCGGCGGCTCCCAGCGGCGACTGATTCAGGCGCGCGCGACAGTCGCGCAGGCGGCCGTAATCGCGCTCCAGCATTTCGAACCAGGCCATCATGTGGTGACCGAAAGTGATGGGCTGGGCGGTCTGCAGATGGGTGAAGCCGGGCATGATCGTGTCGGCCTCGCGCTCAGCCAGGTCCAGCAGCGCGAACTGCAGGCGGGCGAGGGTGCCCACCAGGGAATCGATCTCGTCGCGCACATAGAGACGGATGTCGGTCGCCACCTGATCGTTGCGCGAACGCCCGGTGTGCAGCTTCTTGCCGGCGATACCGATGCGCCGGGTCAGCTCGGACTCGATGTTCATGTGCACGTCTTCCAGCTGCACCGACCACTCGAAGCGCCCCGCCACGATGTCCTCGCGGATGGCCTCCAGGCCGTTGACGATGGCGTCCACTTCCGACGCGCTCAGAATGCCGACCTTGCCCAGCATCGTGGCGTGCGCAATCGAGCCGTTGATGTCGTGGTGGTAGAGCCGCTTGTCGAAAGTCACCGAGGCGGTGAAGCGTTCCACGAAGGCGTCCGTCGCTTCGCTGAAGCGGCCGCCCCAGGGTTTGATGGCATCGGGTGTCTTGTCGCTCATGATGGGAATCTCTCTCTGGCCGTGCGGCCGCTGCAGGGGCGCGATTATAACCACATCGCCCCGGGCTGTGTCTCGGCGGGGGGGATTGGCGTAGAATCGGCCGCTACACAGTTCTGGAGTTCCCCCTCGATCATGGCAGTTGCAAGAATCCGTATCGCCACGCGCGAAAGTCCCCTGGCCCTGTGGCAGGCGGAGTATGTGAAGGCCCGTCTGCTGGCGCATTACCCGAGCCTGGAAGTCGAGCTGATCGGCATGACCACGCGCGGCGATGTCATCCTCGACACGCCGCTGGCGAAGATCGGCGGCAAGGCCCTGTTCGTGAAGGAGCTGGAAGTCGCCCTGCTGGAGGGGCGCGCCGACATCGCGGTGCACTCCATGAAGGACGTGCCGATGGAATTCCCGGAAGGCCTCGGTCTGCGTGTCATCTGCGAACGGGAGGACCCGAGCGACGCCTTTGTCTCCAACACCTTTGCCAGCATCGACGCGCTGCCCCTGGGGGCACGCGTGGGCACGTCGAGCCTGCGCCGGCAGTGCCAGCTGCGCAGCTACCGGCCCGACCTGCAGATCCTCGACCTGCGCGGCAATGTCGGCACGCGTCTGGGCAAGCTCGATCGGGGCGACTACGACGCCATCATCCTTGCCACGGCCGGCCTGCTGCGTCTGGGTCTGGTCGGGCGCATCCGCGAGCGCATCAGCACCACGGCCTCGCTGCCGGCGGGCGGGCAGGGCGCGGTGGGCATCGAGTGCCGTGTGGATGATCACGAGATCATCGCGCTGCTGCAGGTGCTGCACCACAGCGACACCGCCGACCGTGTCATCGCCGAGCGCGCCGTCAACACGCGCCTGCAGGGCGGCTGTCAGGTGCCGATCGCCTGCTTCGCCGAACTGGATGGTGACGAGCTGTATCTGCGCGCCCTGGTGGGCGATGTGAATGGTCAGCGCATCCTGCGCGAGGCGCAGCGCGGTCCGCGCCAGAGCGCCGAACAGCTGGGTGTCGCCGTGGCCGATGCGCTGCTGGCCCAGGGCGCCGACAAGATGCTCGCTGCACTCTACGCTCAGGCATGAACGACACAGCCGCCCCTGCCGCCCCAGACCCTTCCCGCTCAGAGCTGGCGCACAGCCGTGTGCTGCTGACGCGCCCGGCCGATCAGGCGCATGGCCTCGCCGCCGCCATCCGCGCGCAGGGTGGGCAAGCCTTCTTGCTGCCCCTGTTGAACATCGTGCCGGTGCACTCCGCCGAGGACACGCAACGCGTGCGTTCGCGGATCATGGCTCTCGATCAGTACGAGATCGCCATCTTCATCAGCACCAATGCGGCGACGCTCGGACTGGAATGGATCGAAAACTTCTGGCCGCAGCTGCCGGTCGGCCTGCAGGCCTGCGCCGTGGGGCCGGGCACGGCTGCCGTGTTGCGTCAGTGGCCCTGGCCAGTGCATTGCGCCACCACGGGCGTGACCAGCGAGGACTTGCTGGCACTGCCGGTGCTGCAGCAGGTGGAAGGCAAGCGCATCGCGCTGTTTCGCGGCAAGGGCGGGCGCGAACTGCTGGCAGACACTCTGCGCGAGCGTGGCGCCAGGGTGGAGTACGTCGAACTCTACACGCGCGAAGCCCCGGCCCATACGCCCGTGCAGACGCTGGCTTTGCTGCAGGAACAAGCGATCAATGGAGTCGTGCTGACCAGCCAGCAGATCTTCGACACCTTCCACACGCTGCTGCAGCAAGGCGCTACTGCACTTGATGTGTCGCAAGACAGTGCGCCGAGCGCTCTGCTAGGCTTGCAGCAGAATCTGACGTTGATAGTGCCCTCCGCGCGCGTCGAGGACGTGGCACGCCGTGCGGGCTACCCCCATGTGCTGAATGCCGGCGGGGCAGATGATCAGGCGGTGCTGGCCTGCCTGCGGCAATGTCCGGTCACACTCGTTGAACCTCAGGAGGCCCGGTGACAGACGGCAGCTCTTCTTCCACACCCTGCGGCGCAGACGCGGCGGCGCGAGCCGACACGCCCCGCGTACTGGATGAACTCAGCCGCAGCAATGCTGCCCCGAATTCCCGCGCGCGTTCGCGCAGCAGCGGCCTGCGTCGCCTTCTGCTGCTCGTCCTCCTGCTGGTGCCGGTGCTTCTGGCGCTGGTCTGGCTGGTATCCGCGCAGCTGCAGACGGCTGCGCAAGTCGATGCTCTGCTGGCCGAGAATGCGAAGTTGCAGCAGCGTCTCACCGATGCGGGTTCGGGCATTCCCGCGGAGCAATTGTCCGGCCTGGTTGATCGACAGGCTCTGGACTCCCTGCGCAGCGAGCTGGACCAGCGCCTGGCGGCAATCGCCGTCGAGGCTGAAAATGCCGCCAATGCCCGCGACGCCGGTGCGCAGCGACAGGCACAGGACTGGCTGTGGACGGAAGCGGAATACCTTTTGCGACTGGCCAATCAAAAACTCGCGCTGCAGGGCGATGGTGATTCGGCGCTGCTGATACTGACCACCGTCGATGACATGCTGCGCGACTCGGGCGACGTCTCCGTCCTGGGTGTGCGCGATGCGCTGGCAGGCGAGATGCTGGCTCTGCGCAGCATGGACTACGTCGACGTCGAAGGCCTGCATGCACGACTGAACGCGCTGGGGCCACTGGTGGAGCAGCTTTCGTTGCGTGAGGCACTGGTGCGGAATCACGCCGATCGCCTCGCACAGCAGCAGGAGCTTCCTGCTGACGCCGACTTCGGTGCACGGGCTCTGGCGCTGCTGCGCAGCATCTTTGTCTGGCAGCGGTGGGATGTGCCGCCTGAAGCGCTGTTGCCACCGCAGCAGGAGGCGACGCTCAAGCAGAATCTGCAGCTCTTGCTGGAACAGGCGCAACTGGCGCTGCTCATGGCACAGCCAGAAGTCTATCGCAGTGCGCTGCAGCGCGGCCATGACTGGGTGGCGCGTCACTTCGCCATCGACACCGGAGCAGCTCGCACCTTGCAACAGCAATTGCAGGCACTGGCGCAGGAGCGCGTGGCGTCGACGCGCCCCGACATCTCCGGTTCACTCGCCCTGCTGCAGCAGGCCAATGCGCGGCGCGCCAGTGCCGCTGCCAGCGACGGGCTCTGAGCATGATCCGCCTTTTCGCATACTCGCTGGTCGCCGTCGTGCTGGGGCTGCTGGTGACTCTCGCGCTGGCACGCGATCCAGGCTATCTGCTGCTGTCCTGGGGCAACGTCACCTTCGAAACGAGCCTGTTCGCACTCTTTATAGCGCTGATCCTGCTGTTGCTCACACTGCGAGTGGTCTACCTGTTGACGGGCTGGCTCAATCCACTGCGCTGGCTGCGTTCAGGACGTCAGTGGTCGGCGACCCGCGCTGCGCGCCGTGCACTCAATGCGCGCAATGACCAACAGGAAGCGCAGGTTGAGCTGATCCACCGGCTCGCCGGTCTGCGTGACGAGCCAGGCACCACGCCCGCCGCGCTGCGCCGTTTCTGGAAACGCCACACCCGGGGACTGACGCCGGACGATGAACTGGTCAGCACCTGTGCCTTCGCCTATCTGCACCTGGGGGCGCCAGGCGAGGCTGTCGGCCTGTTGGAGACCGCGTTGAACGCACGCTGGAGCGATGTGCTGGTGCGGCGCTACAGTCTGTTGAGCCTGAAGCTGGCAGATGCTCTTGCTGTGCAGCAACTGCAGCAGGCGGAGCGCTGGCTGGCTCAGCGTCCACAAGATGCCGTGCTGCTGCTGGCGACGGCCAGGCTGGCGCTGCGTGCATCCCTGTGGGGCAAGGCACGGGATTATCTGGAACGCTGCGTGCGTTTGAACGGCGACGCCGAAGCCTTTGCCGAACTGGCAAGACTGCTGCAGGGCTTGCGTGAGGAAGAGCGCGACCCGCGCCTGCTGCAGACGGCGACCCGCGCCGTCAGTGCAGCGCTGCCGCCGTTCCCGCAACCGCAGTGATCACTTGCTCTTGATGCCGAGTTCGTCCCAGATGGCATCGACGCGCTTCTTCACATCATCGTTCATGCTGATCGGAGTGCCCCACTCGCGGGTGGTCTCCGCCGGCCATTTGCTGGTCGCGTCCATGCCCATCTTGGAGCCGAGGCCGGAGACAGGCGAGGCGAAGTCCAGATAGTCGATGGGGGTGTTTTCAATGAGCACCGTGTCGCGTGCCGGGTCCATGCGCGTGGTCATGGCCCAGATCACATCGTTCCAGTCCCGCACATTCACGTCCTCGTCCACGATGATCACGAACTTGGTGTACATGAACTGCCGCAGGAAGGACCACGCGCCCATCATGATGCGTTTGGCGTGGCCCGGGTACTGCTTGCGGATGCTGATGACAGCCATGCGGTAGGAGCAGCCCTCGGGCGGCAGATAGAAATCCACGATCTCCGGGTACTGTTTCTGAATGAGTGGAATGAAGACTTCATTGAGTGCCACGCCCAGCATCGCGGGTTCATCCGGTGGACGTCCCGTATAAGTGCTGTGATAGATCGGGTCCTTGCGATGCGTGAGTTTCTTGACCGTGAAGACAGGAAAACGCTCGACCTCGTTGTAGTAGCCGGTGTGATCGCCGAAGGGGCCTTCGTGCGCCATCTCGCCCGGCTCGATTACGCCCTCGAGCACGAACTCGGCGCTGGCCGGCACTTGCAGATTGCTGGTGAGGCAATTGAGCACTTCCGTCTTCTGTCCGCGCAACAGGCCGGCGAAGGCGTACTCGGAAAGCGTGTCCGGTACCGGCGTGACCGTGGCCAGAATCGTGGCTGGGTCGGCGCCGATGGCGATGGCGACGGGGAACGGTTCACCTGGATGCTTGAGTTGCCAGTCGCGGAAATCCAGCGCGCCGCCACGATGTGAGAGCCAGCGCATGATGAGCTTGTTTCGACCGATGACCTGCATGCGATAGATGCCTAGGTTTTGTCGCTCTTTCTCGGGGCCGCGAGTGATGACCAGCGGCCAGGTGACAAGGGGCCCGACGTCCCCGGGCCAGCAGGTCTGCACCGGCAGCATGCTCAGGTCGATATCGGCTTCGTCGATGATCACGTCGCGGCAGGGCGCCGTCTTTTTCACATCCGGCGCGATATTCAGTACCTGGCGATAGGCGGGCAGATTCTGCCACAGCTCCTTCCACCCTTTGGGCGGCACCGGCTCCTTCAGAAAGGCGAGAAGGTGCCCGACATCTCGCAATCCCTGAAGGTCCTTCTGACCCATGGCAAGCGCTACCCGACGTGGATGGCCGAAGAGATTGCCCAGCAGAGGAATGGAAGAATTGCGCGGCTTTTCGAACAGCAGTGCGGGGCCGCCGGCGCGCAGCGTACGATCGCAGATTTCCGTGATTTCCAGATTCGGGTCCACTTCGTGACGAATCCGGACGAGGTCGCCCTCGTGTTCCAGAAGGGTGATGAATTCACGTAGATCCTTGCAGGGCATGTGAGCGCTCTCTCGACGAAATTCGAACTGTGGGGGCCTGTCTTGCCGGGCAGGCGCAGTGGCGAGTCTCCATCGCGAGCTAGGCTCGCTCCCACACAGGGCTCGCTCCCACAAATACGCAGGAGCGAGGGTGTGGATTACTTGCGCTTCATGGAGTTGAAGAATTCGTCGTTGGTCTTCGTGTCCTTCAGCTTGTCCAGAATGAATTCCGTGGCCTGCACGTCTTCCATCGAGCTGAGGATCTTGCGCAGGATCCACATGCGCTGCAGTTCTTCTTCCGTGGTCAGCAACTCTTCCCGGCGTGTGCCGGAACGACGCACATTGATGGCCGGATAGACGCGCTTCTCGGCAATTTTGCGGTC
>JBEDFR010000174.1:0-13710 GCA_041175045.1 Pseudomonadota bacterium | reverse complement strand
TCCATGCCAGGCTCCTGAGGCAGTACCGAGCGTCCATGCTCTGCTTCAAGAACTAGCACAGGCGGGCGATTCCGGCGACTGCGGCAGGCCGCCCGCGCGTCGCCCCGGCCAGCGTCTTCGGGTATGATCGCCGCAGACATCAGCACGGCAGCGCGCCGCCCCTCAGAGGAATTCACGCCCCCATGAGCATCCGCCTCGGCATCGTGATGGACCCGATCCAGCACATCAATTTCAAGAAAGACACCAGTCTGGCCATGCTGGTGGCCGCCCAGGAACGCGGCTGGTCGCTGTCCTACATGGAGCAGTCCGACCTTTACTTGCGCGACGGCAAGGCCTTCGGCCTGATGCGCGAGCTGACGGTGGCCTGGGACGAGACGCAGTGGTTCCGTTTCGGCGAGGCCAGCGACGAGCCCCTGGCCGAGCTGGACGTGATCCTGATGCGCAAGGACCCGCCCTTCGACAACGAGTACATCTACTCCACCTATCTGCTGGAGCAGGCCGAGAAGGACGGCACGCTGGTGGTGAACCGCCCGCAAAGCCTGCGCGACTGCAACGAGAAACTCTTCGCCACGCAGTTCCCGCACTGCTGTCCGCCCCTGGTGGTCAGCAACAACCCGGGCGTGCTCAAGAGCTTTCACCAGACCCACGGCGACGTGATCTTCAAGCCACTGGACGGCATGGGCGGCTCGTCCATCTTCCGGCTGCGCCAGGACGATCCGAACGTCAGCGTGATCATCGAGACGCTGACTGGCCACGGCCGCACGCCCATCATGGCGCAGCGTTTCATTCCCGAGATCGTCAACGGCGACAAGCGCATCCTGCTGGTGGACGGCGAGCCGGTGCCCTATGCCCTGGCCCGGGTGCCGGCGCGGGGCGAGACGCGCGGCAATCTGGCCGCCGGTGGCAGCGGGGTGCCCCAGCCGCTGTCGGAACGCGACCGCTGGATCGCCGCCCAGGTGAAAGACGTCGTGCGACAGAAGGGGCTGCTGTTCGTGGGCCTGGACGTGATTGGCAACTACCTCACCGAGATCAATGTCACCAGCCCCACCTGTGTGCGCGAGCTGAACAAGGCCTATGACCTGGACATTGCCGGCGACCTGATGAACGTGATCGAACGCAAGCTGCACGCACGAGGCGCATGACCCCCGAGACCGATCTGAGCCAGGAGCGATTCGGCTTCACCATTTTCCTCTCCGCCTGTCTGCACATCATGCTGATCGCGGGGGTCGGCTTCAGCTATCTGGAAGAAAGCAACAGTGCGCCGGCCATCGAGATCACGCTGGCCCAGTACCGCAGCGATGTGCGCCCCGACGAGGCCGATTTCATCGCGCAGGAGAACCAGATCGGCAGCGGCACCCTCGATGAAGCCGCCGCGCCCGGCACACCCTTCGTGTCGCCCTTTCACGACGACGCGATTCAGCAGGTGGACCCGGTGCCGCAGCAGCCCGCGCCGAACCGGCAGACCGAACCGAGCGACCTGGCCCTGTTGACGGTGCAGGACGCCGACCGGGCCGTCGAACAGCCGTTGCAACGCGATGCGCCCGCGGCCGATGCACCATTGTCGGAGAACGCGACTCCCGAGGAACTGAGCGTGGCGATCGCCAGCCTGCAGGCGCAGCTCGATTCGCAGCAACAGGCCTATGCCCGGCGCCCGCGCAAATACACGATTTCCTCGGCGTCGACCCAGCAGCGCCACGACGCCCTTTATCTGGATGCCTGGCGCCGCCGCATCGAGGCGGTGGGCAACATGAATTATCCGCAGCAGGCGCGGGAACAACAGATCTATGGCAGCCTGCGCATGCTGGTGGCGCTGCGGCCCACCGGCACGGTGCAGGAGATCCGCATCCTGCAGTCCTCGGGCCAGCGCATCCTGGACGAAGCTGCCATCGAGATCGTGCGCCTTGCCGCGCCTTTCGAGCCCTTCCCGCAGGAGCTGCGCGGCAAGGTGGACATTCTGGAAATCATCCGCACCTGGCGTTTCCACCAGGGCAATTCGTTCACCAGCCAGTGAGCCGCCGCATGACTCAGGACGACATTCCCGACTCCCAGTACGAAGCGCAGCCCGGCACCCTGGCCAATCAGTTCCTGATCGCCATGCCGCATCTGCAGGACCCATGGTTCAATCACACCGTCACCTTTGTCTGGAAGCACAACGCGGACGGCGCGCTGGGCATCGTCATCAACAAGCCGTCCAGCATGCGCGTGGCCGAGCTGATGGAAGCGCTGGGCATTGACCTGAGCCCGCGACGCGGCGACATCGGCTTTCACAGTCAGTACGTGATGAGCGGCGGGCCGGTGGAAAAACACAAAGGCTTCATCCTGCACAACGCCGGCCCCGAATGGGAATACACACTGTCGTTGACGCCGCAGGTCAGCCTGTCGATGTCCCGCGACATTCTGGCCGACATCGCCGCCGGCAAGGGGCCCGAGCATTATCTGGTGGCCCTGGGCTGCGCGGGCTGGGATGCGGGACAACTGGAACGCGAGATCACCGACAATATGTGGCTCACGACCGCGGCGCTGCCAGAGCTGATTTTCTCGGACAATCACGCACAGAAGGCCGAACGCGCCGCCGCCCTGCTCGGCGTGAGCCTCAGCCAGCTGGCGTCCATTGCGGGGCATTCGTGATGCGTGAGCGCTGTCGCCCTGTGCGCGAGGTCACCGCCCATGGATGACTTTCCGGTCCATAAACGCGGCGAGTTCTCGGTGCTGTGCTTCGACTTCGGCACGCGCCGCATTGGCAGCGCCTTCGGTCAGACCCTGCTGGGCACCGCCTCGCCCCTCATGGCCATTGCCGCGCGCGACGGCATCCCGGACTGGGCGCAACTGGACGCGCTGGTGGCGACGTGGCAACCGGATGTGTTCGTGGTGGGCCTGCCGTACAACATGGATGACAGCGAGAGTGACCTGCTGCGCCGCGCGCGCAAGTTCGGCCACCGCCTCAGTGGCCGCTATGACAAGCCCTGCTATGGGATGGATGAGCGTCTCAGCTCGTTCGAAGCGCGGGGCCTGAAACTGCGCGGCGAATCCACTGCCCAGCTCGACTGCCTGGCGGCGCAGCTGATTCTGGAAACGTGGTTCCAGAGTCTGGCGCAGAAGTTTGCACAGAAGGGGTAGGAGCGGGGTTTTGTGGGAGCGGGCTTGCCCGCGAACTCTCTCTGCTTCCGGCTCAGGCGCCGCCTGACCCTGATTTCTGTGCCGGCCTGGCGGGCAAGCCCGCTCCTGCAGGGTCGCCGTGCCCTCAGAACGCATCCGGCTGCTTCGCCTTCGCCCGCGCCGCTTCCCTGGTGATCAGGCCCTTCTGCACCAGATCCTTGAGACACTGATCCAGTGTCTTCATGCCCACAGCCGAGCCGGTCTGAATGGCGGAATACATCTGCGCCACCTTGTCTTCGCGGATCAGGTTGCGGATGGCGGGGGTGCTGATCATGATCTCGTGGGCCGCCACGCGGCCGCCGCCGGTTTTCTTCAGCAGCGCCTGCGAGATCACCGCCTGCAGGGATTCCGACAGCATCGAGCGCACCATGGCTTTTTCGGCCGCTGGGAACACGTCGATGATGCGGTCGATGGTCTTGGCCGCCGAGCTGGTATGCAGCGTACCGAACACCAGGTGGCCTGTTTCCGCGGCGGTCAGCGCCAGACGGATGGTCTCCAGGTCACGCAGTTCGCCCACCATGATGATGTCCGGGTCTTCCCGCAGCGCCGAGCGCAGGGCTTCCTGAAAGCCCAGAGTGTCGCGGTGCACTTCGCGCTGGTTCACCAGACATTTCTTGCTTTCGTGCACGAATTCTATGGGGTCTTCGATGGTGAGGATGTGCTCGAAACGCGTGCTGTTCACGTAGTCCATCATCGCCGCCAGCGTGGTGCTCTTGCCCGCGCCTGCAGGGCCGGTCACCACCACCAGACCGCGCGCCAGCTCACAGATCTGCTTGAACACCGGGCCCAGGCCCAGCTGCTCCATCGAGATCACCCTGGACGGAACGGTCCGGAACACAGCCGCGGCACCACGATTCTGCTTGAAAGCGTTGACCCGGAAACGGGCGAGACCTGGCACCTCGAAGGAGAAGTCGGTCTCCATGAATTGCTCGTAATCCTTGCGCTGCTTGTGCGTCATGATCTCGTCGATCAGGCCGCGTACTTCCTTGTGATCCATGGGCGGTGCATTGATCCTGCGCATGTCGCCGTCCACGCGGATCAGCGGTGGCATGCCCGCAGCAATGTGCAGGTCGGATGCGCCCTGCTTGACGCTGAACCCCAGCAATTCGGTGATGTCCATTGTCGTGGCTGCTACTGCCTGATGACTGTGTGCGTGATATTGCGGATGTGTGCCGGGCCGTGGCCGGGTTAAACTGGTCGCTATGGCGAGCATAGCAGAAAACATTTACCGGGTAGGGCAGCAGATTGCCGAGGCAGCACAGGCCTGCAATCGCGCGCCGGAATCCGTCACGCTGCTGGCGGTGAGCAAGACGCAGAGCGCGGCCACGGTGCGCGAGGCCTTTGACGCGGGCCAGCGTCATTTCGGCGAGAACTATGTGCAGGAGGCGCTGGACAAGATCGCCGCCCTGCCCCTGCCGGGCCTGGTCTGGCATTTCATCGGGCCCATTCAATCCAACAAGACGCGCGACATTGCCGCGCATTTCGCCTGGGTGCACAGCGTGGATCGGCTGAAAATCGCCACGCGACTCAATGAGCAACGCCCGGCCGGCATGGCGCCGCTGAACGTGTGCATCCAGGTGAACATCTCGGCCGAGGACAGCAAGTCAGGCGTGGCACTCAATGAAGTAGAGGCGCTGTGCGAGGCACTGCAGGGCTTGCCGCAGCTGCGCCTGCGCGGGCTGATGGCGATCCCCGCCCCGTGCGAGGATCCCGTGCAGCAGCGCGCGGTCTATGCCCCGCTGGCGGCCCTGCTGCAACGGCTGCAGGCGCGCTTTCCCGACATGGATACGCTGTCCATCGGCATGAGCGCAGACTTCGCCGCCGCCATCGCCGAAGGCTCCACCCTCGTGCGCGTGGGCACAGCCCTGTTCGGCGCACGCCACTGAACGTGCCGGGTCACCCTTGCGGGTGCAGCGACAGTCCGCAGTGTGCGCAACGGGAACGGAACGGGTTCAGGAAGACGCGCTTCACGAAGTATTGCTCGTGGCATTGCGGGCAGCGCTTGACCGAGGCATTCACCCCGAAGCCCGCATACAGCGCCATGTAGGCGAACATGACGGCATTGGAACTGTTGCCCGCTTCGACCACCTGACTGACGGTGAATACATAGACTGGCAGTGTGGAAAAGCACACGAACAGACGATTGCGTGCCCGGCGGATCTCCCCCAGTCGCTGGTCCTGAGACGAAGGGATTCGAGTGGTTTGCGGATTGTTGTTATTGTCAGTCATGGGGCTCCAATGTGGCGTATGGCAGCGCGTGATGGGCCGCAGTGTACACGCTCGGGCTGCTTTTGTGATGGCGTGAGCACGGCAATCGCCGCCCGGCCCTGTCAGGAGCCACGGGAGCCTGTGCTAAACTCGCTTCGACACGTCAAGGACACTCCCGCCCCATGGATCAGAATCAGGTCGTCAATGTGCTGATTGCCGCCAGGCTGCTCGCCGATGCCGAGCAGCTCGTCAATCTCTTGCGCAAGGCCGGGTTCAGTCTGCATGCCGAAGCCTTGCGCGATGCCCGCAGCCTGCACCAGCAGCTGCAGCTGCGCCGCTGGGATGTCCTGCTGCATCTGCCGGGCAACGAGGCACTGTCGGCAGCCGCTCTGTGCGAGCAGCTGCAGGAGCAGGCGCTGGATCTGTCTGTGGTGCTGCTGGGCACCGACACCTTGCCCGACGCGGCGCCTGCCGGGGCCGTCTGCTTCAGCCCCGACGCCCTGGTGCCGGATCACGCGGCCGCCCTGGGGCGCACGCTGCAGCTGGCGCTCGACGCTCTGGATACGCGCCGCGAACTGCGCCGCAGCCAGGCCCGACTGAAGGAGCTGCAGCGCCGCTACGAACTGGTGCTCGACAGCGCCACCGACGCCATCGCCTACCTGCACGACGGCCTGCTGCTGCATGCCAACGTGGCTTGGTGCACGCTGTTCGGCGTGGACTCCATCGAGGCCCTGCAGCAACAGACCTTCCTCGACAAAGTGGACGACGCCGATGTCGACCGGGTGCGCCAGACCTTGCGCGAGGCTCGCGCCAGCAATCCGCCCCCCTGTCAGTTCACGGCCCTCACCGCGGGCGGCAGCCGCACGCGCCTGCGCCTGGAAGCGCTGGCCGCCGTCTACGAGGGTCACGCCGCGCTGCAGATCATCCTGCGCCCGGCCACCGGCAATGCCGCTCATGCCCATAAGTTACGGCTGCTGCGCAGTCAGGACCTGCTCACCGGCCTGCTCAATCGCGGTGGCCTGCTGGCCCGTGTGGAAGCGGCCATCGCTCAGGCCATCGACACCCGCAGCCAGTGCGCGCTGCTGCTGGCGCGCCTGCAGGGCTTTGACGACCTGCAGAACCTCGGCGGCCGGGCCGCTGCCAACTATCTGCTGGTAGACACCGCCAGCCTGCTGCGCGAGTACGCGCCGGCCGATGCCCTGCTGGCCCATTGCGGCGCTGGCGAATTCGCCGTGCTGATCAGCGGGCCGGAACACGTGGCGCGCGCCCACCAGCTGCAGGCCAAGGCCGCCACGCTGAACACCTGCCTGCAGCCCCTGCTGCCCGCTGGCAGCGGCCTGCGCCTGGCGCTGGGAAGCACCTTCATCAACGAGCTGACGCCGTCGGCCGAGCTGGCCATCGACCGCGCCCGTCACAATCTCACCCTGCGCGAGCATGGCAACTCGCCCAGCACCGCGTCGCAGGACCCGTACGCCACGCCGGAGCAGATGTTCCAGCGCCTGGAAGACGCCTTCGCCCAGGAAGACTTCCTGCTGGTGTTCCAGCCGGTGGTGAGCCTGAAGGAAGACGGCCTGCAGCGCTACGAGGTGCGGATCCGTCTGCAGGACCACGGCAGCCTGATCTACCCGCCGCGGTTTCTGGAGCTGGCCAACCAGCACGGCCTGGGCGAGCGCATCGACCGCTGGGTGTGCAGCAAGTCGCTGCAGCTGCTGCAGGAGCGGGCCAACCCAGCCCTGCGCCTGACCCTCAACCTCACGCACAATTCGGTGATCAGCGAGGAGTTCCTGCCCTGGCTGCAGCAACAACTGCTGGCCCTGCGCCTGCAGCCAGGTCTGCTGACCCTGCAGATCAGCGAGCTGGACGTGGTCAGTTCGCCCCAACACGTGGCACGTTTCTGCGCGCAGCTGCGCGAGCTGGACATCCCGCTCTCCATCATGCGCTACGGCTGCACGCTGCATCCGGGGCAGTACCCGGCGCTGGACGAGGCCGACTACGTCAAGCTCGACAAGACGCTGCTCAGCGACATCGGGCTCGACACGGCCCGGCGCGAGCGCCTGAACAACACGGTCAAGAGCCTGCATGCCCGAGGTGTGCTGGTGATTGCATCGATGATCGACCAGATCGACCTGCTGCCCCTGCTGTGGCAGGCCAGCGTCAACTTCGTCCAGGGCAACTGCCTGCAGAAGCCCAGTGCAAGGATGGATTTCCGCTTCGTGCAGGACGAAGAGATCACCCTGAGCGCGTTCCAGTGAACCCCCGTATCCCGAGAGAATGACCGTGGCCCCGAAGATGCACGCCCCCGAACATGATGCCGACGCCCGCTTCCTGGCTTCGCCCGCTTCCCAGATGCGCCTGGGCCACAAGCTGGCGATCGCCACCAGCATCCTGCTGCTGCTCGCCATGTGCGTGTTCTGGCTGGTGACCAACCAGACCACCGAGAACATCCTGCGCCAGCAGGCCGACAGTCTGGGCGACACCCTGGCTCGACAGACAGCCATCCTGGTGACCGAGCTGGTGCTGGCGAATGACATGATCAGCATGAACGTGCTGCTGAACCAGCTGACCCGCGAGGCGGCCATCGCGGAGGTGGCGGTGCTGAGCATCGACGATCAGGTGATCGCCAGCTCCGGCGCCGGCAGCCGCGACCCGGGCACCGGACCCGCCGCCATCTTCGGCACCTATGTCGCGCCCATCGCGCTGCAGGATTCGCTGGCCGGCTACGTGCGCGTGCAGCTGGATCAGGACTACATCGAACAGGGCGTGACGCGCAATTTCCTCTTCATGCTGGCCGCGCTGGCGCTGATGCTCGTGACCGGTGTGACCGTCATCCTGGCGCTGATGCAGTATTTCGTGACCTTCCCGCTGCGCATGCTGTCGGCTTCCATCCAGAGCGTGCGCCGGGGCGAACCGCAGCCAAGTGAATTCGGCGAGCGCGGCGACGAACTGGGTGCGGTGATCCGTCAGTACAACCGCATGGTCTACGAACTGGACGACGACGAGGCGCGCACCGCCATGTTCGGCCCCGACTACGAACGCCCGCCCGTGGTGGAATCCCCGGCGGTGTACCGCCGCCCCGGCAGCACCTTCGTCAGCATCCTGCACCTGAACATCGCCAACTACCGCTCGGCCCTGCACCAGCACGAGGCCGAGGAAACGGTGGAGCTGCTCAACACTTGCTATTTCTACATCCACCGCGTGGCGCAGCTCTACAACGGTCATGTGGAGAAATGCGCGGGCGACGAAGTGCTGATCACCTTCGGTGCCGCGACGGCAGACGACGAGCACTGCTTTCACGCCGTCTGTGCCGCGCTGCTGTTCCTGGACATCACCAGGACGCTGGCGCGCGAGCTGGAGGCCGAGTCCCTGCCCACACTGCAGTTCCGCGCCGGCCTGCACTGCGGCGAACTGCTGACCGGCGTGTTGTCCTCGCTGGAGCAGAAAACGTACACCGTCGCGGGTGAGAACCTGGCGCTCACGCGGCAGATCTGCGAGGAAGCGCCGGTGGACACCCTGCTGATCAGCGAGGCCGCCTACATCCTGGCCGAGGGCGACAGCCGGCTGATCACCGAGGAATTCAACGAGATCGTCGATGACAGCCGAGGCGATTTCATCAAGACGTGGCTGGTGGACGAACCACTGGCCAATTTCAAGACGCTGCTCGAAGGACAGGTGGAACACCTCTTGTCCGAAGAGATGGATATCTGATTTCCCTCCGGGCGGCCGGCAAGGCGCTGGAGGTGTCATTGGCACGCGTGCAGCTGCGCCGCCCGGACACTGTGTCAGCCTGGTTTCCGCTGCACCGCCTGCTCGGCCCGCGCCCGCAACTGTCCGCAGCCCGCGTCCACGTCCTGCCCCGCGCTGTTGCGCACCTTGGTCAGCACCTGGCGGCTGTGCAGGTACGCGACGATCTCGCGGATGCGCCCGGCAACCGGGCGTTCATAGCGCACGCCGTTGTCGGCGCTCAGGCCCGTGCCTTCCAGCGCGTTGAAGGGAATGACATTGAGCACCGCGTACTTGCCCTTGAGCAGACGCAGGATCGCGTCGAGTTCATCCTGCCCGTCGTTGATGCCCTTGAGCAGCGTCCATTGATACTGGATCGGGTAGCCCGTGGCGCGCGCATAGGCTTCGCCCAGCTCGATCAGTTCATCCGGCGCGATCTTCGGCGCACGCGGCAGCAAGTGCTCGCGCAAGTCGGCTTTGGTGGTGTGCAGCGACAAGGCCAGCGCCGGCCGCACACGCTGCTGCGGCAGCAGCTCGAACACGCGACGATCGCCCACTGTGGAGAACACCAGATTCTTGTGGCCGATGCCGCCTTCGGTGCCCAGCAGCTCGATGGCCTCGAGCACATTGTCGAGATTGTGCGCCGGCTCGCCCATGCCCATGAACACCACTTTCTTCACCGCACGAAGGCGGCGCGCGAGCACCACCTGGGCCACGATCTCCAGGCTGCTCACCTGACGAATCAGGCCGCTCTTGCCCGTCATGCAGAAGCGACACCCCACCGCACAGCCCACCTGCGTGGACACGCAGAGCCCGTCGCGCGGCAGCAGCACACTCTCGATCATCTGCGCGTCGGCCAGCCTCACCAGCAGGCGCATGGACGCATCGGCGCCCGGGTGTTGCGAGTGGATCTGCGCCACGGCGTCGAGCTCAGCGCTCAGCGCCGGTAATCCGCGACGCACCGACAGCGGCAGAAAATGTTCCTGTGGCTGCAGGCGCGGCCCGGCGCTCAGCGCCTTGCCATTGAGCCACGCGCGCAGCACGCGGCCGCGGTGGACGGGCAGGGCCTTGAGTTCGTGCAGCAGGCGATGGTCGAGGTCGGCGAGTGTGAGCAGAGACATGAGGCGGGATGCTAGCACTGGCGGGGGTGGGGGTGTATGGCAAGACTCGCTATGTCTTGATCTTGTGAATGGCAGCCCCTTGCCACACCATGCCCGGCACGACTACCTTGGCGTTGATACCGCGCAAATTCAGCGACTTACCTAAAGGCGAATTCACAAATGCGGTCGCACCTTGACCGTAATGACGACGAAATTTTGCACACCCCAGATGGGGCTCTGAGGTCACTTCGATCATTGCTTCGCCAAGCACAAGCCGTGTGCCCGGCGGAACATTCGAGTACGAGAGATCAAAGTCGACGAAAAACTGGTCGCCGGCGAGTTTCCAACGATTTTTTTCCTTCGCTATTGCCGCGATAGCTCTCGAATTCATCAAGGTGAGCTGCGTGTCAGCCAGTGCGGGTGTCCCTCGCTTTCTTGGGTTGCCACGCGTTGCCCAATTGTCTCCCAGCAAACCCATTACAAGATCCAGCTCGGCTTCAAGCAGTTCTTGCCGTTCGCCCTTCACTGGGCGACAGACAATCAAGTCAATCGATCCATTATCCTTGGGGGAAACTTTTATGTGAGCTGTTGCTCGCAACAACTCCTCGCTGGTAGCGAACATGCGATAGTCTCCATGGCAATTGAGAGAAAGCGCCAACAGGGCAAGGCGGCCAGCCGTCGGCGCTGCAGTTGAACGACCTGTCAGGCTTCGCCTTCAGTCAGCGATGGCAGCCCGTCTATGCTTGATGCGTTCTTCTCTTTGCGATATGCGCGCAGGGTGTCTGCACCCTTTGTCGCCACCCATCTGTGGAAGATATCGCGGTCTTGCTTGAACTCCATCGCAGGTACGCCGTAGCCGCAACTGTCGCTGATACGAGTCACATTGACAGAGATGACTGATCGAGGGGCTGCCTGGGTCGGGAAGATGCCTTCCCAATCCTTCCAATCGGGCGCTGTCCGCGTGATAACACTGCCCTTGCCATGGAGTCGCACAATCTTGGGTGGGCCGGTGAACGCGCAGAACATCAAGACGATTCGGCTGTTCTCACGCAGATGGGCGATGGTTTCTGATCCACTGCCAGTGACATCCAGGAAGGCGACGTGATGCGGCCCAAGTACTCTCAGGCAATCCAACCCCTTCGGAGAAGTGTTCACGTGCCCGTCTTGGGACAGAGGAGCCGTGGCCACAAAGAAGACGTGCTGCTGCTGAATCCAGGTCGTGAGTTCGAAAGTGATGGAGTCGTACAACTTGCCCATGGAAAATGGTCTCAGAATGGATTCCCAAAGCACTAAGGCTCAGCTAGTGCGCGGCGTCTCTGTTCAGCGGTTTGTTGACAGCGTCAGCCAGCGTTCAACCGCTCCGCGAGCCATACCTTGATGTTTGGCTGCCGGGTGACTCCACTACGAGCGACTTCGCGATCCAACGACTCGCCAATCCAAGAAGGAAAATCGGCATGGATGCGCCTGTGTTCCAGATTGGAACAACGCGCCGCAGAAGAATCAAGAGCATCAGGGATGCCTTCGTTGCCTCGGTCAAACTGCTTATCAAAATCGCCAGCGTTCATATGACTTTACCGTGCTTCCTCAACTTTCTGTCCTCCTTTGCTGTCGTGTCATGCCATGCTTTGCAAGCGACGCTTTATGAAACACTGATACATTCTGAGCCATTGGCGAGCACGACTCGATGAGGTATCGAAAGAGCAGATTGGATTGCGATGCCGGGATCCCCTCGACAACCCCAAAGAGGGGTGGGCCCCGTACGCCGTCTCAGTCTTCACTCCAACACGACAGGTCTTGTGCCAAGAACAAAAATCTTGGCTTGAATATGTGCGAATTCAGTTGTGTTTCTCTCGCAGAATAAATTATCTGTGTTTAGCGCATTGACTCGAGTCGTTGTCCGACTTGCTCACAGATCTCTCTTTCCCGAAAAACTCCTACACAAAACCATTGCACAAAGACAACGCTGTTTGCAGCTGGCCCTTCAGCCCGCGACTACCCCTTCCTCCACACCGACACCTGACTCACGATGTACTCGTACTTGCGGCGGTGCTCGCGAATCATGAACGGCAGGTTGCCTTCGTGCACCAGGGTGAAGCCCTGCAGAATCGCGCCAATCTTTTCCAGCGCGGCGGCATTGCTCGGCCCGTCGATGAACTGCTCGGCGGGGGTGTACTGCTCCATCCAGCTGTTGGGGGAGACCAGCACCAGCACGCCGTCGTCGCTCAGCAGCGTGTCGTCTTCCACGAACTGGCGCAGACACGCGGCCGGGTCGGGCAGGCGGCACAGCAAGTTGCTGAGCAGCACGGCGTCGAAGCCCTTCATGTTCACGCTGCGCAGCAGCTCGGGGGCGCGCAGCTTCGCGGCGTCACCGCGCACGAAGTGGATGCGCTCGCACTGCGTGCCTTCTTCCAGCCGGGCCTGCAGCGCGGTGCTGAAGCGGCCGCTGTCGTGGCGCACATAGTCCAGCACGCCGTGCTGCTTCATGGCATTGGCAGCGTCGATGAACGACTGGCTGTAGTCCAGGCCCACCACGTCCTTGAAGCTGCGGCTCAGCGCGAAGCTGGCGCCGCCCACGGCACAGCCCAGGTCGAGCACGCGCTCGCGGCGGCGGGCGAACTGCTTCACCAGGGCCACGGTGGCGGGCACGAACTGCTGCACCTGCGGGTGGCCCACCAGGGCGCTGATCTCGGCGTCGCGCTGCTCGTCCTCGCTGCCGAAATGGAACAGCAGGTATTGATTCAGCAGCGCGTCGGTTTCGTAGCGGTCCTTCTTCTGCGCGTCGGTTTCTTCGCTCTGCACGATGCGGAAGCCGGCGTGCTGGAAGAAATGCGGGCGGAAGTGGAAGCGCGACCACACGCTGGCTTCGTCGCCGGTGCTGATGAACGAGCCGCCCAGAATCATCTGGTGCTGTTCGTCGAAGCAGGGCGTGCTGAAGTCCACGTAATAGGGGTGAATGCGGAAGCCGGGCAGGGGGTGGAAGGGGTCTTCACACCATTGCCACACATTGCCGAACACATCGTTGAAGCCACGGCTGTTGGGGGCGAAGCGGTCCACGGGGCTCTCGCTGCCGAAGTGCAGATTGTTGTTCACTTCGTAGGGCGCGGCCAGTTCGGCTTCGTCGGCCATCACGCGGTCAAGGTGCAGCAGCTCGGGGCGCTCGGGGCTCCACTGGGCGGCGTTCTGCAGCGCGGGTTCGCGGATGGCCACGTGTTCCTGCTCCTGCAGCAGGCGATAGGGCGAACTGGCGCCATCGCGCTCGGTGCGCCAGGCGCAATAGGCCTTGGCTTCGTAGTAATTCACGCACACGGGCCAGTCCCACTGCATGTCTTCCACGCTGAAGGTAGTGCGCAGGCGGTAGCGGTGCGAGCCCACGGGGCCGTCCTGCACCCAGAAGGTGGGCCAGCGGGTGTTGCGGAAGCGGCGCCAGGCCAGGCCCTTCTCGCTCCAGTGGCGGTCATCCAGATAGCCGCCGCTGGCCACGAACTCGTAGAACTCGCCATTGCTGATCAGGCGCTGGCTGGCCTTG
>JBEDFR010000173.1:0-8013 GCA_041175045.1 Pseudomonadota bacterium | reverse complement strand
TCGCCCGCAACGCGGCCCGCCACCCGGTGGAGACCCTGCAGTTCTTCGGCCTGGCCTCGGGCCAGACCGTCATCGAGATCCTGCCCGGCGGTGCCTGGTACACCGAGATCATTGCGCCCTTCCTCAAGGGCAACGGCGTCTACTACGGCGCGCATTTCTCACCGCGCTCCCACCTGAGCTACCAGCCCCCGATGCTGGAAGCCTTCCAGGCCAAGCTGGCCGCCAACCCCGAGCTCTACGGCGAAGTGCGCGTCACTCACCTGTATCCGCCCTCGGAGACCCAGATCGCCCCGCCCGGCTCGGCCGACCTGGCCATGAGCTTCCGCAATGTGCACAACTGGATCATGGCCGGCACCCAGAAGGAGCATTTCGCCGCCTTCTATGCGGCGCTCAAGCCGGGCGGCATTCTGGGCATCGTGGAGCATCGCGCGCCTGCAGGCAGCAGCATGCAGATCATGGAGACGACGGGCTACGTGACCCAGGACTACGTGATAGAACTGGCCACACAAGCGGGCTTCGAACTGGTGGCCACGTCCGAGATGAATGCCAATCCGCTGGACACCAAGGACCATCCGGAAGGCGTGTGGACGCTGCCGCCCACGCTGCGTCTGGGCGATACCGACAGAGCGAAGTACCTGGCGATTGGCGAGAGCGACCGCATGACCGTGAAGTTCCGCAAGCCCCTGCAGCCCGCCCGGCGCTGAGCCGGGCGGCGGGTTGCGGCTCAGTGATGGGCGTGTTCATCCTCGGCGGGCGCGTCGTGCCAGCCGGGGTGAGCGAAGTAGTGACCGTAGTCCTGCAGCGCCGCCTGGATGGCGGGCAGACCTTCCGCCGCCAGTGACGCTGTTTCCAGCGCCTCGGCTGCGGCCAGCAGGCGACCAAGGATGAGGTGCAGATTGGCATCGGCGTCGGCAGGCAGCTGACACTCGGCAATCATGGTGTTGACGGTCAGCCGCACGGCCTCCGCCAGCTGAGCCGCCTGCGGCTGCGAGAGCTGCGCGGCCTCGAAGGCCGGGGTCAGCATGGCACTGGCCACGCGGATCTGCAGCATGCCGCGACGCAGCGCTTCATCCGTCTGCCAGGGTTCGCCCGCATTCAGACTCAAGGCCGCATCGGCGGCATGGGCGTGTTCGTGCCCATGCGCGGCATGCGCGTCCGGCGCCGAGGGCGCCTGGGCCAGGGCGGACTGCGCCACCAGGCACAGTGCGCCGACGATCCAGGCTCTTGCTGCTTGCTTCATGCCATGCTCCCGAGAAGCGGCCACGCGGCATTCCCCGCGCGGCCCTGGTCGATCAACGTGCCGAGTACTTCGTGAACGCGCCACCGGCCTGGCTCAGCGAGTTCGGGCCTTCGGCCGCGAATACCGTGCCATCGGCATCTACCGCCACGCCTTCCCCGGCCGTGCCCTGATACACGCGATCCTCGCGCTCGAAGGGCTGGATCAGGCCTTCCACATGGTCATGGTCGATGTGGCCGATGCGCACGCCATTGCGCCAGCCCGGATGGTTGGTGGGGCTGGACTCGGAGTCGATGGCATAGAGCATGTCGTCGTCGGTGATGAACAGGCCGCTGATGCGGCTGAACATGTAGCGGGACTCCAGGTAGTTGCCGTCCTGGTCGAAGATCTCGATGCGGTGATTGCCCCGGTCAGCCACCCACAGACGGCCGCGGGAATCGAACTCCATGGCATGCGGCGTGCGGAACTCGCCGTGCTGCACCCCGATCTGACCCCACTGCTTGATGAAGGTGCCGTCCGGCGCGAACTTCATGATGCGCGAAGTTTCGCCATTGGCACGGCCCTCGGCCATGGCCGCATTGGTGATCATGCCCTGGGCATTGTGGCCATCGGAGACATAAATGCTGCCGTCCGGACCCACGATCACGTCATTGGGCTGGTTGAAATGGGCTTCATCGTTGCCGATCTTGCCGGGCGTGCCCAGGCTGAGCAGCAGTTCGCCTGAGGGGCTGAACTTGTGCACCTGCTGACCCTTGGTCTCGTCGGCATTGGTGGCGAAGTCCGTCACCCAGACATTGCCCTCGCTGTCCACGTGGATGCCGTGGGGCGTGACCATGACGCCGGCGCCGAAGTTCGCCAGCACCGCCCCGGTGTGGCGGTCGAACTTGAAGATCGGGTCCACCAGATTGGTGTCGCAGGTCACCGGTGCACCGGCGCCGAAGCTGCCCGCGCCGCAGCGCTCATAGGCCCAGATGTGGCCGTCGATGGGGTCGATGTCGATACCCGCCGTGGAGCCCCAGGTGCGGCCGGCCGGCAGCTCGCCCCAGTTCTGCGTGACGACGGGATTCGGGTTGGGCATGCCCACCCCGCTGATCGGATTGCCTGCTGGCGCAGCGTCAGCGACGGCGGGTGCCGCAGCAGCCGGGGCCGGAGTAGCCGTCGCGGCAGTGCTGGTTGTCGTTGCATCGCTGCAGGCCGCCAGCAAGGTGGCGGCAGAAATCAGCGTGAAAAGCAGTTTGCGTGACGAAGACATGATGACTCCTGATTGATTTTGTGATTGTGAGGAAAGGGATCTGGCCAGGTCCGCTGGCAGCGGAACTTGCCGGCGAGCATACGTGCTGCCCGCAGACAAGTTCAACCGTTTCCGGTGCGAGGACGCCGCGTCAACTACGGCTGCAGTCCGGCCACGCCCGCTGCCGCAATCTGGGCATCCTGGCTGGCCTGCACGCCAGACACACCCACCGCGCCCAGAGTCACGCCATCCACCACGACGGGCACGCCACCTTCCATCAGCACGTACTCTTCCGACACGCTCATGAAAGCAGGACGGTTGGGAATCAGCGCTTCCAGGGCCTGGGAAGGACGACGGAACGCGGCGGCGGTGCGGGCCTTGCCGATGGCAATGTCGATGCTGGCGCTCTGCGTGTTGTTCAGGCGCTGAAGGCTCAGAAGATGCCCCCCTTCATCCACCAGGGCGATCACCACGTTCCAGTTGTTGGCGCGGGCTTCGGCCTCGGCGGCCGCCATGATGTTCTTGACGGCCTCGTCGGTGAGCGTCTTGCGCTCGGCCAGCTGGGCCTGGGCCAGCAGTGGCAGACAGAGCAGAGCCCCCAGGCTCAGGGCAGCAAATCGGTGGATCTTTGTGGTCATCGCGGTTTCTCCGTATGGGTCAGGGTTGTTTGAAACTCAAACGTGGCATTTTTGCCCGCAACTGGCAAGGCATGACACCCTCTTGCGGCGCCCCATGGGTTACCACAAAGCGTCCAGCCCCGCCACGAGAGCCGCCAGAGTGAGCGCCCAGAGCAGGCAGGCCAGAGCGTCCAGCAGCGTATAGCGCAGACGGGCAAGGCCACTGATGCCTACGAGCACTGGCACGACACTGCGAATTGCAGGCACAAAGCGTCCGATGAAGATTGCCGCAGCGCCATGACGCTGCACCATGGTTTCCGCCTTCAGCAGGTTTTTGCGGAAGCGTTGCGCCAGCGGCAGATGGTGCAAACGAGGCCCGAACGCGCGACCGGTCAGATACCCACTGTGATCCCCCAGCATACCCCCTGCCCACGCCAGCACGATGATCTCCGGGAGTCCGGCCAGACTCTGCGAGTAAAGCAGCGTTGCGGCACTCAACAGCAGCACCCCGGACACGAAAAGGCCAAGACCTACGCAGGCTTCGGCAAAGGCCAGCATGGGCACCAGCCACAGTGCCTGCTCCCCGTTGCGCTCCAGCCATGACATCAACCACGCATCCATGTTCGCTCTCCCCGGCATGCTGACAACACGATCATGATCATCAACAAAAGGTAATACGCCGGAAACCAGGCAAGCGCATCAACGAAGAGCATGCCCTGCTGTGCAGTGCTGGAGGTGGCCTGGTCGTCACCGCGCAGGCCTGCGACGAGAGCCGTGTAGAGAAGGCTCGCACAGCCCAGACCAAGATTCAGTGCCAGCCCGCGGAAGCTCAACACCGTGGCGCGCAGCGAGGAGTCCACCGCACGGTTCAAATAGAAACTGGCCAGGAACTGCACCATCCCCAGGATCACGAAGGCCCCGGCTGCGAACACCAGACCTGCCACCGGCAGAGCCAAAGCAAGACCGCCGAGGGAAAACAGCAGCAGCGCCGAGAGCAGCCAGAAGTTGAAGGCCGGGCTGCAGGCATGGACCAGATGACGCGACACCCGCGCCGCGACGATGCCCAGCAGGGACATGCCGGCGCCGATGAAGCCGAACCAGGACACGGGAATGTCGATCAACCGGTAATACTCGCTGGCCAGCACCACGAACTGCCGCGCCACGCTGTCCAGGGCCAGCGCCGCCAGAATCACGAACAGCACGAAGCGATGGGCACAGGTCCAGCGCGCTGCCTTGAGCACCTGGCGTGAGGCCTCGGCCAGGGCCGCCAGCCGGCTGCCCGACCCCGCCGCCAGGGGCGCATGCGCGCCGGGGATCTCGCGCATGCCCAGCGCCGTGACGAGCACCACCAGGGAACTGAACAGGGTGAGGATGATCGGCAGTCGAATGGCCGTCTCGCGGGCGATCTGCCAGTCGGCGTCGACGCTGTTCAGCACGCGGGTGAGCAGCGCCTGATCGTAGACGAAGGCCCCGCTGATCATGGTGCAGAAGAAACCGATGGAGACCACCCGCGAGGTCTTCTCCAGCCAGCGTGACCACTCTTCCTCGCGCCCCAGGGCCTTGAGCGAGTCATAGGCCAGCGCCTCGTCCGCCCCGCTGGCTGCGGCCTCGGACAATCCCGAGATCAGGCGATTGAGCAGAAACACCCCGAACAGCAGGCTGGACGCGCCCATGGGCACGAAGGCCAGCAGGCTCATTTCCAGCACCATCATCAGCGCGGCAAAGATCACCAGCCGGCGCCGCCCGACAATGTCCGCCAGCGCGCCCGAGGGCACCTCGGCCACCACGATGGCCAGCGCCCAGGCCATGTTGAGCAGGGCGAACTGGGCCAGGGTAAGGCCATAGTCGAGGAACAGGATGGTGAAGACGGGGTAGTAGAAGCGCGCCGAGTAGAACAGACGGAAGACGACGAAGCGCCGCAGATTGCCCTCAAGGGCAAGACGGTGCTGCTCGGACAGGGGGGACGGGGCTGCGCTCATGGAGATCCTCGAAGGCGGGGATCATTCCACGAGCGCACCCGCCGGAGCAACACTCAGCCCACGCCTGTCAACAACGGTGCAGCAGTCCCTTGCGCTCTTCCAGCCACAGGCGCCCGACCGGCGCCGCGCCCCGGGTGATCCGCCCGCTCAGCAGGTCGAACAGATCGCCATTGCTGCCGATGGCCTGCAGCGGCACGCCTGCCTCCCGGGCGATGGCGGCATTCGCACGCAGATGGTGTGGCTCCCCATGCACGGGAATGGCCAGACGCGGCCGCACCCAGGCATACATCTGCGCCAGCTCGTCGGCACAGGGGTGGCCGGAGGCATGCAGCGGACGGCGGGCTGTCTGTGGCACCAGCCCCTGTTCCGGCAGCCAGACGCGGTCGGGGTGGGTGACACGGATCTGGCGTGCCTCGAAGGCGGCGATCAGCCGCGCCACGGCCTCCTCGTTGCCGGGAATGGTCTTGGCGCTGAACAGCACATGATCTCCCGCCGCCAGCGACACACAGGGGTGGGAATCCAGGGCCAGGCGATGCAGGGCCGCACCTGGCTCGCCCTGGCTGCCGGTGGCCAGGGCCAGCACCTCGCCCGGCGGCAGATAGCCCAGATGCTCGGCCTGCACGGGCGCGAAGTCGTCCTGCAGATAGCCCGCGCCGCGCGCACAGCTCACCAGCGTCTCCAGCGCGCGGCCCAGCAGGCCCAGATAGCGGCCGGAAAGACGCGCCACATGACCCAGCGTCTGCAGCCGCGCGATATTGCTGGCGAAACAGCTCACCACCACTCGCCCCTCGCTGCTGCGCACGGCTGCGAGCAGACCCTCGAACAGTTCGCCCTCGGATACCGAATAGCCCGGCTGGGTGGCATTGGTGGAGTCGCAGACGATGGCGTCCACGCGTCGGCGTGCCAGCCGTTCGAACAGCGAGGGCTGGATCGCCGGACCGGCGATGGGCGCATCATCCAGCTTCCAGTCGGCCGTGTGCAGCAAGGTGCCGGCCGCCGTCTCGATCAGCAGCGCGTGGGTCTCGGGCGTCGAATGCGTGATGGGCAGCCAGCTCACGTGGAACGCCCCGAGCGCGACCGTCTCGCCCGGATGCACCGTCAGCACCGGTGCCGCAATGCCCTTCTCGCGCAGCTTGCGCAGCAGCACATTGCGGGTGAAGGGCGTGGTGTAGATGGGGCAGCGCAGTTGCTCCCAGAGATGAGCGATGGCGCCGATGTGATCTTCGTGGGCATGGGTGGCGATCAGCCCCACCAGCGCCTCGCTGCGATTGGCAATGAACATCGGATCAGGCATTTCCACCCGATTGCCGCCCCCTGGCACGGGGCTCTTCTCGAAGGTGACGCCGCAATCCACCATCAGCCACTGCCCGGCATGGCCGTAAAGATTGAGGTTCATGCCGATTTCGCCGCAGCCGCCGAGGGGCAGAAACCAGAAGTCGCTGGTGCCGGGAGTCATGTCAAGGAAGCCTTTATCCAGGAGTCATCGGGGTGGGAGACAGGACCAATCACAGGACCACCGTGGCGGTATCGCGGCCGGACCCGCCAGCTCGCCCGAACTTTCGGACGCCGGGAGCGGCGCCTTGTTGCTCAACTTTGCAGCGTGATAGATTACGCGCCTCTTTTCCGAGCGGACTGCAAAAATTTCATGAGCACGTACAAAATAGCGTTACTCGATGGTGATGGCATCGGCCCCGAAATCATGGTGGAAGCCGTGAAGGTGCTGAAACTGGTGCAAGAGCGCCACCCTGGAGTGGAATTCGACCTCATCCACACCCCCTTCGGCGCCAGCGCCTACTTTGAATGCGGCGACCCGTTCCCGGAGAACACCCGGCAGATCTGCGACGAAGCCGACGCCATTCTCAAGGGCCCGATCGGCCTGAACCACGAAGAGTCCAAGAAGATCCCCGTTGACAAGCAACCCGAGCGTGGCGCCCTGCTGCCCCTGCGTCGCCGCTACAACACCTACGCCAATTTCCGTCCCGTCTTCCTGCCCCAGGGCCTGGCGCACTTCTCGCCGCTGAAGAAGGAAATCATCGGCAATGGCATCGACATCATGATCATCCGCGAACTGGTGGGCGGCCTCTACTTCGGCGAGAAGCAGACCGGCGTGACCCCCGACGGCGTGCGCTATGTGCGCGAGATGCTGGAGTACGACGAAGTGCAGATCCGCCGCATCGCCAAGGTGGCCTTCGACACAGCGATGAAGCGCAAGAAGGTGCTGCACAACATCCACAAGAGCAATGTGTTGAAGTCCAGCGTGCTGTGGAACGAAGTAATCGACGAGGTGGCGAAGGACTATCCGGAAGTGAAGGTGATCCACATCCTGGTGGACGCGGCCGCGACCTATCTGTGCCTGAACCCGGGCCAGTTCGATGTCATGGTGATGGAGAACATGTTCGGCGACATCCTCAGCGATCAGGGGGGCGGTATCCTGGGCTCGCTGGGCCTGATGCCCTCGGCCTGCGTGGGCGACAAGAAGGCGTACTACGAACCGTCCCACGGGTCGGCCCCGGACATCGCGGGCAAGAACATCGCCAACCCCTACTCGATGATCGGCTCGGTGGCGATGATGCTGGAGATGAGTTTCGGCATGGACAAGGAAGCCCGCAACGTCTGGCATGCGATGCAGAGCGTGTTCGCCCAGGGCTATTCCACCCCGGATCTCTCGAAGCCGGGGGCGGGCGTGAAGATGATCGATACGAGTTCGTTCGGCAATCTGGTGGTGGAAGAGCTGCGCAAGCTGCCGGTGTAGTTCCGGACCGGCCCGGTATTCTGCCGGGTCTGGCGGGGCGGCAGAGGCGAAGTGGTCCTCTCTCCCCTTCCAACGCCAGCGTCCCGAATCCGAACGAAGCCGTCCTGCCGGCGGCACGGTGCTGAGGGCTCCGCGCGCTGGCGGCGGGATTGCCGACCGTCTGCCTCCATGGATGGCGGCAGCCGTTCCTACACGGA
>JBEDFR010000172.1:0-13492 GCA_041175045.1 Pseudomonadota bacterium | reverse complement strand
CTGAACGGAAAGCGGAAGCACGACGGAAGCGACAAGGCAGGAGTGGATCAGGTGACGCAGTTGCCCGCGTCGGGTGAAGTTAAGCATGTTTATCTCCGGTTGTTGGCTCTTGCCGCCAATTGGTGGCAACAAGGCCTTTATTATCTGGATATCAATAGCTTAGAGCTCTATAAGGCACTACTGCATGACTATCACGGGAAGACAACAGGCCGTTGGGCCATTCCTGTACCACGATACATCACCATGTCACCTTACGCTTGCCGATGTAATCAGGCGCAGCATGGAATTGCAATCCCCGAACATTACAGTCACAACTTGTAACACGTTTACATAGAACGGTCGTCCGAAAAACACCAAGGCATACATTTGACTGCGAGATACATCAGACTGGTAGATACGCAGCTAAAATACTTCAGGAATAGAAATCGGGCGCCGCATGTTTCCATACGGTGCCCGACCCTTACGAGGAGACTTTTATAGCTATTGCTTACTGACCAGCGACTGAACGCTGTTTGGCTGCTTCACGCTGAGCCACGATTTCCTGATAGCCCTCTTCGTCCAAGTGAGTAATCGCCAGCCAGGCGTGAGTCATTTCATCAGCAGTGCGACTGCCGGCAACCACCCAGAAATCAGGATCTGGATTGTTCGGGTTGTTGGCGGTGTTGTCATACCACTGCTTGATGACCATGACGGCCCCAGTGGGGATGAGTGGCGCAACGTCGGGCTCGTACAGATGGCTGTGGTGCCATGTGGCACTCCAGTTGGAAATCTGGCTGATCTGCTCGGTGCGACCTGTCGCTGGATAGTAGATCTCCAGTGACGCGGCGCGCATGCGCAGGTGGCCGTGCGGCTGGAAACTGTCGACGCGAACCGGGTGGTCGAAGGAGTGGAAGCCCTGAGTCATCGCCGTGCCGTGAGGCGGAACGATCAGCTCGCCTTCGTCCAGTCTGTAGAGTTTCAGGTCCTGCTTGTACTTGACCTGGTTCTCATAGCCTTCGGGATGCAGCCAGATACCGATCTCCACCACGTTGTCCTCGATCACGGTACCCGGAGCTGTCGCCCCCACACCACCGGGGAACAGGTGAATGTCCCAACGGATGCGGGCGTTGGCAGGCAGTGTGCGGCACACGCCTTCCGGCGCGATCTCGCCCCACTTGCCCATGGCGTACTCGGTCAGCATGCCGACGTCTTCGTATTCGCCGTCTGCGTTCATGATCTCGACGTTGGAGTTGGCGTGGTGCACCACCGCTTTCGCATTGCCTGCCGGCTTCACTTGGATAGCCTTGATGCAACGATCAACGGTAAGCCCGGTTTCGACGTAAGGACGGTGCCACATGTCGTTGCCGATGGCAGGCACGTCGATGGGCTCGGAGTCCAGCACCAGGGTGGGCTGACCGAACTGCGGCGCGAAGTTCCACTCATCGGCGCTGGGCAGATTAGCTACCGGGTGTGAACGATCACCCCAGTCACCTTCGGGAGCGCCCTGGGCGACCCACTGGGTGATGGTGTTGATCTCTTCGTCTGACAGACGCCAGTCGCCCTGCAGATCCTGGATGCCGATGTGGTCATCGTAGGAATAGGGTGGCATTTCCTTGTTCGCCACGCGTACGCCAATCAGCGGCGCCCAAGGGCGAATCTGTTCGTAATTGGTGAGCTGCATCGGGCCGATGCCGCCTTCGCGGTGGCAGACGACACAGTTGTCGGTGATGATCTGGGCGACGTGATCAGCATAGGTCACTTCGCCGGACTGGATGCCCAGGCCGGACTGCGCCTGTGCCTGCGCGCTTACACCCAGCACCGCCAGCACGGCAAGGCCAAGCGCGGCCTTCCCGGTATGACTGATGCTCAAACGCTGCTTCAACTTCATGATCCTCTCCTTGCCTTGTAAATGGGCAGAACACCGACGCACTGGATGCAACAGTCAGCGCGCGCAGCGTTCCGGTTTGGTTCTTCTTGTACCCGATTGCCGCTCTGATATCGAACAGTCAACCGTGCAGACTACGACACGGAATATAGTGAAACTTTTTCCGGCTTCAAGATCTGTCGGATCGATTTTCTTGATGTAAGTCAACTTTTGCGGAGGAGTCGCCTGCGGCACTGCCGCACAGTAGACTGTCCGAGCCGCCATGCATGATGGCCGGCACTCCACAGTTGCCGAAGGAACGCTCATGAAAGCTCTGCTCGCTATGACCCTGATCACCCTCAGCGCGCTGGCGACAGCCTTTCTGCAGTACCAGCAGGCCCAGGCGCTGCGCGAAAGTCTCGAGCGCAGTGAGGCCGCCCGCGAGACTCTCCAGCGCCAGGCCGATGCCAGCGCAGCCAGACTTGCCGAGAGTGACGCCCGGCAGCAGAGCGTGCAGGCACAGATCGAGCAGTTGCAGGACAACCTGCGCGCCTCCTCGGCCCAGCTGCTGGAGCTGTCGAACAGCCTGCAGGAAGCCCGTCAGATGATGGCGCCCCCGCCTCCCTGAGACCTGCACCCGCATCAGTGCAATACAGCGCCGCCCCGCGAGGTCTCCGGACTAGGGGCAGCTTTGTGATGACCTTCGGGGTGGAATTCTTTACATTAGCCGCCATCTGTCTCTGCATGAGAGACCGCGCCCGATCCCTTCTGGAGAAACCTATGCCACACATCCCGACTTCCGGCTCAGCCCGCGCCATGCTGGGCGTCCTGGTGCTGTTTTCGGCCCTGTTCGCCTGCAGCCCGCAGGACACCCCTGCAACGCCGGCCGCACCCGTTGCCGACTCGACACAAGACGTGGCCGGTGCCGGCTATCGGCGCATCAATTCTCCCAACCCGGACGACGCCCTGCATACCCAGATCTTCGAGCTGGACAACGGCCTGCAGGTCTACCTGACACAGAACCACGAGGAACCCCGCTTCTACGCCGAGATCGCGGTCAAGGCCGGCAGCAAGAACGACCCGGCCGACGCCACCGGGCTGGCGCACTATCTGGAGCATCTGCTGTTCAAGGGTACACAGGAGCTGGGCACGCTGGACTATGCCGCCGAGAAGCCCTATCTGGACCAGATCACCGAGCTGTACGAGCGCCACTTCCGCGAGACCGACCCGACCGCGCGGGCCGAGATCTACGCCGAGATCAATCGCGTGTCCCAGCAGGCCGCCCAGTACGCCATCCCCAACGAGATGGACAAGCTCTACAACGCCATGGGCGCGTCCAACCTGAACGCCCACACCTGGCACGAGGAGACCGTCTACAAGGTCGGCCTGCCCTCCAACCGGCTCGAGCAATGGGCCGTGATCGAATCGAGCCGCTTCGTCGACCCGGTGTTCCGCCTCTTCCACACTGAACTGGAAACCGTCTACGAAGAACAGAACCAGAGCCTGGACAACCGCGACCGCGTGTCCTACTACGCCATGGGCAAACTGCTGTACAAGGAGCACCCTTACGGCCAGCAGACCACCATCGGGGATTCCGAACACCTGAAGAACCCATCCCTGGTGTACATCCAGAACTACTTCGACACCTACTACGTGCCGAACAACATGGCCATCTTCATCAGTGGCGATATCGACATCGACGCGACCATTGCCACCATTGCCGAGCATTTCGGCAAGTGGGAGCGCAGGGAAGTGCCGGAAGTGGGCCCCTGGGTGGAAGACCCGATCGAGCAGGTCGAGCGCGTGACCGTGCAGTACCTTGGCGAGGAAGAAGTACAGATCGCCTATCGCACCGTGCCCAACGGCCATCCCGACAAGGAAGCCCTGATGCTGCTGGACATGATCCTGGACAATCGCACCGCGGGCCTGATCAACATCAACCTGAACCAGGCCCAGGCCGTGCAGGCCGCCGGCTCGTCGCCGGAATTTCTCAACGACTACGGCTCCCAGCGCCTCTGGGGTGTGCCCAAGCAGGGTCAGACCCTGGCCGAGGTCGAGCAGCTGCTGGTCGACCAGATCGCCTACATCAAGGCGGGCGAGTTCGAGGACTGGATCATTCCGGCCATCGTCAATGACTTCAAGAAGAGCCAGAAGCAGGCACTGGAATCCAACACTGCCCGCGTCACCACCATGCGCCAGGCCTTCATGGCGGGTGAAGACTGGGATCACTATGTGGCGGAGATGGATCGTCTGGAACAGGTGAGCAAGGACGACATCGTGCGCGTGGCCAATCAGTACTTCGGCGACAACCAGTATGTGGCCGTGCACCGTGTGAACGAGCAGCACGAGATCCCCCATGTCGAGAAGCCACAGATCGACCCGGTCAACATCGACCCGAGCCGGCAGTCACAGTTTGCCGCCAACATCCTGGCCATGCCTTACGAGGAGATCGAGCCGACCTTCGTGGATGCGGAGCAGGACTACCGCGTGGTGGAGTTCGCGCCCGGGGTGCCGCTCTACTATGCGCCGAATCCGCTCAATGACCTTTTCTCCTTCTCCATCAGCGTGGAGACCGGCACCGAGGAGAACGACCGCCTGGGACTCGCCACCGCTCTGCTGGAGAAATCCGGAGCCGGCAGCTTCAGCGCCGCCGACCTGCAGAAGGAGTGGTACCGTCTGGGCAGCGAGTTCGGCATCAGTGCGGGCGCCAATGAATCCTCCATCGGCGTCAGCGGTCTGGACGAGCAGTTCGAGCCCACCTTGAGCCTGATGCTGGAACTGCTGCGCAATCCAGTGTCCGACGAAGCCACGCTGGAAGAGCTCAAAGCCATCATTCTCAAGTCCCGCGCGGACCAGAAGCAGGACCCGGGCGCCATCAGCCAGGCCCTGTTCCTCTACAACCGCTACGGCGCAGACTCGCCCATGCTGCAGGCGCTGACCTCGGCCGAGATCGCTGCCTCCACTGTGCCGCAGCTGCAGGACGAGATCCGCAATCTGCTGACCTACAAGCACACCCTGAGCTACACCGGCTCGCTGTCGCTGGAGCAGCTGCAGGAGAAACTGCAGCGGCTCTACCAGGTGCCGGCCGACCTCAAGGACACACCGCCCTACCGCTTCCGCACGGCGCGTGTGGTGGATGCCAACGAGATCTACGTGGTGGACCAGGCGACGGCACAGGCCCAGGTGCGCATCGAGTTCCCTGATGGCACCTATGACGAGGCGCTGGCGATCCCCTCCTCGCTCTACAACACCTATTTCGGCACCAGCATGTCGAGCGTGGTATTCCAGGAACTGCGCGAGGCGCGGGCACTGGCCTACTCGGCGCAGGCCCAGTACGCCCAGGGCGGTCGTCTTGACGCCGAGAACCTCGCCATCGGCGCGATCGGCTCGCAGAACGACAAGACGGTGGACGCCCTCGCCGCCTTCCTCGACCTGTTCGACAACATGCCGTCGTCTGGCGAGCGCTTCGAGGAAGCGCGCAGCTCGCTGGAGAACCGCTATCGCACCTCCACGGTCGGCTTTCGCCAGGTGATCGGTTCGGTGCGTTCGTGGGAGCGTCTGGGCCTGAACGCAGACCCGCGCCCAGCCCGCTTCGAGCAACTGCGCAGCGCCACGCTGGAGGATATGCTGGCCTTCCAGCGCGACAATATTGCGGGGCGGCCCAAACTGATCTCCATCGTCGGCGATCTATCCCGCATCGATGTCGAGGCACTGGCGCAGTACGGCACAGTGACCCAGGTGCAGGTCGACGACCTGTTCGTGGACTGAGGGGAAGTCTGAGGTGTCCGAGGCTCCTGCGAATTCCCCCATTCCGCTGAGCGTGACGGGGCTGAACAAGCGCTACGGCGCGACGACGGTGCTGCAGGACCTGCAGCTGCGCGTCGAGCCCGGCGCGGTGCATGGTCTGGTGGGACTGAACGGCTCCGGCAAGACCACCACGCTGGAGTGCATCCTGGGCATGCGCCCCTTCGACAGCGGCGACATCCGTGTGCTTGGCCACACCCCGGAGGCTTTGCACCGCAGCGAAGGCGCCATCGTCAGCATCTTCGACAGCCCCAGCCTGCACCCCCACCTCACGGTCAGGCAGGTGCTGGAGCATGCCGGGCTGCTGTGCCAGCACCCGGTGCGCTCACCCGCCGAGGTCGAAGCCCTGCTGGGCATCGGCAAGTACAGCGGCTACCGCATCCGGGAACTTTCGCTGGGCAACCGCCGACGCGCCTCCATCGCCCAGGCGCTGCTGGGCCGCCCGGGCTTCGTCATCCTGGACGAACCCTTCAACGGACTGGATGCCGGCGGCGTCGACGACGTGCTCGATCTGATCGCCCGGCTCAACCGTGAGGAAGGCACGGCCTTCCTGCTCTCCAGCCATCAACTGCCTTATCTGGAACGGGTCTGTTCCCATCTTTCAGTGCTGCACAAGGGACGCATCGCCGCAAGCGGAGCCGTCAGCGAGCTGTTCGACGCAGGTGAAACAAGGCTGCGTGTGCGCTGCGACGACGTGGTGCGCGCGCTGACGCTGGTGCAGGGTCTGCCCGGCGTGCAGGTCGAAGACTCCCGGGAAACGGGCGTGCTGACGCTGTGCATCGGCAGCTGCAACCCCGCGCTGATCAACCAGATGCTGGTGAGCAAGGGCATCCTGGTCAGCGAACTGGCCCCGGAGCGCCCCTCCCTCACCAGCCTCTTTCACGTCATTACCACCGCAGATCCGCTGAGCGTTGCTGCCGAGCGAGGTGCCGCATGAATGCCCTCCTCGCCACACTCCGCGCCGAGCTCTATGTCGCCCGCCGCAGCACCACTGCCTGGTTGCTGGTGCTGCTGCCGGCCTTTGCCGTGGTGCTGCGGGCCTGCATCGTCAAGCTCGCGGAATCGGGCCAGGCGGCTCGGGATGCCCTGCTTGGCGGAGGCGACGAGCCTGTCCTTGCCAGCAATGCCTGGGGCCCATTCGTTGAAGGCTTCGCCACCGGACTCTCCCTGCTGAGCCTGTCGCTGGTGGCCTGGGCCGCCTGGTCCTTCGCCAGCGATCGCGACACGGGAGCCCTGCGCCATGTGCTGATCCGGCGCAGCAGCCGCATGCACCTGGTGCTGGCCAAGCTGTGCACCGTCTGGCTGCTCGCACTGTGCGCCCTGGTATTGCTCGCCGCGGGCACCAGCGCCATCTGCGCCCTGTTGTGGGATTTCGGCCCGGTGGTGGAAGACGGCTACGAACTGATCGGCAGCGAAGAGATCCGCACGGAAGTGTGGCTGGGTCTGCGTCTGGCGTTGATACCCCTGCCCACGGCGCTCGCCTTCGGTGTTCTGGTGTCGGTGCTTGCCCAGTCGGCCACCCAGGCCGTGACCGCCGCCCTGGGCATCAGCCTCGCGCTGGATGTCTTCAAGGGTGTGCTTGGCAACGCCGCCCATTATCTCTACGCCCGTTACCAGCCCTCGCTGATCGATCAGTCCTATCTGCAGGATGTCGGCCGACTGGTGCGCGGCTATTCCGATGTGATGATCGATCCGCAGCTTCTCGCCCTCAACGAGTGGGTACCGCTGCCTCAGTTGCTGCTGTTCGTGGTGCTGGCCCTGCTGGCCGTGAGGAGGAAGCCTTTGTGAGTTCTGCTGTGCGCGCTCTGTCCCTGACCCTGTGTTCCCTGCTGCTGGCCGCTTGCGTGAGTACCGAGCCGCGCTCGCTGGTGCCCAGCATCACCCTGTCGCCGGAGGCGGTCAGCCTGAGCGCGGGCGAGCCGGTCGGTCGCGGTCTCAATTTCGGCATGAGCATGGCGCTGAACGAGAGCGACTCCCTGAGCAACATCACCGTGCTGCCCGGCGTGCGCATTCGCGCGGTCACCCCGGGCGGCGCCGCCGACCTGGCCGGCTTGCGGGCAGGCGACGTGATCCTGCGCATCGACGAGCGGGAGGTGAACCACCCGGATCTGGTGGAAGCTCTGGCACAGCAGAGCGATACCGCAGGCGCTTTCGTGCTGGAGGTGCGCCGGGCGACCACAGTGTTCCAGACCACCCTCAACGCGCGCCCGCAGACTGACGAACGCGCCGAGGTGGTGGAACTCTACCGCGCCGATCCCGTCGCCACCCGGGCAGCTTATGTCACCGAAATCTACGACACCGCCGGTGGCACGCCGCGCTCTGGCGCCCGCATCGTCGAGCTGTTCGAGGACAGTCCTCTGCCCGCTGCCGGGCTGCAGGTGGGCGACACCATCCTCGCGCTCGATGACATCCCGGTCACCTCGGCGCAGGACCTGATCACGCGCCTGAACACCGAGCATGACCTGGGGGACCACATCCGCCTGAGCGTGGTTCGAGACACCGCCATGGCGCTGGAGAACTTTGGGCGAGAGGTACGACTGTGGAGCCCGGGACGCCGACTGTCGCGGCTGTCGCTCGGCCCGTTGCTGCAGTATGAATCCAGTCTCACTCCCGCCCGCACCCAGCTCGCGATTGGCGATCTCTGGCTGTTCTCGCTGTTTCGTTACCGGCACGAGGAGGGCGAGAAGGAGTACAGCCTCCTGAGCCTGTTCCGCTTCGCCACCGGCTATGGCGAATTGGCCGAGGAAGAACAACCATGAGCCACGTCATTCGCGCGCCAGGAGTTCTGCTTGCGGCCCTGTTGCTCTGCAGTGCCACGCAGGCCCAGCTCGATCACGTGGCCTCGGAGATTGCCCTGGGCGAGTGGCCGGAAGACGTGCTGCGCGAGGACATGGACGGCGATGCCCGCCTGGACCTGATCGTGCCGCACTGGAGCGCGGACGCCGGGCGCGAGCTGCTGATCTACCTGCAGGACGCCGGCGGACACTTCCCGACCGAGCCCTCGCGCCGAGTGGAGATCAAGCCTGAAATCATCGCCTTCGCGCTGGCCGACCTGCGCCCGCAGCCCGGCCGCGAGCTGCTGCTCTTCGCAGGCACGGGCGTCTTCAGTCTCTCCGCCGCCATTGCCAGCTATACCGACAATCTGCGACCCCTGTTCGACTGGCCGCTCGCCGCCTCGGTGCCCGACCGCCGTCGAGTGCTGTATTTTCCGAGCCTGCCGGACATGAACGGCGACGGCCACGCCGACCTGCTGCTGCCGGGTCGCGACGACTACGGCCTGTTCCTGGGCGGGCCGGACGAACAGTTCACCCTGGCGCACCGCTTCAGCACCATCAACCAGGAACTCGAGCCGGGCGAGGTGCCCCTCGGCGGTGCCCGGCTGGACACGCAGCTGGCGATCAACGAACGTCAGGGCATCGTGCTGAACGTTCGTGCCGTGGGGGCGAGTGCCTTCGAGGGTTTCCTGTCGTCCTGGCAGAACAGTGATTCCACGACGCTGCTGGAAGCCGAACACTGGCAGCCTGCGGCACTCGCTGCCCGCATGAACCAGGACGCCCTGCAGGACATTGTGTTCATGAACATTGGCAAGGATCTGTACGGCCAGATCAACATCCTGCAGCAGCAAGCCGACGGCAGTTTCGCCGCAACGCCCGACTGGCGCGGCCCCATCGAGACGCGCGGCGACATTCGCCTGCTGGACGTCAATGGCGATGCCCGCCTGGACCTGCTGCGCATCCTCGACAATTCCAACGAGTGGACAGTGCAGTTCTTCCTTAACCAGGACGGCAGCTTCCGGCTGGAGCAACCGGATCAGGTCATGCGCTTCTCCGGCTACGACCTCACCCTTGGCGTGACCGACATTGCCGGGGATGCGCGCCCGGCACTGAGCATCAGCTATTACACGATCCCCGTGGTCAACGCCGTGCGCAACGCCAGCATCGTGCGCTCGCAACTGCTGTATGCCGCAGGCAGCGCGCCCGGCGAAGTCTTCAGTGCAAGGCCGGCATTCCGGCTGGATGAGAACTTCTCCGCCGATGCCGTGCGCGGCCTGTCGGCGCAGATCCATCTGCAGACCGATCTGGATGGCGACGGTCGCCGTGATGCCATGGCACTCGCCCCCGACGGCACCCTCACAGCACGCGCCATCGACACCAGCCTGCAATTTGCCGACACGCCCTTCTGGCAGCATGTGCCCACCCGCTCGGTGCTGCGCTTCGACGTGCAGGACCTGAATGCCGACGGCGTGGCCGACTTGCTGCTGTATCACTCCACCGCCATGACCCTGCTGGTATCGACGCCATGACGCTGCTGACCCGCCTGCTGCCGGCCCTGCTGTTGACACTGTCCCTGCCCCCGCTGCTGCTGGCACAGCAAGGTGACGCGCTGCCGGGCTATCGCAGCCTGCCCTTCACGCTGCCGGCCGACACCGAGCGCCTGCTGCTGGTGGACGCTGATCAGGACGGCCTCACCGACGTGCTGGCCGTGGCGCCCGCGCGCTTCAGCCTGTATTTCCAGCGTGCTGCAGCCACGGGCGGCGGCTTCGATTTCACGACACCGGATACCACCATTGCGCTTGAGGGCAGCAGCATCGGCTGGGAACTCAGTGAGAATTATCCTGATGCGAGTGGTCAGAGGCGATTCTCGCTGCTCGCCCTGGTCGACGGAGCTCGTGTGCTGCAGTGGCCGATTCACGAACGCCAGTTCGCCGAGCCGATCGACGTGCTGGGCGGGCTCAGTGCCTTCGCCGGCGCGGGCATCAACCGCCTGCAGTTCTCCCGCGACCTCAATGCCGACGGCCTGGATGATCTGATCATTCCCGGCGCCGGCACGCTGCAGCTCTACATCCGCAACGCCGATGCCAGCTACCAGCCTCCCCTCGCCGTGCAGTCGGACATGCAGATCCGTACCAATCTGTTCGTGCGCCAGGGCATCGAGCGCGATGTCGGGCAGGCCCTGCGCATCCCCCTGGTCGCGCTGCGCGATGTGAATGGCGACGGCCGACCGGACTTGATCTCGGAAACCGAGGAGCGCTTCGATGTCTTCATGGCCAGCGGCAGCGGCGACTACTTCCCACAGACCCCGAGCTATTTCGTCGACCGGCTCGAAATCCGGGAACGCCTGGGCAATTTCGATTTCGACCAGCTCGACTTCTCCAATCTCACCGGCATGCTGGCGCTGACCCACGAGGAGCTGCTGCAGGATGTCGACGGCGACGGCATCGACGACTTCGTGCTGCGCGAAGGCGGCAAGGTCTCGCTCTTCCCCGGCACCGCGAGCGGCATGGATTTCAGCCAGCCACGCCAGGTGCTGCGCTCCAGTGGCAATGTCCTCACCACCTTCCTGCACGACGAGAACGAGGACGGTCGCCCCGATCTGTGGCTGTGGCGGGTGGAGTCGATCTCGGTGGGCGATCTGTTCCTCTGGCTGGCCATCGCCGGCTCCATCAATGTCGAGGCCTTCGTCTACCCGAACGAGGGCGAGAGCTTCGCCCGCCGGCCTTCGCGACAGCTGACCGTGGCCCTGAAATTCCCGTCGGCCGTGCGCATGCTCAGTTCCGCCATCGACATCCGCGAACAGGCCCGCGCGCTGGAAGAGACAACGATCCTGCCCACGGCCATCGCGCAGATCGGCGGCGTGGACACCACGCGTGACCTGCTGGTGCTGCTGGAGGATCAGGTGCAGGTGTTCATGGGCAGCATGGACCCGCCAGCAGAGCTGCCGCAGGATCAGTTCCTGGCCTCCCTGGACTACAGCCGCAGCCGCAACGAGTACGAGATCGACATCCGTCGTTTCATCGACGAATTCGAGATCCAGCGCAACAGCGAGCTGCGTCGTGTCGAGGGCCGCACGCCCGAGCACACCCTGCGCCTGCCCGTTGCCATGCGCAATGGCGAGTTGCAGGTGGCAAACCTCAATGGCGATGTCCATGACGACGTGTTCGTCTTTCTGCAGCGTGGCCGTGACACGCTGAGCGGCCTGCTGCTGCTCTCGGAGCCCTGATGAAACGCATCCTGTTGCGTACTCTGGTGATTGCCGTGCTGGTCGTGAACCTGCTGGCCTGGCTCGTCGGTTATTACAGCGATGTGGACATCGGCCCGGCGTTCCGCGTGGCACTGATCATCGGCATCCTGTTCATCGCGGCCATCTTCACCGGTGCCGCCATGATGGTGGGCGCACTGGACAAGGAAACCCGGGACCACGACCCCGACTGAACTGCTTCACCGCCCGAGCCGTCGCGGGCGAGAGTCAATCAATTGCCTGAACTGGAAACTGCATGACTGCTCATACAGCGACACAAGGCGTCATGCGTCAGAGGGAGAGCGCATGGTGTCAAGCTTGAAGTGACCTGACGGCGCAGTGACCTTGCTAAGGCTGCTGCTCGGCTCCGGGCGCTGTGACCGTGCTTGTCAAACGCCCCTCCCGCCGCAGTGACTCGCGCAGCACATACTCGATCTGCCCGTTGAGCGAGCGCAAATCATCGTCGGCCCAGCGCTGCATGGCCTCCAGCACGGCTGGATTGATGCGCAGCGGATAGGACTTGCGCTCGCTCATCAGTAGAGGCTGCCCGCATTTACCACGGGCTGGGTGGCGCGGTCAGAGCACAGCACCACCAGCAGATTGCTCACCATCTGCGCGCGGCGCTCGTTGTCCAGCTCCACCACGCCGCGCGCGCTCAGCGAATCCAGCGCCTGCTGCACCATGCCCACCGCGCCGTCCACCAGACGCTCGCGGGCACTGATGATGGCCCCGGCCTGCTGACGCTGCAGCATGGCGCCGGCGATCTCGGGTGCATAGGCCAGGTGGCTGATGCGGGCCTCCAGCACCTCGATGCCGGCCTGGTTCAGACGCTCCGAGAGTTGCTGCGCGAGGTCATGGGAAATCTCGCTGGCATGGCTGCGCAGGGCAATGGGGTGCTCGGGCGTGGGATCGTAGGGATAGGCCGTCGCCATTGCCCGCAGCGCGGCCTCGGCCTGGATGTGCACGAAGCTCTCGTAGTCATCGACGTTGTAGACCGCTTCGGCCGAGTCCAGCACCTTCCACACCACCACCGAGGCGATTTCGATGGGACTGCCCTCCAGCTCGTTCACCTTGAGCTTGCCGGACTCGAAATTGCGCACGCGCAGCGACACCTTGCGCGGCCGGTAGAACGGATTCTGGAAGCGCAGACCCTGATCCTTCACCGTGCCGACATACTTGCCGAACAGGCTGAGCACCGCCGACTGATTGGGCTCCACCATGAAGAAGCCCTTGTTGCAGAGCACGCTGCCAAGGATCAACACCACCGCGCTGACCTGAGCGGCCAGACTGCCGCCACCCAGGGATGTCAGCAGCAGGGACACGGCGTACAGGAACACGCAGATCAGAATGATGGCCATGGGAATGCCGGGCAGCGAGCCGATGTTGTTTTCTCTCATGAGCGGAGTCTCCTCTGGAAGTCGATGCTATTAGATATCATTGTGATATCAATGACAAGCTCGCTTCGTCGCGGAAGCCCCGCGTGCGGCAGTCAGCGGCGCGACCACGAACTGCTGAGCCTGGAGCCGGACGAGCGCAAGCGACTGATGCCCGCATGGACGTTGTCTGTCGGCACCGGCCCGACACCAACAAGGGCCGGTGCATTGCCAGCGAAGACGCATGAACGCAGTCTCGATGACAGCCTGCCCTGCAGGTGCAGCCATGCCGTGAGCCTTGGCGTGGGCCGGCAGCTCATCCAGCCGAATGGCGGGGGGGACTATCGGAACACCCGCCTCAGCCTGAGCCTCGTGCACATCCTGCGCAGAGCAGGCGGCACGGGGCCGGGCCGGGCGAGCAGAGGAAGGTCAGCGTTTCACAAACTTCAGCGTC
>JBEDFR010000171.1:0-5509 GCA_041175045.1 Pseudomonadota bacterium | reverse complement strand
CTCCATGCAGCCCAGCCACGGCATCGGCGACCTGAACTTCGCGCCCGACCGCCTGGGTCCGGACCGACTGGGCTATGCCTACCCGTGGCAGCAGCTGGTGGACCGTGGCCTGATGATTCTGGGTGGCTCAGATGCCCCGGTGGAAGTGGGCGACCCGCGCATCGAGTTCTATGCCGCGGTGGCCCGCAAGCGTCTGGATGGCACCGATGGCGAAGGCTGGCACCCTGAGCTGGCGGTTTCCCGCGAGACGGCGCTGAAGATGTTCACGATCTGGCCGGCCCATGGGGCCTTCCAGGAAGCCATTCGCGGTTCGGTGGAAGTGGGCAAGTACGCCGATTTCACGATCTTCAACCGCGACTTCATGACCGTGCCGGTGGCGGACATTCTGACGGCCGAGAACGTCATGACCATCGTGGGGGGGGAAATCGTCTATCGCCGCTGAGGCGGGGTGCTGTGGGAGCGGGCTTGCCCGCGAACCCTTCGCTGGCACAGATCCAGGTTCCGGCCACCCGCCCTCCCGTTCAGCGGCATAAGAGACCCGCACCGAGTGAGCAAAGAGACCGTGGCTCTTTGCGATGCGAGGGCATCCGGGAGGGATGCGGGTCAGCCGCAGAACGGGAGACGGGTGGCCGGGGCCGGCACTTGGAGCTCTCGCTTCGCGGGCAAGCCCACTCCCTCCAGTCTGCCCCCGCAGGACGTCTGGCATTACTCCTCCGACGTCGGCCCCTCCAGCGTCGGCAGATGCCCGCTCTTGCCCACCTTGAGCAGACCGGCGCTGGTGTAAAGCCCCAGCTTGTCACGCGTGTCCACGATGTCCAGGTTGCGCATGGTCAGCTGGCCGATGCGGTCCTGGGGTGAGAACATGGATTCACCCTTCTCCATGGTCAGACGCTCCGGGTGGTAGGTCAGGTTCGGGCTTTCCGTGTTGAGAATGGAATAGTCGTTGCCCCGACGCAGTTCCAGCGTCACCTCGCCGGTGATGGCCGAGGCCACCCAGCGCTGGGCCGCTTCGCGCAGCATGAGCGCCTGGGAATCGAACCAGCGCCCCTGGTAGAGCAGACGTCCCAGCTTGCGGCCGTTCTCGCGATACTGCTCGATGGTGTCTTCGTTGTGGATGCCGGTCACCAGGCGCTCATAGGCAATGAACAGCAGGGCCATGCCCGGTGCCTCGTAGATGCCACGGCTTTTGGCCTCGATGATGCGGTTCTCGATCTGGTCGCTCATGCCCAGGCCGTGGCGCCCGCCAATGCGATTGGCTTCCAGCATCAAGTCCACGGCATTGGCGAAGGTCTGGCCGTTCAGGGCCACCGGCACGCCTTCCTCGAAACGCACGCTGACTTCCTCGGTGGCGATCTGCACCTCGCTGCGCCAGAACGCCACGCCCATGATCGGATTGACGATGCGGATGCCCTTGTTCAGAAACTCCAGGTCCTTGGCTTCGTGGGTGGCGCCCAGCATGTTGCTGTCGGTGCTGTAGGCCTTCTCGGCCGACATCTTGTAGCCGAAGCCGGCGGCGGTCATGAACGCGGACATCTCGGCGCGGCCGCCCAGCTCGTCGATGAAGGTCTGGTCCAGCCAGGGCTTGTAGATCTTCAGGGAGGGGTTGGTCAGCAGGCCATAGCGGTAGAAGCGTTCGATGTCATTGCCCTTGAAGGTGCTGCCGTCGCCCCAGATGTGGACGTCGTCGTCCTTCATCGCGGCCACCAGCATGGTGCCCGTCACCGCGCGTCCCAGCGGGGTGGTGTTGAAATAGGTGGCTCCGCCCGTGGTGATGTGGAAGGCGCCGCACTGCAGGGCGCTGATGCCTTCGTGCACCAGCTGCTGTCGGCAATCCACCAGACGTGCCAGTTCGGCACCGTATTCCATGGCTTTGCGCGGGATTTCGTCATAGTCGGACTCGTCCGGCTGGCCGAGGTTGGCGGTGTAGGCACAGGGTCGGGCACCCTTGAGCTTCATCCAGTGCAGCGCGGCACTGGTGTCGAGCCCGCCGGAGAAGGCGATACCGACTTTCTGACCAAGGGGAAGGTTCTGGAGGATCGTAGCCATGGTGAAAACACACTCAAATAACTGAAAAGGCAAGGATAAGCGGGCGGCTTGATGCGCGTCCACTGCCTCAGTGACGCGGCAGCGCAATTGGGCTGTCTGGCAAGACCTGGCGCGTCGCCGCTGCGCGCGCGGTGCTGGTCGCGTCGCGCGGCCGACTTGCAGCAATCTGTCGATGAGGCGATGATCCGTCTGAGCCGATTTTTTCCGGCCTTTCATGGCCTCGACTGCGAGCGTGCCCCATGTCCCTTAAACAAGCCCATGTCGTCCTGTTGCGCATGCTGCTGCTGGCGCTGTGTGTGCTGCCTGCTTCCCGCGTCCTCGCGCAGGAGCACCCGCTGGAAGGCACCTGGATCGCCAATCTGGAACTGAGCGACGACCCGGATCTGGCCGTGGAGGCCGCCATCAAGGCGGCCGGGGGCAAGGTCGAGCGGCGCTGGTTCGGCAAGGGCGAACGCGGGCGCTATCGCGGCGGGCCGGCAGAGCATGAGCTCTATGATCGCCTGAGTTATGACAACACGCTGCGCATTGCTCTGGATGATCCCGAGGTATGGATGGGCTACGAGGACGGCTTCGAGCGCGTCTTTCACACCGATGGTCGCAGTCAGAGCGTCGGCGCCTCGCAGCACTACGAAGAGGGCGAGCGGGACTTCTCGCTGGGAGCCTGGGAAGGCGAGGTGCTCGCGGTGGAAGGGCGTCCGCGCGACGGGGGGTTCACCCTCGAGACCTACACGCTGGAAGAGGGCGGGCAGCGTCTGCGCGTGGAGCTGGAGATCCGCCCGCGCAGTTTCGGTGCCACGATCCGCATGGTACGCGTCTACGATCGACAATAGTTTGTCGTTTTCCCCCGAATGGCCGCCCTCGCGCCCGCCTCGGGTTGACCTTGCCACACCGGCTCAGTAAGCTGCCCTCGTTTCCATGTCCCGCCTCGGGCCGCTTGTCGTTTTCCGCAACACTCGAGAATTCTTCTGTGCTGAAAAAAGTCCTCATTGCCAACCGCGGCGAGATCGCCGTGCGGATTGCTCGCGCCTGCCGCGAACTGGGCGTGCGCTCGGTCGCCATCTACACCGAGGCCGACCGCTACGCGCTGCACGTCAAGAAGGCCGATGAGGCGTACTTTGTCGGGTTGGACCCGCTGCAGGGCTACCTCAATCCCCATCAGCTGGTGAATCTCGCCGTGGAAACCGGCTGTGACGGCCTTCACCCCGGCTATGGTTTCCTGTCCGAGAATCCCGAACTGGCATCGATCTGTGCGCAGCGCGGCGTGAGGTTCATCGGTCCCGATGCCCGCGTGATTGCCGCCATGGGCGACAAGACCGAGGCGCGCCGCTGTGCCGAACGCGCTGGTGTGCCCGTGACACCAGGCACCGATGGCAACCTGGCCAGCGTCGACGAAGCGCTCGCCTTCGCGCAGAAGATCGGCTACCCCATCATGCTCAAGGCCACCTCCGGTGGTGGCGGCCGCGGCATTCGCCGCTGCAACGACGCAAAAGAGCTGCAGCAGAATTATCAGCGCGTGATCTCCGAGGCCACCAAAGCCTTCGGTCGCGCCGATGTGTTCATGGAAAAATGCATCGTCAATCCGCGGCACATCGAAGTGCAGGTGCTGGCCGATTCCCAGGGCAATACCGTGCATCTGTTCGAGCGCGACTGTTCGATCCAGCGCCGCAACCAGAAACTGATCGAACTGGCGCCTTCGCCCCAGCTCGATGACGCGCAGCGCCGTTACATCGGCGAACTCGCCGTGAAAGTGGCGCGCGAAGTCGGCTATGAGAACGCGGGCACCGTGGAGTTCCTGCTGGATGCTGATGGCAGCTTTTATTTCATGGAAATGAACACCCGGGTGCAGGTGGAGCACACCATCACCGAAGAGATCACCGGCGTGGACATCGTGCGCGAGCAGATCCGCATTGCCTCCGGTCTGCCGCTTTCCGTGCAACAGGATTCGATTACCTACACCGGATTCGCCGCGCAGTTCCGCATCAATGCCGAAGACCCGAAAAACGGCTTCCTGCCCAGCTTCGGTCGCATCAGCCGCTACTATTCCGCGGGCGGGCCGGGCGTGCGCACCGACGCCGCCATCTACACCGGCTACACGATTCCGCCGTATTACGATTCCATGTGCGCCAAGCTCGTGGTCTGGGCCCGCAACTGGGAAGAACTGCTGCAGCGCTCCACGCGCGCGCTCGCGGACATGCAGATCTACGGCATCCAGACCACGCGGCACTATTACCGGGAAATCCTGCGGCATCCGGAGTTCCGCTCCGGCAGTTTCAACACCGGCTTCGTCGAGGCGCATCCGGAATTGACTCAGTATTCCACCAAGCGTCGCCCGGAATTTCTGGCAGCCGCCATCGCGGCCGCCATTGCCGCGCAGTCCGGCATGTAGGAGCGAGCCCTGCTCGCGAACCGTTCGCTTGCAGGCAAGCTCCTGCAAAAAACAGCGCCAACAATTGGAACAGGCAGCAAACAAGCATTCAGGAGTGACCGTCCATGAGCAGAAAGATCCACATCACCGACGTCGTGCTGCGTGACGGCAATCAGTCCCTGATCGCCACCCGCCTGCGCATCGACGACATGCTCCCGGTCTGCGAGGCGCTGGACAATGCAGGCTACTGGTCCCTGGAAGTGTGGGGCGGTGCCACCTTCGATGCCTGCGTGCGCTTTCTGAAGGAAGACCCGTGGGAGCGTCTGCGCACCCTGCGCAAGGCGCTGCCCAACACACGCCTGCAGATGCTGCTGCGCGGCCAGAACCTGCTGGGCTATCGTCATTATCCGGACGATGTGGTCGACGCCTTCGTGCACAAGGCGGCCGAGAACGGCATCGACGTGTTCCGCATCTTCGACGCGCTGAACGACGTGCGCAATCTCGAGACGGCCATCGCCGCCACCGTGAAGGCCGGCAAGCATGCCCAGGGCACGCTCTGCTACACCGCCAGCCCCGTGCACAGCGTGCAGGGTTTCGTGACCCAGGCGCAGCAGATGGCGGCCATGGGCTGTCACAGCATCGCCATCAAGGACATGGCGGGGCTCCTGACCCCTTCCATCACGTTCGAACTGGTGTCCGCGCTGCGCAAGGCCGTCGATCTGCCGCTGTTCCTGCACTCGCATTACACCTCGGGCATGGCCTCCATGTGTCAGCTCAAGGCGGTGGAAGCGGGCATCGATCATCTGGACACGGCCATCTCCGCATTCGCGGGCGGCACCAGCCACCCGCCGACAGAGACGATGAAGGCCGTGCTGGAGGCCGCCGGTTACAGCACCGGGCTGGATTCCGCACTGCTGGAAAAGGTGGCCGCCCATTTCCGCGGGGTGCGCCACAAGTACCACCAGTTCGAAAGCGAATACAACGGCGTGGACACCCAGGTGCTGCTGAGCCAGGTGCCCGGCGGCATGATGTCCAACCTGGCCAACCAGCTGAAGGAGCAGGGCGCGCTGGACCGCATCCAGGAAGTGTTCGCCGAGA
>JBEDFR010000170.1:0-3985 GCA_041175045.1 Pseudomonadota bacterium | reverse complement strand
CGAGCGGGTCTTCACCGACGCGGCCTTGGCAGGAGGCTGGCTGAACCCTCATGACTGACACCGCGCGCCCGACCGTGCTGCGCATCGCCGTGGTCGGCCACACCAATACCGGCAAGACCTCGCTGCTGCGCACCCTGACCCGTGACAGCCATTTTGGCGAAGTGTCCGCACGCCCCAGCACCACGCGCCACGTGGAAGGCGTCAGTCTGGGCATTGGCGCCACCCCTGTGCTGGACCTGTATGACACGCCCGGCATGGAGGACTCCATCGCCCTGGTGGAGACGCTCCATGCCCAGGCGTCCGGCTCCGGGCAGCGCCTCGACGGGCCCGCCCGCATCCAGCAGTTCCTGCACAGTGGCGCTGCCGCCGGGCGCTTCGAGCAGGAAGCCAAGGTGCTGCGGCAGCTGCTGCAAAGCGATGCCGGACTCTATGTGATCGACGCGCGCGATCCGGTGCTGGCGAAGTACCGCGACGAGCTGGAGATTCTGGCCAGCTGTGCCGTGCCGCTGCTGCCGCTGCTGAATTTCGTACGCGACGCGCGGGCCAGCGAGGCCGCCTGGCGCGAGGCTCTGGCCCGGCTCGGGCTGCATGTGGTGGTGAGTTTCGACACGGTGGCGCCGGCGCGTGGCGGCGAGCGCCTGTTGTACGAGCGCCTGGCCACGCTGCTGGATACCCGCGGACTGGCCCTGCTGCGCCTGGCCGAGCATCACGAGCAGGAGGCTCTGAACCGGCGCGGCGCGGCCACCCAGGCGCTGGCCGATCTGCTGATCGACGTGGCGGCCTGCCGCGTCAAGGTGGCCCATGGTGACGATGCGGCCGTGCGGGAACGCGCCCTGGCCGACCTCAACGCCGCCGTGCGCGAGCGCGAGCAGGCCTGCGTCGACGCGCTGCTGGCGCTCTACCGCTTCGCTCGCGCCGACCTCGCCGCTGCGCACCGGCCCCTGAGCGACGGGCGCTGGCAGGAGGATCTGTTCGATCCAGCCACGCTCACGGCGCTCGGGATCACCCTGGGCTCGGGCGCTGCAGCGGGCGCTGCGGCCGGCTTCGGCATCGACCTCATGCTGGGCGGCACGACCCTGGGCTCCGGCGCGGCCATTGGTGCGCTGCTGGGTGGCGGGCTGCCGACCCTGCAGCGCTTCGGCCGGCGCCTGCTGCGCGGGGTGGGGCAGACCCTGAACAGTGCCGTTACCGGCAGCCGCTATCTGCGGGTAGACGAGAGCATCCTGCGGGTGCTGTTGACCCGGCAGGTGCAGCTGGTGCTGGCACTGGAGGCGCGCGGGCACGCGGCGGTGGAGCGCATCGTGCTGCCGCAGAGCCTGCAGACGGACTTGTGGCAGGGCGCCCTGCCGGCCGCTTTGCAACGTTGCCGCGAATACCCGGCGTGGTCGTCCCTGCGCGGCGAGGGGCACTGGAGCCCCGCGCGGCAGCTGATGCAGGAGCGCATCGCCGAGGCTACACTGCGCGCCATTGCCCGCAGCACCGGAGCCAGCCCGTCATGAACAACCCCATTCTGCTGTCGATTTCCCTGCTCACGCTCAGCAATGTCTTCATGACCTTCGCCTGGTACGCCCATCTGAAGGAGTTGAACAACAAGCCCTGGATCATCGCCGCGCTGATCAGCTGGGGCATCGCCCTGTTCGAGTACCTGCTGCAGGTGCCGGCCAACCGCATCGGCTACACGGTGCTCTCGGTGGGACAGCTCAAGATCATGCAGGAGGCCATCACCCTGACGGTGTTCGTGCCCTTCGCGTTCCTGTACCTGAAGGAGCCGCTGAAGCTCGACTATCTGTGGAGTGGGCTGTGCATCTTGGGCGCGGTGTACTTCGCCTTCCGCAGCCGCTGGACGGAAATGGTCTGAACCGGTGCCGGCATTGCTTCTTCAGGGCAGGTGGTTTACTTTCCGAGCGCTGCCTCATCAACCCGAATTCTCAACAACAACAAGAAGATCGCTATGAAATCACGCCCTTCAATGTCGCCGAATCGCCCCGGTTTGCTCACTTCCCTGCGTGTCGTCGCCGCCCTCGTGCTGCTGGCGTTGGCACCTCTCGCCGCCGCTCAGCAGGACGACCTGAACTGGGTCACCACCTGGTCGGCCGCGCCCAGCTCGCTGCCGCCCGGACTGCTGCCGCCCGAGGCCATCACCGATGCCTTCGACAACCAGACCCTGCGCCTGATCGTGCACAGCAGTGCCGGCGGCGATGTGGTGCGCGTGCGCTTGTCGAACACCCACGGCAACAAGCGCCTGCAGATCGGCGCCGCCACCATTGCCCTGCAGGCGCAAGGCAGCGCCATCGTGCCCGAGACCCTGACGCGCCTGACCTTCGGCGGCGCAGAGAGCGTCACCATTGCCCGTGGTGGCCTGGTGTTCAGCGATCCAGTGGCCTTCACCGTGCCACAGCTCGCCAATCTGGCGGTGAGCCTGTACATTCCCGCCCCCAGCGGCACCGTGACCACGCATCTGGCGGCGGCCCAGACCAGCTATGTCTCGGCCCCCGGGGACTTCACCGGCAGCGTGCCCTTCAACACGGCGCAGGAGATCCCGGTGTGGAACTACCTGACCGCCATCGATGTGGGCCGCACCGACGACATCACCACCATCGTCACGCTGGGTGATTCCATCACCGACGGCGTGGGCTCCACCACCGATCTGAACAACCGCTGGCCGAACTACCTGGCGCGCCGCCTGCTGCTCGACCCGCAGGTGCCCGACTTCGCCGTGGCCAATGCCGGCATCAGCGGCAACCGCGTGCTGCAGGAACTCTCGCCGCGCTTCGGGGAAAACCTGCAGCTGCGTTTCGAGCGCGATGTGCTGGCGCTGGCGAACGTCAGCCACATCGTGCTGCTGGAAGGCATCAACGACATCGGCATGCCGGCGCTGCTGGCGCCGGGCGAGGACGTGACGCCCGAGGAGATCATCGCGGGTTATCGCCAGATCATCACCCGGGCCCATGCGCGCGGCATCAAGATCATCGGCGCCACGCTGACCCCCTTCGAGGGTGCGGCCTACTACACGCCCGAGGGCGAGGTGAAGCGGCAGGCGGTCAATGCCTGGATCCGCAACAGCGGCGAGTTCGACGGGGTCATCGACTTCGAGATCCCGGCGCGGGACCCGTCCCACATCACCCGGCTGCTGCCGTCCTACACCTCGGACAATCTGCACCCCAACGACGAAGGCTACAAGGCGATGGCGGAGGCCGTCGATCTTGATCTGTTCCGCTGACGTATACGGGACACTTCGGTTTCACTCCACAAAGGTCACGCATGAGCTATCACGGCAGTCCCACGTTCACTCACCAGCAGGAAGACCGCATCGGCGTCCTCATCACCAATCTCGGCACCCCGGATGCCCCCACGCCCAAGGCGCTGCATCGCTATCTCAAGGAGTTCCTGTGGGACCCGCGCGTCGTGGAGGTGCCACGTCTCATCTGGTGGTTCGCGCTCCATGGCGTGATCCTGCGCATCCGCCCGCGCCGCTCGGCCAAGGCCTACGCTGGCGTCTTCACCGAGGAAGGCTCGCCGCTGCTGGTGCACACCCGCAATCAGTGCACCGCGCTGCAGGCGCTGCTCGCGCAGCAGGGCCATGGCAATGTGGTGGTGGACTTCGCGATGCGCTACGGCAATCCGTCCATCCCCTCCGTGCTGGAAGCCATGTTCAACCAGGGGGTGCGCAAGCTGCTGGTGCTGCCGCTCTACCCGCAGTATTCCGGCTCCACCGCGGCGTCCACCTTCGATGCCATCGCCAAGGACTTCACCACCCGGCGCTGGATTCCCGATCTGCGTTTCGTCTCGCACTACCATGATTACGCGCCCTTCATCGCCGTCGCCGCCCAGCGCATCCGCGAACACTGGGACACCCACGGCCGTGCCGACAAGCTGCTGTTCTCCTATCACGGCGTGCCGCTGCGCTATCTGCACAACGGCGACCCTTACCACTGCGAGTGCTACAAGACCTCGCGCCTGATCGCCGAGGCCCTCGGGCTGGGCA
>JBEDFR010000169.1:0-14927 GCA_041175045.1 Pseudomonadota bacterium | reverse complement strand
TCGAAATTGTCATCGGCCCACTCGTCGATGGCGACGCCCTGAGCTGGCAACCCGTACCAGTTGTTAAGGTTGCGCGGAAACAGCGCTATCACCGGTGCACCCTGATGATGACTCAGATAGTGCTGACCCACTTGGCCACTGTTGTTGGCCATCCCGCTGGGAAATTCGCGGGAGCGTGAAAGCAGCAACAAGCGAGTGTTTTCATAGGTATGACTTGCCAACAGCACAGCGTCGGCCGGCTGGAACATGACCTGATTGCCGGTAAGGTACTCGACGCCTGTCGCTCGTCCGTCGGCATTGTTGACGATGCGCAGCACGCGCGCATGAGTGCGCACCTGCAATCGCCCTGTCTTCAACGCCTCCGGGATAGTCGTCACAGCCGTCGAACTCTTAGCTGCGACATGGCAACCGCCGCGATCGCAGAAGCCGTGATAGAAGCAACCTGGACGCTCTCCATACACTTCGGAGTTGATCGCCGCTGGCCCCTGAAAAGGCCGCCATCCCAGTCCGCGCGCTGCCTCGCTCATCATGTCGGTGAAGGGGGAACTGCGCAGCCCTGGCATGGGATAGGCACGAGACCGCGGTCCTTCGAAGGGATTGCCGCCCGGCTGCAGTGCCCCCCGGATATTCCCGGCGTTGCCAGAGACTCCGAGTGCGTATTCGACACGGTCATAATAAGGCTCCAGCTCTTCGTAACCGAACGGCCAGTCTTCCACGGTGGAATCAACGGGAATGCGGTTCTCGCCATACCGCCGAGTGGTCTCGCTGACCGTCTTGAAATCCCAGGGATTAAGGCGCCAGCTCTGCGCCCAGTAATGCAGCGACGTGCCACCCACGCCGTTCATCATGGGATGCCCGCCGCCCTGCACGGCCTCGAAATTGATGTTGGCCCGCGTGGTGGGAATCTCACTCTTGGCCTTGGGTACCGCCTGCGGCCAGTCGCGGATATTGTTGCGAATCTCATCCGGCGCGAAATCGCGCGTGCCCATCCAGCCTCCAGCCTCAAGCCCGACGACACTCAACCCGGCTGTGACCAGAGGCAACACAGCGACGCCCCCCACGGCGCCCAATCCGATCACGACAACATCGGTACGCGGCATTTCAGTGGCCATGGCTGGTGCCTCCGGCATTTTCCGGACCTACAGGGTCCTTCGTGTAAGTGGGCATGTCGTAGGCCGACTGATGACTCGGGGCGAGGGCACTGCCCTGCTGGACATCTTCTACGCTGGAGGCGATGCGAACGCCGGGATAGCCAAGCAGCGTCCAGCCAACGAAGTCGCGATTGCCACCGTAATAGGGATCACTGAAGGTTCCCTCGATAGTGTGGGTACGCACTGTGTTGAAGAGCCCCGCATTCAGCATCGGAAACTCGAGAATAGCGTTGCGCGTCATGGCGTCGATGATCGCATCCTGTTCGGCAGTCGGCAGCTGTGCGAAGGGCACACCAGCACGCTGCCTAGCACAGTCGTCCAGACCGGCCAGGCCCACGGCATAGAGCTCACGCGAGGCAGCCATGGCCCCTGTCAGCCCGCGGTCGATGAAGTGTACTGCGCGCGCTTCGTGTGCGCCTGGTGTGCCATCGTCGCTGGGGATGAGGCGCGAGGCAAAGGCATCGAGCGCTGCGCTTTCGGCCGCAGTCAGAGTTTCGAAGGCTTCTGCAAGAGGAATACGTGCGGCAGGCGCAGCGGGTTCAGAAGCCTGTGCGACGGCGGAAGTGCTGCCCGTTGCAACGAGCGCCGCCCCGGTCAGACCAGCCCCCTTGAGCAGGCGTCTGCGTGAGAGTCCGGCGCCGGTCATCTCGGCATAGGACATATCGTTCTTGTTTTTCTTGTTCATGCGTAAGTGTCCTCGCGGTCTTTCTGCCGCGCTTCGAGAGCAGTAATCGGGTGATGCCCTGCTACCTTACCAGCAATCCGGCAAAAGGAAACATCCCTGCCGACCCGCGGCTGGAGCTGACACGACGAAACGGCGATACTACGGCCAGACTGAACCCCGACGGAGAACAATAATGAAGAATGTCCGCCTGATGCTTTGCCTGATGCTGGCCCTGCTACCCGGGGTCCGTGCCGGCGCCCAGATAACCGATGCACCTGAAACCATCCTTCTCAGCAGCCAGGCCTTCGGCCACAACGAAGACATGCCCCTGCGCTACACCGCCTATGGCGAGAACGTGTCGCCGGATCTGATCTGGCGCAATCTGCCCGAGGGCACACGACAGCTCGCCCTGATCCTCGATGACCCGGTGTTTGGCATGCCTGCCTTCGTCCACTGGGTGGCCTACAACATTCCTGCTACAGCTGACGGCCTGCCGGAAGGGCTCTCGACGGATGCCATCGTCAATGTCCTCGGACTGGAGGGCATGATCAACGGGGCTAACGGCACACGGCGCACAGGCTACTTCGGACCGCGCCCGCCTGGTGACGGCAAGGTGCACACCTACAACTTCCGCCTCTATGCCCTGGACTACGAACTGAACCTGCCCGATGGCCACAACAAGCAGACTCTGCTCGAGGCCATGGAAGGACACATCCTCGCCACCGGTCTGCTGACCGGGAACTATCAGTACACGGAGTAGGAGCGCTGCCAGCACGCCGGCACCATACTCAGCGTACGGGCAGTCTCGCGAGTGGATAAATGCGTCCGGGCCGGTATACTCCCTTTCGCAATTGCTACCCCAATGACTGCTTTCATTAGCGGCGCCACGCCAGCCAGGCGCTGGGTCTGGCGCCAAGCCACTACGAGGAAACCGACATGCACAAGACGACAACTTCAATTTTCAAGGCCATCGCAGCAGCCACCCTGCTGACTGGCGCCATGAGCGCACAGGCGGCATGGGAATTGGATGGCGCCGCCTCCTCCTTCTATTACGTGACCAGCAAGGCCTCCGCTGTCTCCGAGGTGAACTCCTTCACCAGCCTGAGCGGCGCCATCAGCGACGCTGGTGCAGCCAGCCTCGCCATCAACCTGGCCAGCGTGGACACCGGAATCGACATTCGCAACGAGCGCATGCGCGACATCGTCTTTCAGGTGGCGCAACACGCTCAGGCCACGGTCAACGTCACGGTAGATACGGCGGCCCTGAACGGCCTGGCGGTCGGTGACAGCATGACCGGCACCTACACGGCCAGTGTCAGCCTGCACGGCATCAATCAGGATATGAGCGCCGAGCTGAAAGTCGTGAAGCTGGCTGCTGGCAGCCTCCAGGTGAGCACTGTGCGACCGCTGCTGGTCGGTGCCGCGAGCTTCGGCCTGGCTGAGGAAGTGGAGCAACTGCGCGAGATTGCAAGCCTGCCCTCCATCAATCCAAACATCGTTGTGAATTTCACGCTGACTTACAACCAGTAAGCGAGCAGTCGAGTGCGGTAATAAAAAAGCCACCGCGAGCAGAACTCCGGTGGCTTTTTTCGTTGCCCGGCAGGCGCCGGGCTATCGGGCGGGAATCAGTCGGCCGAAGCGGCAGCTTCGCCTTCCATGAACTCTACGTGGATTTCCAGCTCGATGTCATCGCCTACACCGAAGTTGGTGAAGCGATCTGCGCCGAAGTCAGAGCGCTTGAACTCGGCACTGGCTTCGAAACCCAGCGTATAGCTGCGGGTCAGGAAGTTGCGGCCACCACCATTGAAGGTCACGTTCAGCACCACCGGCGCAGTCACGCCGTGGAAGGTCAGGTCGCCCTGGAACTGGAAGTTGTTATCGGTCTGACCGATGAACGACGTCGTTCTGTAGATGGCCTGCGGGAACTGACCAGCATCCAGCCAGTTCGGCCCCATGAGCTCTTCGCCGAACTCGGGCAGATTCACATCCAGACTAGTCATGTCGACAATCACTTCCAGCTGGGAGTTCTGAATGTTCTCGGGATCGAAATCCAGAGACGCATCGAAATTCGTGAAACGACCAATGAAGGTCGAGAAGCCGAGGTGATTGATCTTGAACAAGAGTGCGGCGTGGGACTTGTCCAGCACGTAGGACCTCCGCGCAACTCGCTGACTTCGGTGTTGAAATCGGGAGTCAGCAGACGGTCACAGGATACCAGCGTGACGGCACATACCAGGCCCAAGGCCGCGCGGCGCATATTTGAAACGAATTTGTTTGTCATCGAATAAACCTACTTGACGATTGTCTTGGTTGATTACTGACCGGCGTAAACGTCGACCTGGATAACCACGTCGTTCGGAATCGTCGATGTGTTGGCCCAGTATCCCTGACCCACGCCGAAGTCCAGTCGCTTGACGGTGACTTCGCTGGTCAAATGCAGACGCGGCTGTCCGTCGTACATCTCGATATCGAGAGTAAACGGGAAGGCGATCGGGTGCGTCTGGTTGCGGATCGTCAGGCTGCCTTCAGCGGTGAAGGCGTTAACTGACTGCAGACTGCACTTCGTAGCCTGGAAGCTGGCAGTGGGAAACTGATCGACGTCGAACATCTCGATGTCCATCAGATAATCCTTCACTTCAGCGCCATCCACAGCGATATCCGCGATGGGGATGGTGACGGAAAAGTTGCAGGAGCCCGGATTCGAAATATCGATATCGAAACTGGCTTGCACATTCTTGAATTCGCCCTGGTACGGGGTGCCTTCATAGGAATACTTGAAAATGACGGTTGATTCCGCCGGATCAAGTTCGAAGACGGCAGCATGCGCTGACATGGCACCGATCAGGGCTAGCGGCGCTACCGCCGCTCTTGCAAACAATTTACTCATGGTAGTGACTACTCCTGTTTTTTGATTACGGCAGAGCATAGGCAAGCAGTTCTGTCGGCTTGCCCGATCCGCTCACGAACATAGCCACATACTGCTTGCCGTTATGCTCGTAAGTGAAGGGCTGACCAGTCTGTGTGTTGGGCAGCTCGATTTTGACGATCAGATCACCAGTGGTCTTGTCGTGGACATACAGACCATTGCCACCACCAACCCCCTCGCCGACGAACAGCAGAGTCTTGGTGACCAGCACGCCGGCACGGGTCGGCACGCCGGTACGGCCGAGGTCGATGCCCGCCAGTGCAGGGTTGCTGGCGATATTGGCAGGGGTATCGGCATTCGGGATCCACCACTTGTGGTCACCGGAATTCATGTCGATGGCAGTCACGCGGCCATAGGGCGGCTTGATGATCTCTAGTCCACGGACGCGGGGCACGCGAACACCGAAGGCTTGACTGTAAGCCAGATCGGACTCCGGGTCCTTTTCCACGGAAAGCACGGCCAACGCGGTGCGAGAAGGCACATAGAGCACGCCCGTTTCCGGATCCAGTGCAGAGCCTTCCCAGTTTGCGCCGCCGGTGGCGGAGGGCAGGCTCAGAGTGCCGACCGTGCCGTCTGCGGCGCTTGCCAGTGAAGGCGGCGCGTATACGTTGTCGGACATGCGGAAGCGCTTGGTGGCCTCGATCGCCTCGGCACGCAGTTCCGGTGTCCAGTCTATCAGATCGTCTTCAGTCACCCCCTGACGGTCGAACGGAGCCGGACGCGTAGGGAAGGGCTGAGTCGCGGCATACCACTCGCCTGGAACGTCGCCGATGGGTACAGGCTGATCCTCAATCGGCCAGATCGGCTCGCCGGTCTCGCGATCAAAGGTGTACACCCAGGACTGCTTTGAGACCTGCATCACCACCTTGCGACCATTCGGCAGATCGGCCAGCACGGGGGCGGACGGATTGTCCCAGTCCCAGATATCGTGACGAATCAGCTGGTAATGCCACTGACGCTCACCGGTGGTGATGTCCAGCGCCACCAGAGCGTTGGCGAAAAGGTTGTCGCCCGGACGGTCGCCGCCGAATCGGTCACCAGTAGCTGATTCCACCGGCAGGTAGACATGATTCAGCTCAGGGTCGCCGGACATCGGCGCCCAGACGCCTGCGTTGCCGGTGAAGTTGACGCCCTCATCCAGCCAGGTCTCGAAACCTACTTCGCCGCGCTCGGGGATGGTCTTGAAGGTCCACAGCAATTCGCCCGTCTGCACGTCGTAACCGCGCACATCGCCCTTCACATTGATCTTGGAGCGCGGACGCATGCCTACGCGATGCGCTGGGCCGACCACGGCCACGCCATTCATGACGAACGGGGGCATGGAAGAACCGATATCCACATCGTCATAACCATCGGCGTAAGCATTGCGCAGACCGTCAAACAGATCAACGATGCCGTTCTCGCCAAACTCGGGGTCTGGGATACCGGTGGCGGCATCGAGGGAAACCAGATGGAAACCCGGGGTGATGGTCAGGATCCGCGCCTTGTCACCATCACGCCAGAATGCCACACCACGGCCGGCGCCTTTGCGCGGCGCGGTGTCGAAACGCTCACCCTCCTGCGGACGCCACATCCACAGCAGTTGTCCATTCTCCGCATTGATGGCAACCACGTTGCGGGTGTCGCCGGCGGTGGCGTAGAGCACACCGTCGACCTCCAACGGGGTAGAAGTGTTGTTGAATTCCGGGGAAGTGCCGAATTTCTCGGTAGCGAAGCGCCAGGCGATCTGCATGGAGCCGACGTTCTCGGCATTTATCTGGTCGAGCGGGGAATAGCGCTGTGCAGCCATGTTGCCGTTGTAGTCAGGCCAGTCACCGGCGTAGACATCAGTGCCCGACTGGCTGAACGCTGTCGGAACACACACCAGGATACCGACGCTGGTAAACAGCGCAGGCACCAAGCCTTTTCTTCTTGTCATCTTGAACTCTCCCAAAGTTTACTGCTTGAAATCGTGGGCATTCTACGATCGAGTAGACCGCGCTGACCGGCCACGGATTTCGCACCGCAAGCCGCGCAGGAGGCGCAAGAAAAGGTGCAGAGGTGGCCCGGATTTAGGCAGCCGGAAGAATAAGCAATAAGCCCCTCACAAGCAAGCTGGAAGCGGGCTCCAAGCCCTGTAAATTTGCCACTTTGTGTAACGTTTCATGCCCCCGCGGAGGTGTCTGCCACCCCTTCTTCGACCCCTCTGCGGCGCTGCTGCAGCTCGTGCATGTGACGGTACAGACCATCACAGGACATCAGCTGACGATGACTGCCCTGCTGCATGATCCGCCCTTGATGCAGCACGACAATGTTATCGGCCGCCATGATGGTACTGAGCCGGTGGGCAATGGAAATGAGGGTAGTTCTGCCACGCAGGGCTTGCAGCGCCTGCTGGATCAGCGCCTCGGTATGACTGTCTATGCTGGCAGTGGCTTCGTCCAGAATCAGAATGCGCGGCTTGCGGGCAAGTGTGCGTGCCAGCGACAGCAATTGCCGCTGACCGGTCGACAGGCGACTGCCCCGCTCGCCCAGCAACGTGCCATAGCCCTGCGGCAGCGACATCACAAAGTCGTGCAGCCTTGCCTGCCGGGCTGCTGTCTCCACTTCGGCATCTGTCATCGGCAATCCGAGCGTGATGTTGTCGCGCACACTGCCAGCACTGATGAAAGGGTCCTGCATGACCACGCCGATCCCGCTGCGCAGCGACTCATGGGCGAGCCCCGCCAGATCCTGTCCATCCAGCAGGATGCGCCCCTCATCGGGAGCATAGAAGCGCAGAAGCAGGCTGATGAGCGTGCTTTTGCCGCTCCCGGTATGCCCGACGATGGCGAGAAAGCCGCCTGGCGGAACGTTGATGTCGATGTTCTCCAGCACGCGGTGCGAGCCGTCATAGCTGAAGCTGACGCGCTCGAAACGCACGCCGCCCTGCAAGGCGCGTGGAGCGGCATTCACCGGCGCCTCTCCCGGATCGTCCAGCAGCTCGAAGACCCGCTCCCCTGCAACCACCGCCTGCTGCAGCAGGCTCAGTCGCTGGGTCATCTCGACAATGGGCTGAGTGATCCGCGACAGGTAGTTCACGAAGGCATAGATCACGCCCACCTCGACAGCACCCGAGAAGGACGCCGTCCCGAAGTACAGCAGCAACGCTGCAAGCGTGAGCGTGCGCAGCAAGTCTGGCAACGGCCGCAGCATCAGGGCATCAAGGCGCAGATTGCGCATCCGCGCCCGGAACAACTCCTGACTCAGCGCACGAAAACTGGCGTTGTAGCGCTCCTGCTGATTGAACACCTGAATCAGCCGCATACCCTGAATGGACTCGTTGAGCGAGGCATTGATGCGACTGAGGACACTGCGCGCATGGTGGAAACGCGGCGCACTGAGGCGCTGGTAGTGATACATCACCACCACCATCGTCGGCAGTATCAGACTGCAGAGCAGCATCAAGCGCAGATCCAGCCAGGCCATGACCAAGAAGATGGCGAGGATCAGGGTAAGGTTCTGCACGAAGGACGACATGACCTGAACGAACAGCTCCTTGATCGCCTCCGTGTCATTTGTGATGCGCGACACGAGACTGCCGACGGGTCGGTGATCGAAGTAGCTCAATGGCTTGCGCAGCACGGCACCGAACACTTGCGCCCGGATAGCGCGGATGACGGAAAACGCAATCTCGTTGAATCGCATCGCATTCTGGTACCCGGCCCAGGCAGAGAGTGCGTACAGCGCAGCATAAGCGCAGCCGAGCAGCATCAGGTCACGGGGCGGGTATTGCCCGGTGGCAATGTAGTCGTCGATGAAGATCTTCACCAGCACCGGCCCCAGCACCTGCCCGAGCGTGGCCAGCAACAGAAGGCCTGCCCCCTGCCACATCAGGCGAGGCCAGGCCAGACTGTAGCGCAGCAATCGCCGCAGCGAAGCGCCATTGATCCCTCCTGGCAGTTCAGTGTCCGGCTTCAACGACGCGCTCCAGTTGCTGATACTCGAACATCCGGGCGTACCACCCTCCCTGCGCGAGCAAGTTTGCGTGCGTCCCGCGCTCACTCAGAATGCCATGGGACAGCACGACTATCTCATCCGCATCCTCCACCGCAGAGAGCCGGTGACAGAGCACCAGCGTCGTACGCCCTGCCCTTGCCGCACGCAGGTGACCGAGGATGCTGCGCTCGGTCGCCACATCCACGGCCGACAGCGCATCATCGAGAACGAGAATGGGCGCATTCAGCAACAGCGCCCGCGCGATGGCGATGCGCTGCTTCTGCCCCCCTGAGAGCGTGATGCCCCGCTCGCCCACCAGCGTGTCGTAGCCCAGGGGAAAACGCTGGATATCGTGATCTATCGCTGCCAGCGCCGCGACGGCGCGTATCTCGTCCAGGCCAGCTTCGGGTCGCCCCAGTGCGATGTTCTCGGCGATGGTGGCCGTGAACAGGAATGGGTCCTGCGGCACCAGGGCAACACTGGCATGCAGTGCGGCGAGCGTGTAATGCTGTACCGGTACGCCGCCGATGCGCACACGACATTGCGCCCCTTCATCATGACGCAGCAGGAGGGAGATCAGGGTCGACTTGCCCGCGCCGGTGGCACCGACGATCCCCAGCATCCGCCCAGCGGGCACCTGCAGGTGCACATCCTGCAAGGCCATGGTCGCCGTGCCGGGATACTGGAAAGCGGCGATATCCATATGGATGCTGCTGTCAGCAACAGTCTCTTGCCTGCCTTCATCGGCGACGGGGGACGGCGTGCGCAGCAATGCGTCTATGCGCTCCCATGCTGCCGAGCCGCGCTCAAGGATGTTGAGCAGCCAGCCATAGGCGAACATGGGCCAGACAAGAAAACCGAGATACATCGTGAAACTGGTCAGCTGTCCCAGGCTCAGTTGATCACGATCGATGAGAACAGCTCCGGCGCCGATGCACAGCAGGAACGAGGAGCCTACCGTGAGAAAGATTGCCGGATCATAGAGCGAATCCGTGGCGGCCACGCGCATATTCGCCTCAGCCGCGCGATCGGCCACATGCAGAAAGTCACGATCTTCCTTTGCCTCGAGCCCGAAGGCACGCACCATCCGGATACCGGACACACTCTCTTGCACACGATCGTTCAAATCGGAAAACCGCTCCTGCGCATCGCGAAACCCGGCGTGCAGCCTCTCGCCTATCCGCATGAAATACCAGGCCATGAAGGGAAATGGCAGCAGGGCCAGCAGGGTCAACTCCCAGCTGATCAATCCTGCCATGATGGCGATCACGAGAACGCCTGTAACAAGACCATCTATTCCAGATAGAACACCCTCTCCGGCGGTCATCTCCAGCGCGGAGATGTCATTCGTCGAACGCGCCATGAGATCGCCCGTGCGATGCTCGCGAAAGAAGCGCGGCGACATCTGCGTGAAATGGCGGTACAACCGCCGCCGCATTATCTCCGCCAGGTGAAACGATGAGTAAAAAAGCAGGACGCGCCACAGATAGCGCATGACATAGACGGCTACACCGATGCCGGCAAGCCAGAATACATAGCGCCACAGCAGATCGGAATTCAGGGTGCCGTTCACCACATGATCGATGATTCGCCCCGTGATCCAGGGAATGCTCATCTCCAGGAGATCGACACCAATCAGCATCAGCACGGCAGCCGCATACCGGCGCCACTGCGACTTGAAATACCACCCCAGCCTGAAGAAAAGATCCATGATGCAGCCTGCGCGCAAACCTGCGCCATAGCGACGATGGCGCGCAGTCTAGCAGGCTTTCCCGAGCCTGTACTGCCTGCGAAAGAATCTGTGTTTCCCTTTGCAATCAAAGCGTTGGCTTTCAATGGGAGAACAGGCAGCGAAGCCTGGAGAACCCAGGAGTCAACTAATTGCGGGCAATCTGCAATTGCGCATTTACCTCAGGGGTGTGTTTGCTACAATAGCGCACCTTTTAACTCCCCACCCTTTTTCAAGCATTTTCCTGGAGGTTGGCAAACCGTCAATGAACACAGAATACACGCGTGTGGAAGACTTCTACGAACCGGAAACATTTAGTCGAATCAAGGCATTGGCAGACACCAAGGAAACTCCCTTCGTGGTGATCGATCTGGCCACCATCGCACAAGCCTACGACACGCTGAAAGACCTCTTCCCCTACGCTAATGTGTATTACGCGGTGAAAGCCAACCCGGCCCCGGAAATCATCGGCCTGCTGCGCGACAAGGGCTCCAATTTTGACGTCGCATCCATTTACGAGCTCGACAAGCTGCTCTCTCTCGATGTCTCACCCGAGCGCTGCAGCTACGGCAACACCATCAAGAAAAGCAAGGACATCCGCTACTTCTACGAGAAGGGCGTACGCATGTATGCCACGGATTCCGAAGCCGACGTGCGCAACATAGCCAAGGCAGCCCCCGGCTCACGTGTCTACGTGCGCATCCTGACCGAGGGCAGTGGCACCGCCGACTGGCCGCTGTCGCGCAAGTTCGGTTGCCAGAGCGACATGGCCATGGACCTGTTGGTGCTGGCACGCGATCTTGGTTTGGAGCCCTATGGCGTGTCCTTTCACGTGGGCTCGCAACAGCGCGACATCGGTGCCTGGGATGCCGCGATCGGCAAGGTAAAGGTGATCTTCGAGCGTCTGCAGGAAGAGGACAATATCACGCTGAAGATGGTGAATCTTGGTGGCGGCTTCCCTGCCAACTACATCACCCGCGCGAACACACTCGATACCTATGCGGAAGAGATCACGCGCTTCATCGAGGAAGACTTTGGTGATGATTTCCCCGAGATCATTCTCGAGCCAGGACGTTCGCTGATCTCCAACGCCGGCGTGCTGGTGTCGGAAGTAGTGCTGATCTCGCGCAAGTCACATACCGCACTGCAGCGCTGGATTTTCACCGATGTGGGCAAGTTTTCCGGATTGATCGAGACTATGGACGAGTGCATCAAGTACCCGATCTACACGGAAAAGCACGGCGAGCTGGAAGAGGTGGTGATTGCAGGCCCGACCTGTGACAGCGCCGACATCATGTACGAGCATTACAAGTATGGCCTGCCGCTGAACCTGGCGATTGGCGATCGCATGTACTGGCTGTCCACCGGGGCTTATACCACCAGCTACAGCGCCATCGAATTCAACGGCTTTCCGCCGCTGCGTTCCTACTACGTTTGATAAGGGGGAGCCTGCCAGGCTCCCTTGGCGCACCCCTTTCTGACCTCAGCTTGAGGCTTCCTGTTCTGCACCGGCCTCTGGCGAGAGGCCGAGCACACGCTGGCTCACCACTCCACTCGTGATTGCCCCGCTGACATTGAGCGCCGTGCGCCCCATATCGATCAGCGGCTCGATGGAGATCAGCAGGGCCACGATGGTGATCGGCAGGCCCATGGCCGGCAGCACGACAAGCGCCGCGAATGTAGCTCCCCCACCAACGCCGGCAATGCCGAAGGAACTGATGGCGATGATCGCCACCAGACTGAGGATGAAGCCCGGTGCCAGCGGGTCGATCCCCACCGTTGGCGCCACCATCACCGCCAGCATGGCCGGGTAGATGCCGGCACAGCCGTTCTGGCCGATCGTCGCTCCGAAGCTCGCCGCCATGTTGGCAATGGGTGCAGGCACCTTCAGCTCCTCGATTTGCGTCTTCACAGTCAGAGGAATCGTGGCGGCCGAGCTGCGGGTGGCAAAGGCGAAGCTGAGCACTGGCCATATCTTCTGAAAGTGCGCACGCGGATTGGCGCCAGTGGCCAGGATGAACAGGGCATGCACACCGAACATCAGTGCAATCGCGACATAGGACGCCAGCACGAAACCGATGAGATTGAGAATATCCTGGGCATTGGAGCTCGCCACGACGTAGGTCATCAGGGCTAGGATGCCGTAGGGCGTGAGACTCATCACCATGCGGACCAGTTGCATCACCACAGCCTGCGCCGCGTCGACAGCGTTGTGGATGGTCTCGCGATGTTCGGGCTTGTCACGGCAGACCAGCAGGGCCGCCACGCCGGCGAGAATGCCGAAGATCACTACGGAGATGATGGAGTTGTCCCGGGCCTCGGTGAGATCGGCGAAAACATTGGTGGGAATGAATCCTGCAATGGTATCCGGCAGACTCATGCGACTGACGACGTTATCGAGCCGTCCTTCCAGGACTTCCTCACGTGCAAGTTCTCGCGCCCCTCCCACCATGCCCTCGGCGCTCAGGCCGGCGAGCGCAGTCACGGCGATTCCGATCAGCGCCGCGATGGCCGTGGTCAGGACCAGCATGCCGATCACCGAGCCGCCGATGCGCCCCAGAGAGGCGATGGCATCCATTTTCAGCACGGCCGCGATCATTGTGACGAGGATCAGCGGCATGATGATCATGCGCAGCAGCCGCACATAACTGTCGCCCACCAGGCTGGTCCAGTTCAGCGTTTCTGTCATCACCGCCGTGCCACTGCCATAGAGCAATTGCAGGACAAAACCGAAGGCAAGACCGAGAAGCAGGCCGGTGAACACGCGTCGCGAGAGAGATGACTGCGTGCGGCCGACGCGGAAGACAGTGAAGAGCAGACCAGCGAAGGCCAGAAGATTGAGGACGCTGTAGAGACTCATGGGGGAGGACTCATTGTTATTGTCAGGTAGTCAAAGTAAACCAGTCGATCAGTCGACTCAAGCGCCAAAGCGACAATACTTCAGTCGGGAAGGTTGTCCATCATGATGGCGAGCGTATCGGAGCGGAACTCGCGCCGGTACAGCACGCCGACCACCCATGCCGACAACAGCATGAAAATCCAGAAGTTCACGAACCAGCCCAGCACTGCCATGCTGAAATAATAGGTACGCAACCCGTTGTTGAAATTTCCGGCCGCTTTGGAGGCCATCTTGGAGATAGTTTCAATGTGCTTTTCAATGACCGCCTCGGATGCATTCTCGCTGCGCTCCGGCACTCCGCCGAGCATCACCGAGACCTGACCGAACTGACGCAGCCCCCAGGTGAACTTGAAGAAGGCATAGACGAAGAGACAGATCAGCAACAACACCTTCACTTCCCACTGCGCGCGCGAGTTCTGATCGGAGAAGGGAATCTCGCTGAGCATCATGATCACCGTTTCCGACGAAGTGCCGAGCACCGTCATCAGACCAGCGAGAATGAACAGAGTGGTGGAGGCAAAGAAGGACACATTGCGTTCGAGGTTGGCGATGATGTTGGTGTCGGCAATGCGGTTCTCACGGCGCAGCGCCTTGCGAATCCACTGCTTGCGATGGCGATGCATGGCAAACGCCAGTGTCGGCGTGTTGTGACTGCGCCTTGCCGTAAAGAGAAAATAGCCGCGGAAGCACAGCAGAAACCACAGCACTGCCGCGATATTGCCAATATTCTGACCGAGGAAACTGCTTGTTGTCATGGCGTTATACCTGCCGCTATTTCTTGATGTGATAACCGGTCTTGAATATCCACCAGACAGTGCTTATGCAGGCCAACAGGAACGCCAGGATCATTCCCAGACTCACGCCGATGCTGACATCCGCCAGTTCATAGAAACTCCAGCGAAAGCCGCTGATCAAGTAGAGCACTGGGTTGAACAGCGTGACTGTCTGCCAGAACGGCGACAGCATACTGGCCGAATAGAAGCTACCGCCGAGAAACACCAGCGGTGTCACGATCAGCATGGGAATCAACTGCAGCTTCTCGAAATTGTCCGCCCAGATGCCGATGATGAAACCGAACAGACTGAAGGTGATGCAGGTCAACAGCAGGAACAGGATCATCACGAAGGGATGAGCAATCTGCAGCGGCACGAACAGAGCCGAGGTAGCCAGTATGATCGTTCCAAGGATCAGTGACTTGCTGGCAGCTGCGCCGACATAGCCCAGCACGGCCTCGAACAGGGACACGGGGGCAGAGAGCAGCTCGTAGATAGTGCCGCTGAACTTTGGAAAGTAGATACCAAAGGATGCGTTCGAAATGCTGTTGGTGAGCAGCGAAAGCATGATGAGGCCCGGCACGATGAAGGCGCCATAACTCACTCCTTCCACTTCCTGTATGCGCCCGCCGATGGCGGCGCCGAACACCACGAAGTACAACGACGTGGAGATGACCGGCGCCACGATGCTCTGCAGAAGCGTGCGGCGTGTACGCGCCATCTCGAATTTGTAGATGGCCTTGATGGCGTACCAGTTCATCGTGCTTCCTCCACCAGCTTCACGAAGATTTCCTCCAGTGAACTCTGTGTTGTGCGAATGTCCTTGAA
>JBEDFR010000168.1:0-8506 GCA_041175045.1 Pseudomonadota bacterium | reverse complement strand
CAGGAAATCGAGAAGATGCTCGCGCAGATGCGCTGAGGCACAGGAACCCGAATGCAAGTCATGCTGGTGGAAGACAACGCGATGCTGGCGGCGGCCGTGGCGAAGGCCCTGCGCACGGCCGGCTTCAGCGTGAATCACGTCAGTCGAGGCGATCAGGCGCTGTCTGCCCTCAAGTCCGCGAAGCCGGACATCCTGGTGCTGGATCTCGGGCTTCCTGGCATGGATGGTCTGGAGGTTCTGCGCGGCGCACGCCGTGCGCAGTTCACCAATCCCGTGCTCATTCTGACCGCCCGCGACAAGACCCAGGACAAGGTAGCCGGCCTTGACAATGGCGCCGATGACTACCTTGCCAAGCCCTTCGAGATGGACGAACTGCTGGCCCGGCTGCGAGCGCTGGAGCGCCGGCTGGGCAGCGTGAAGAGTGCCAGCATCGTGATCGACGAGGTGGCACTCGACACCCAGAGTCTCGAGGTGTCGGTGGCCGGCGAGCCACTCACGCTGTCGCGCCGCGAGTACATGCTGCTCAAGGCCCTGATGGAGAGCGCCAACAAGGTGCAGACCCGGGACATGCTGGACAGCAAGCTCTACGGCTGGGGCGAGGAGGTCAGCAGCAATTCCGTCGAAGTCCACATTCACAATCTGCGCAAGAAACTGCCGGCCGGGTTCATCCAGACCGTGCGCGGACTGGGCTATGTCGTGAAGAAAGGCGGAGGTGTCCCCTGAGCGCCGAGCATTCCCTGTCATGACCTCGATCCGGATCTTCCTCACGCTCAGCGTGAGCGCGCTCATCCTGCTGGTCAGTTTCATGTCGGCCATCCGTGGCTATCGCGAGAGCATGGTCGAGGCCGAGCTGCTGTTCGACCAGCAATTGCTCGAGCACGCCAAGATGCTCAGTCTGCTCAATCCTTCCGCCTTGAGTGGCGGGGGACGGGTGGTGCAGGACCTGGTGCTGCCGAATGTGGCGAATCCTGAGCTGGGCGACGAGATGCAGATTGCCTACCAGATCTTCACGGAACAGGGCGGGATGATCCTGCGCTCGGTGTTGGCGCCGGTCGTGCCAATGAGCCCCTTCGAGGTCGGCTTTCGCGAGGTCAATTTCGGCGGCTATCGCTGGCGGGTGCTGGTCATCCTGGATGAGCAGCAGTCGCACTGGGTGTTGACGGCTCAGCGCATCGACATCCGCTACGATCTGGCGGAGGGCATCATCCTGGACGCCGTGGTGCCGACCATTGTCAGCGTGCCTCTTGCCGCTGCGCTGATCTGGCTGTTCGTCAGTTTCGGGCTGCGGCCGTTGCAGACCCTGGCGCGACAGGTCCAGACCCGGGAGGCCAGCGATCTGAGTCCGGTGCGACTGGATCAAGTGCCGCGTGAGCTGACGCAGCTGAGCCGATCCATCAATGACCTGTTGCGCCGGCTGCAGGGCTCGTTCGAACGCGAGAAACGCTTCGCCGCCGATGCCGCCCACGAGCTGCGCACGCCGATCAGCATTCTCAAGGTGCAGGTGCACAATCTGCTGCAGGAATTGCAGGCGCCCGCGGCCCGGGCCAGCGCCCGCGAGCTGCGCGAGGGCATCGATGCCATGGGGCATCTGGTCGAGCAGATTCTGGAGCTCAACCGCACGGCGCCGAATGAGTATGCGACCCGCTTCCAGCCGTTGGACCTGCATGCGCTCGCCCAGGAAGTCATCAGTCAGGATTTCGACCAGATCCTGCAGCGCAGACAGGAATTCGAGCTGGAAGGGGCGTGCTGCACCGTGCTGGGGGACGCGACAGCTCTGCGTTCGCTGTTGCACAATCTGCTGGCCAATGCCAGCAAGTACACCCCGGAAGGGGGGCGGCTACGGCTGCGCGTGGCAGCAGACGCACACGGTGTGCGCTGCAGCATGGAGGACTCCGGCCCCGGCATTCCCGAGCAGTACCGCGAGCGCGTCTTCGATCGCTTCTACCGCCTGCATGGCGATCAGCACGATTCGGGCGTCAGCGGCTCCGGGCTGGGCCTGGCCATCGTCAAACACATCGTCGACATGCACCATGCCGGTATCGAACTTGGCAGTTCCGACCTGGGCGGACTGCTGGTGCTGGTGCACTTTCCGGCCGCCAGAGGTGGCACTATTGCAGGCATGCCAGAGGAGGCAGCGTGACACGTTCAGACACAGGCAGACCACGCCCTGCGGCGCCCTGGTGCGCGGCCCTTGCGCTGCTGCTGGCCTGCGGGGCAGGCCCGACTGCGCTGGCGCAGACGCCGGAGGTGGAGATTCAGATCCGCGAGCATCTTTTCTACCCGGCCGAGGTGCGGATTCCTGCCAATACCAAGGTCAAGCTCATCATCCGCAATCTCGATGCCACCCCCGAGGAGTTCGAGAGCTACGAGCTGAACCGCGAGAAGGTGATCGTCGGCAACAGCCAGGGCATCGTCTTCATCGGTCCGCTGGCCCCGGGCGAGTATCCCTTCTTCGGCGAGTTCAATCCGCGCACCGCGCAAGGCAAGGTCATCGTTGAATAAGCGCATTGCAGGTCAATACGGGCAAGGAGTCGCCGCATGATCAGTGCCGTCATCATCGTGCTGCGCGAGGTGCTGGAAGGGGTGCTTTTGATCTGCATGCTCATGGCATCGTCGGTGGCCTTGGGGCATCGTCTGCGCTGGCTGCCGGTTGGTCTGGCACTGGGGGTGGCGGGCGCCTATTCGTACGCGGCGTTCCTCGACCCGATCTCCATGCTCTTTGACGGGCTTGGACAGGAAATCATCAGCGCGCTCATGCTGCTGAGCGTGGCCATGGCGCTGGTCCTGCACGTCTACCTGATTGCGTCGCAGGCGCTGAGGCTGACCTCTGGCCGACCTTCGAGGGCCGTCCTGGCCTTGTGTCTTCTGGCCGCGGCCCTGTCCATCGCGCGTGAAGGCGCGGAGGTCTATCTCTATGTCTACGCCTTTGGCGTACAGGCCGGGCAGATGGCCTCCATCATGTCAGGCGCAGTGATCGGCACCGGCATAGGACTCAGCTTCGGGACCTTCCTTTACTACGGACTGCGGGCGCTCTCGCGGCGTGCCTGCCTGTGGACCTGTGCAGGCATTGCCACCATGACCAGTGGCGGCATGGTCATGCAGGCTACTTACAATCTGGAGCAGGCAGACCTGCTGCCGGGGCAGCAGCCCCTGTGGGACAGCAGTGCGCTGGTGATGGAATCCTCCCTTACCGGCGAAATGCTCCAGGCGGCATTCGGATACGAGGCGACTCCGACCGGGGTGCAGCTGAGTCTGTATCTGGCGGCCGTGCTGGCCTGTCTGGTGGCCATCCTGCTGGCATGCCTGCAGGCGGCAAGGAAACGGGAGACATCGACATGAGGTGGGTCAACATCAGGGTGCAGGCGCCCTGCAGAGGGGTCATTGTGCTGGCAGTGTGGGGGAGCTGTGCGATCCCGGCGGCCGCCGACGTGGAGTTTCAGCACAATGGAGTCGGGCGCGTCTACGACCCTTACGTGCAGCCGCTGGAGCGGGAGCTGGAGTTTCGCACGCTGTATCAGACGGACCCGGACCCGCTGGAGTCGGACATCCTGCGTCAGCGCATCGGCTACGGCCGCTCCCTCAGCGAGCGCGTCTTCGCCGAGGCCTATCTGCTGGCCGAAAAGCAGCCCGGCAGCGGTCTGCGGCTGGAGGGCTACGAAGCCGAGGTCAAGGTGCAGCTCACCGAACAGGGCCAGTACGCGGCAGACTGGGGCCTGCTGTTCGAGTTCGAGCGGGAACGCAGCGAAAGCATCTCGGAAGCCGCTGTGGCCGTGCTGACCAGCCGGCAATGGGGCCCCTGGGTGGGCACGCTCAACCTGGGGCTGGAGTATGAATACGGCTCGGATATCGACAACGAATTCGAGACCTACGTGTCGGCGCAATGGCGCTATCGTCTGCGCGAGACCCTGGAGCCCGGCGTAGAGCTCTATGCCGACCAGTTCACCCGCGGCATCGGCCCGGTCCTGACCGGTCTTGTGCGTACTGGCGGCACAGCGAAGTGGGCCTGGGAAACCGGGCTGATCCTGCCCCTGAACGACACTACCCCTGATTACACCTTCCGCTTCCTGCTGGAGTACGAGTTCTGATCGGCTCTTAATGTCCGCTTAATCTGGCCTTTCTAGACTGCCACGAAATTCATCGCGCCTGCCCGCCAGGATTTCGTTGCCATGCCTGTTATCGCGCCACTTCGCAGTGTGCTGTTGACGCTGCTGTGCACCGTCAGCGTTCTTGTTGTGTTGGCTGCCCCCGCGGTGGCAGGGCCGGGCGCTGCCGTGTTTCTGCTCATTGCCGCGCTGGTGCAGACGGTGCTGCTGTCCAGCCCCGTGCTCCTGCTGCAGGCCCTCTACGCCAGGGGCGTAAGGCGCGGGCGGGCGTCCCCGCTGTTGGCAGCGGTCGTCCACATCGCGGCCCTGCTGACGCTGCTGTTCCTGCTGGCCAACTACAAGTTGCAGCAGATGTTCGGCTTCTACTTCAACTACTTCGTGCTCAATCTGCTGCTTACGCCGGGCGGGGTCGAGGCCATGGGCGTTTCCACGTCGACGAATGTGGCGCTGGCCATGCTGGTGCTCGGCATTGCGGTGCTGCTAGTGCTTGCCGTGCGTCTGTTGCCGCTGGAACGACTGCTGCCGCGCGGGCGCTGGCGTTGGCTGCCGCTGTTCAGCGTGCTGCTGCTCACGCAGGCTCTCTGGTATGCCTGGTCGGAGTTTCGCCACGAGCGCAGCATCCTGGCCACGGCGGATCGCCTGATCTGGTATGTGCCAGTCACGGCAGGCAGCTTGCTGGAGCGAGCGGGATTCACCAGAGATCGCGAGGAGCAGGATGTCAGTGATCTGGCGGGCACGTCCGGCAGTCTCGATTACCCCGCTGCTCCCTCGGTCCCTCTCGAGCGCCCGCTGAACATCGTTTGGCTGGTGGCGGAATCCTGGCGTGCCGATTCCCTCACGCCCCGGATCATGCCGCAGACCAGTGCCTTTGCCGCGCAGGCGCAGAACTTCCTGCAGCACTACAGCGGTGGCAATGGCACCCGCATGGGGATGTTCTCGCAGTTCTACGGACTTTACGGCAGCTACTGGTTCGATTTCCTCAGCGCCCGACGACAGCCGCTGCTGATGGAGTTGCTGCGCAACAACGCTTACGCCATGAGGGGCTGGACGAGCTCGCGTTTCTCCTACCCGGAATTCGATCAGACCGTCTTTGCGGGCTTCCCCGCCTCTGAGCTGCTTTCGGACACGGACGGGGATGGCTGGGAGCGGGACAGGCGCAATGTGACGCGGATGCTCGACTTCATCCAGAACGCTGACGCGCCGTTCTTCAGTTTCATGTTCTTCGAGTCCGCCCACGCCAATTACTACTTCCCGCAGGACAGCGTCATCGAGCCGGACTATATCGATGACTTCAATTACCTCACGGTGGACATCGAACGGGATATCCAGCGCATCCGGGCCCGCTACACCAACGCCGTGCATCATCTGGACAGCCAGCTCGCCCGCGTGTTCGAGACTCTCCAGGAGCAGGGATTGCTTGAAAGCACTATCGTGATCGTCACCGGGGACCATGGCGAAGAGTTCATGGAGAACGGGCGCTGGGGCCACAACTCGACCTTCAGTCAGCAGCAGATTCGAGTGCCCTTGCTGGTACATGTGCCTGGACAGGCAGCGGCCGAGGTGGCCCGCATGACCAGCCATCTTGACTTGCCGGCCACCGTGCTCGCCGCCCTCGGTGTGGATCTGGACCCGGCCACCTACAGCTATGGCAGCGACCTGCTGTCGCCGCAATACGCACGCGATTTCACCGTGGCCAGCGACTGGCACGGCAACACACTGATCACGCCCGAAGTGAAGATGGTATTCAGCAAGAAGGGCGCGGCACTGGATGACGGCATCACCACTCTGCAGGACGAGCCGGTGGCGCTGGTCAGTGTCGATGGCTCCTATCGCGACGCCTTGGGACTGTTTGCGCGCGAGCTGTCCCGTTTCTACCACTAGGAGTCTGCCATGCATTTTCTGCAGACGCTGCCTTTGACTCGAACATGCCAGCCACTGCAGGTTCGCCATGGCGAATTGCTGCGCCTGCTGGAGCGCGTCGGCCTGGACAGCTTCGAAGCGATGTGGGAGTTGCCGCGCGAGTTCGTCGAGCCGATCAACCAGCGTCGCGGCGGCTGGAGTGGTGTGAGTGAACTGGCGCTGCCACAGCAGGATGGCGCCACGGGTTGCTGGTATCTGAAGCGGCAGGAGCAGCAGATGCGGTACTCCTGGCGCCATCCTGTCGGAGCGCCCACTTTTCGCTACGAGATCGATGCGCTGCGACTCGGTCTGCAGCAGCAGTGGCCGTCTGTGGAATTGCAGGCTTTTGGTCTCTCTTGTGCGGGCCGCAGGCAGCGCGCCTTGCTGCTGACGCGGAAAATTGACTGGCAGACTCTGGCCAGCTACGAGAGTCGCCCCGACGATCTGCAGTCAGTGCGCGCCGCGCTGACTGCCATCGGGCGAGCCTTGTTCGCGCTGCACGCCAGCGGCTGGCAGCACGGCGCCTTGTTTCCCAAGCACATGTTCGTGGATCTGGAACAGGGACGTCTGCAATTGATCGATTTCGAGCGTGCCCGCAGGCGCCTGTTCGCGGCGGATGCCGCGTGCACTGATCTCACGCAATTGCTGCGCCGCACGCAATGGCTGGAGCCCGCCTTGCTGCATGCCTTGCTGCAGACCTACATCGACCAGGCGCCGCGGGTGATTGCGCGCCTGTCGCGCCGTTTTCCCGTACTGACCGATTTTTCTCAGGAGTTCTCCGCATGAGCGACAACATCAGTTACGCCCGCGTCAAATCCGATGTGGAATCGGCGCGCACCTACAACCAGCGCAAGCAGTCCAAGCATATGCAGGAAATGGCCATGATCGACGAAGCGATGCGTCATGTGCACGGGGTATCCACATTGCTCGATGCGCCCTGCGGGGTGGGGCGAGCCAGTATCGCGCTGGCCCGCAAGGGGCTGCAGGTGACGGGCGTCGACCTGGGCGAGGCGGCGCTGCAACTGGCGGCATCACTGGCTGCCGAGGCCGGCGTGGAGGTGCGCTTCGAGCGTCATGATCTCTTCGCGCTGCCGTATGCCGATCGCTCTTTCGATGCCACGCTGTGCTTTCGCTTGCTGCATCATTTCGAGAGTCCTGACTTGCGTGCGCGCCTGCTCGATGAATTGTGTCGGGTCAGTGCGCGCCATGTTCTTGTGTCCCGCATCTCGCCGCTCTCGGTCACCTCGATGCGACGTCGCCTGCGCCTGCTGCTGACGGGAAAGCCGATCAAGCAATACAGTGTGTCAGCGCGTGAACTGCACGCCGAAATGGCTCGCAACGGCTTCGAACCGGTGGCGAAATCCGGGCGCTTTGCGCTGTTCCACTCTCTGCAACTGCAGGTGTACAGCCGGAAATGAGGTGGGTATACTCGCGTTTTTGTAAATACGTGGAAATCTTATGTTGCGCATTGCTGAAGAAGCTTTGACATTCGATGACGTTCTCCTTGTGCCGGCACACTCCACCGTGCTCCCCAAAATGGTCAGTCTCAAGACGCAACTGACCGCGTCAATCTCTCTGAACATCCCCCTGATTTCCGCTGCCATGGACACAGTCACCGAGTCTCGACTCGCGATTGCGATGGCGCAGGAAGGCGGTCTGGGCGTGATTCACAAGAGCATGACCATCGAGCAACAGGCCCGCGAAGTGCGACTGGTCAAGAAATACGAGAGCGGCGTGGTGAAGGATCCGATTACCATCGCGCCAACCGCCACCATCCGTGAACTCGTCGCCCTGATGCGCGAGAACGACATCTCCGGCATGCCAGTGGTGGACGGTTCGAATCTGGTCGGCATCGTTACCAGCCGCGACGTGCGATTCGAAACCAATTACGAGGCACCCGTTTCCGCCATCATGACGCCAAAGCAGGATCTGGTGACAGTGAGGGAGAACTTCACCCATCAGGAAGTGAAGGACCTGCTGCATACGCACCGCATCGAAAAGATTCTCGTGGTCAATGACGCCTTCGAACTGCGCGGCCTGATCACGCTGAAGGACATCCGCAAGTCGGAAGATTATCCGAATGCCTGCAAGGATCAGTACGGTCGTTTGCGCGTGGCCGCTGCCGTGGGCACCGGGCCGGATACGCCGGCACGTGTCGCCGCGATTGTCGAAGCCGGTGTGGACGTCATCGTGGTTGACACCGCCCATGGCCATAGCCAGGGCGTGCTCGATCAGGTGCGTCGCATCAAGGGTCTTTACCCGCATATTCCCGTGATCGGCGGCAATATCGCCACCGCCGAGGCCGCCAAGGACCTGGTCGAAGCCGGCGCCGATGCCGTGAAGGTCGGCATCGGCCCGGGCTCCATCTGCACCACGCGCATCGTGGCGGGCGTGGGCGTGCCGCAGCTCACCGCGATCATGGATGCGGCGGAGGCCGGCCATAAGGCCGACATTCCCGTCATCGCCGACGGCGGCATCAAATATTCCGGCGACCTCGCCAAAGC
>JBEDFR010000167.1:0-2578 GCA_041175045.1 Pseudomonadota bacterium | reverse complement strand
CGGCACCGGCCGTCGGGCTCGCCGTTCTGCGACTGACCCGCACCCCTCCCGGGTGCCCTCGCATCGCCAGGAGCCTCGGTCTCCTGGCTCACTCGGTGCGGGTCTCTTATGTCGCTGAACGGCGAGCCCGACGGCCGGTGCCTGATCCAGTGCCACTCGATTGGCATGGTTCGCCTGCAAGCAGGCTCCCACCCGTTTCTGGGGGTCAATGCGCGGATTCGTGCTCGCGGATCACCTGCAGGAAGGCGGCGCCGTACTTCTCCAGCTTGCTCTGCCCCACTCCGCTGATGTCAAGGAACTGCTGCGGAGTCAGTGGCCGGTAATGCACCATGTCCATCAGGCTGGCGTCGTGGAAGATGACATAGGGCGGCACGTCCTTTTCCTCGGCCAGCCGCCGGCGGCATTCGCGCAGGGCGTCCCACAGCAGGCGGTCGGCATCGCCCACTTGCGCTGCACCGCGCGCCTTCTTCTGCGGCTTTGCCAACACCTCCTGCACGTCGACCCGCAGGTCGATGCGCGCCTCGCCCTTGAGCAGGCCACGCGCCTTCTCGGCCAGAGACAGGCCGCCATAGCTGGTGTGGTCCACGTTCAGATAGCCGCGGGCCACCAGCTGGCGGAACACCGAGCGCCAGGCATTGGCTGTCAGCTCCCGGCCGATGCCATAGGTGGACAGGTGCTGATGCGCGTTCTGGTAGATCTTGTCGGACTCGGCCCCCTGCAGCACGTCGATCAGGTAGTTCACCCCGAAGCGCTGCCCGGTGCGGTAGACACAGGACAGCGCCTTGCGCGCGGCCTCGGTGCCATCCCAGGTCGGGGCCGGCGTGAGACAGGCATCGCAGTGGCCGCAGTATTCCGGCGCCTGTTCGCCGAAATAGTGCAGCAACGCCTGGCGTCGGCAGCTGCTGATCTCGCACAGCCCCAGCATGGCATCGAGCCGCGCGCGCTCGATGCGCTTGAAGCTCTCGCTGCCCTGGGAGGCATCCATCATCTGCCGCAGCATGATCACATCCTGCAGGCCGTAGACCATCCAGGCCGTGGCCGGTTCGCCGTCACGGCCCGCGCGGCCAGTCTCCTGATAGTAGGCCTCCAGGCTCCTGGGCAGATCCAGATGCACGATGAAGCGCACATCCGGCTTGTCGATACCCATGCCGAAAGCGATGGTCGCTACCACGATGACGCCGTCCTCACGCAGGAAGCGCTGCTGATGCCGCTGCCGTTGCTCGGCCGTCAGCCCGGCGTGATAGGGCACGGCGTCGAAACCCTGCTCGACCAGCCAGGCGGCGGTGTCATCGACCTTCTTGCGCGAGAGGCAATAGACGATGCCGGCGTCCTTCTCGTGCTCGCGACGCAGAAAGCGCAGCAGCTGTTGCCGGGGATTCTGCTTCTGGGTGATGCGGTACTGGATGTTCGGTCGATCGAAGCCGCTGACGAAGTGACGCGAGTCGCTCAGCCCGAGGCGGGCCACAATCTCGTCGCGAGTATTGGCATCGGCCGTGGCTGTCAGGGCGATGCGCGGCACGTGGGGAAATTGTTCCTGCAACAGCGAGAGCTGCAGATAGTCGGCGCGGAAGTCGTGGCCCCACTGGGACACGCAATGCGCCTCGTCGATGGCGAACAGGGCGATCTCCACACTGCGCAGCAGGTCGAGCGTGGCCGGCTGGGTCAGCCGCTCCGGCGCCACATAGAGCATGTCCAGCGCCCCGCTGCGCAGCGCCTGCATTACCTCACGCTGCGCCTCCGCACTCAGGGAGGAATTCAGGAAACTGGCCCTGACCCCCAGCTCGCGCAGGGCATCGACCTGATCCTGCATGAGGGCGATGAGGGGGGAGATGACGATGCCGACGCCCGGGCGCAGCAGGGAGGGTATCTGATAGCAGAGTGACTTGCCGCCGCCCGTGGGCATCAGCACCAGGGCGTGGCGGCCGACCAGCAGCTCATCGATGATGGCGCGCTGGGGCCCGCGAAACTGCTCGTAGCCGAAGACGTCCTTCAGCACTTGCTCGGGGGAGTTGGTCATGACATGCGCTGCCCGGGCCGCGAAGGGCCTTCCCTGGTCCGCGGCCTGTGCCTCAGCGTGCCGCCAGGCGGTCGCGATACTGCGTCAGCGCCAGTTTGAGCTTTTCGGCGTTCTGCGGCCCCATGCGCAGCAGCTGCTTCTCTACCGGGGAGTAGCTTTCCAGCGTCGAGTCGGCGAAGAGATACATCACTCGCGGCTTGACCAGCTGGAACGGCCCTTCGGCCGTACGGGCATTGAGCACCGTGTCGATGGCGCGCAGCAGTGTGGCGTCGAAGTCGCGGTTGGGGTAGCCGATCTCGGCATAGGCTTGCTGCAGCAGCGGCTTCACCAGACGGTAGATCGGCACTGCCAGATCGGGGCTTACGGCAACGAGACCGTCGACCAGCGCCGTGTAGCGCTGATAGGAAACTGTCTGCATCTCGTAGAGATTGGTGTCCACCTCACGCACGGCCGGCTGCTGCTGCAAACGACGCACCGGGTAGTCGAGCTGGGGCAGATTGCCTTCAGCCACGTTGTCGACGAACACCACGAAGCGGCGGATGATTTCTTCCGATGTGATCA
>JBEDFR010000166.1:0-9462 GCA_041175045.1 Pseudomonadota bacterium | reverse complement strand
CAGCCAGCGTTGACCTCCACCCCCGCAGGCATAAAAAAACCCGATTGGATGGAGTCACCCATCGGGCTCAAGAGTACTTATACAAGGATCACTGGTGCCGCATTGCGAACCGTTCGTTTCGCTTCTCGACACTGCAGATGCTACGCAGATCCCCACAAAGCGCCATGTGGCACAGTGTCGCAGCGCGCTCAGTCGCGAAAACGCACGGTGGCCACCGTGCCCTCGCCGAGCACACTCTCCAGCGTGATCTGCCAGTGCATGCGGTCACCGATGCGGCGCACCAGGTTCAGGCCCAGACCCGTGCCCCCCTGCTTGGTGGTGTAGCTGCGCTCGAACACCAGCGCCAGCTTGTCGGCAGGAATGCCCTCGCCCGTGTCGCGAATGGCCAGAAGATTCTCGCGCAGCACGATCTCGATGCGCCCCTCGCGGGTGTGCTCGATGGCATTGCGCAACAGATTGCTGATGGTGATCTGCACCAGGCTCGCCGGTTGATGCAGCAGCGGCGCGCCGTCGTAGTCGCGCAGGATCTCCAGACCATGATCGGCAATGAGAGCGCTCTGGTCCTCCAGGCAGCGCTCCACCAGCTGCTCCACATCGGCCGGATTGCCTTGATCGATCGGACTGCTTTCCTCCCGCGACAACAGCAGCGTCGCCTCGATGAAGGCCAGCATCTCGCCGCAGGCGCGGCTGATGCGCTCCAGTGCCCGCTGCGAGGCCGGCGTCTGTGCGCTGCTGCCCAGCACATCGATGGCGCCCATCATCACTGCCAGCGGCGTGCGCAGCTCGTGACTGGCCGCAGCCGTGAAGGAGCGCTCGCGCTCGACGAACTTCTCCAGCCGCTCCTGGTACTTGTCGAAGGACGCCGCGATCTGTCCGATCTCGGTGCCGGCATAGTCTTCGGCAATGCGCAGGCTGGTCTGTCCCGGCTCGATCTGCGTCAGGCGTCGCGAGAGCTTCTGCACCGGCGCCAGGATGGCGCGGGTGGCACTCATGCCCATGACAATTGCGACGATCAGCACCAGCAGCAGGCCATAGAGCAGCATCAGCAGCACATCGTGTTCCTGCTGTTCCCATTCGGTGACGTCGTACAGCAGATAGGCCGGACCGCCGTTCCAGGCACCTGCCTCGATCTGGTAGCGCAGATCGCCCACCACCACGCTGTGGTGCGAGCCGGGCGCCAGCGTGGTCACGGCCTCGGGCAAGGCATTGACCGCGTCACCGAAGTAGAAGCTCCAGCCCTTGAACAGCGCATCACCATGGTAGGTGCCTGCATCCAGTTGCCCGCTCAGCACCTGCATCTGTTCGGCCACCATCTCGCCGAAGATGGTGGCTTCCAGGCGCGACTTGATCAGCAGCACCCCCCCGGCAAACATCAGACTGGTCACGCTGACGATCAGCACCAGGGCCACCAGAATCCGGAACTTGAGCGTGGTTCTTCGCATCAGGCGCCCTCCTCTGTCAGCGCGAGACGGTAGCCGGTGCCGTGCACGGTCTGCAGCAGCTTGTGCGGGAACGGTTTGTCGATGATCGTGCGCAGCGTGTAGATGTGGGTGCGCAGCACGTCCTTGTCCGGCAGGGCATCGCCCCAGATGTGGCGCTCCAGCTCCTCGCGGCTCACCACGCGGTGGGTATGGTTCATCAGCAGCTCCAGCAGGCGCCGCTGCATCGGGTTGAGCTCGAGGGTCTGACCTGCGCGGGTGGCGACCAGGGTCTGCGGGTCGTAGCGCAGATCGGCCACCACCAGCGCCTGCGAGCTCGACGCCCGGCCCCGACGCTGCAGGGCCTGCAGACGCACTTCCAGCTCCTTCACCGAAAAGGGCTTGACCAGATAGTCATCGACGCCGGCCGCGAAACCTTCCAGCTTGTCCTCCAGCTGATCGCGGGCAGTGAGCATCAGCACGGGCACAGCATTGCGCCCTTCGCCGCGCAGGCGCCGGCACAGCGTCATGCCGTCGAGCCCCGGCAGATTCACGTCGAGCACGATCGCGTCATGAGGTTCCTGCAGGGCCAGCTGCAGGCCGTGCGGGCCGGTGGCCGCGAAGTCCAGCACGTGGCCGCGCGGCTCCAGGTAGTCCGCGATGTTGGCGGCAATGTCGCGGTTGTCTTCGATCACCAGAATCTTCACGGGCGGCTCCTTGCACACGCACCTGACGGGATCAGTGTCGCGCGCGGCATGTCAAAAAAACGTGAATGCGGCGCATTGACAAAATTTTCACACCCCATGGCCTAGTCTGTCGCCATCCCTTCCACCGATCAAAGAGAGTTTGCACCGTGCACCGATCACGACTTCGCCGGCTGGTCACCCTGGCCGGGCTCACCTCACTCTTCGTGCTGCCGGGTCTGGGCGCGCAGGAGCTCGACCATGCCCCCCTGGCCACCGACCCGACGCTGAGCGTCAGCGCCCTGCTGGAACAGACCCTGGGCCATGCCCCCAACGCCCCGGAAGGCCCGGCCCGCGAAGCCCAAGTCCGGGACCTGAACGCCCTGGGCGAGAGCTGGCTTGCCGGCCGCCCAAGTGTGCAGCTGGACGCCATCGACGATCGCCTGCTCAACGATCTTGGCCAGCGCGAGCTGACCTGGGGCGTGCACGTGCCGTTGTGGCGACCGGGTGAACGCCGCGCCATGCAGGCGCGCGGGGCACAGTTCGAGGCGCAGTATGCCGCCTGGGAGGACGCCTTCACCCTGGATATCGCCGGCCAGCTGCGCACGGCGCTGGCGAACATGGCCGAAGCCGATGCGGTGCTGGCGGCCGAACAACTGGCCACAGCCGATACGCAGGAACTGGTGCGGATTGCCGAGCTGCGCTTCGCCGCCGGCGAGATTGCCGAGCGTGAACTGTTGCAGGCCCGCGCCCTGCTGCTGAGCCAGCGCCGCAACGAGTTGACGGCCGAGGCCGGACGCGTGGATGCCGAACGCGTCTATGCCACGCTGACCGGCCTGCAGGTACGTCCGGCCAGTCTGCCGCAGGAAGTCCTCTCCACGCAGAGCTCTGTGCCCGACTCCCACCCCTTGCTGCGCCTGCTGCGTGCCGATGTCGCGGTGGCGGATGCCGAGATCGACAAGGCCGCGGCGGACGCCCGCGGCGCTCCCACCCTGGCCGTGGGCACCCGGCGCCAGCGCGCCGGCCTGTTTGCCGACTACGAGGACGCCCTGGCGGTGTCCCTGAACATCCCGCTGGGCGGCCGCGCCCACGTCAACGCGGCTACCAGCGCCCAGCGTCGCAGCAAGGTGGATGCCGAGGTGCGCCACACCACGGCGCGACGCGCCCTCGACCTGCAGCTGCACGAAGTGGAGCACGAACTCTTCGTGCTGGCCGAATCCCTGCCGCTGAGCGAGGAGCAGGCCCGGCTGGCCCGGCGCCAATGGGAGATGGCCCGGGCCGCCTTCGAGGCCGGCGAGACCGACATCAGCCAGGTCGTGATCGCCCTGCAGCAGACCCGCCAGAGTGCCCGCGAACTCGAGACCAATACCCTGCGCCACGCGCGCCTGATCGCTGAATTCAACCAGATCCTTGGAGTACTGCCATGACGCACCCTGTTCATTTCCGCCTGGCCAGCACCGTGCTGGCCCCGCTCGCCCTGGCGCTGTGCGCCCAGCTGCAGGCCCAGGAACCCGTGGCCATCAGCCCCGAGGACATCGTCCGCATGGGCGTGGTCTTCACAGCGGTGCAGCCCACCGACACCAGCACCGGGGCGCGCTTCGCCGCCACGGTCGTGAATTCGCCGGATTCTGCCGCCATGGTCAGCAGTCTGTGGAGCGGCACGCTGAGCCGCTGGCATGCCGTGGCGGGAGACAGTGTCGCCGCAGGCACCTTGCTGGCCACCGTGCGCAGCCAGGAGATCCTGCCCTTGCAGGACGCCTGGATCGGCGCCGTGACAGCCCTGGAGAGTGCCGACCTGGCCCTGCAGAGGGACGAGACCCTGTTTGCCCAGGGGGTGATCGCCGAGCAGCGTCTGAACCAGACACGCCTCGCGCAGCAGCAGGCCGCCTTCAACGAGCGCAGCGCGCGCGCCCAGCTCGGCCAGGGCGGTTTCGATGCCGCTCGCCTGCAGGCCCTGCGCGAACGCAGCCAGGGCCTGGGCGAGTTCTATCTGCTGGCCCCCGAAGCCGGTGTCCTGAGTCAGCGCCTGCATACCGCCGGTGACTTCGTGTCTGCCGGCGAGACCGTCGCCACCTTGAATGCCGGCACCCAGCGCTGGCTCAGCGCCCATGTCCCGGCTCGCGTGGCGCAGGATCTGAGCCTCGGACAGCGTCTGAGCGTCGCCGGTACCAGCGACACCCTGACGCTGCGGCAGATGGATTCCGTGATCGACAGCAGCAACCAGACCATCGAGCTGCTGGCCGAATTCGATGGCCCGACCAGTCTCGGCACCGGCCAGATCGTCGCGCTGGTGCTGCCCCCCTCGGCGCCCGGCATCCTGGTGCCCGAACGCGCCGTGGTGCACAGCGGCAGCCTGACCACCGTCTATGTGCGCACTGCCTCCGGCGTGGAGGCCCGCACGCTCAGCCTGCGTCCCATCGGCGCGGATTATCTGGCACTGGAGGGCCTGCGCGCCGGCGAGGAAGTCGCCATCCAGGGCACCGCCGTGCTCAAGGGCATTCAGCTCGGCCTGGGCGGGGGTGAATGATGCTGGCTTCGCTGATCCAGGCGTCTCTGAGCCAGCGGCTGCTGGTGATCCTGCTCTCCCTGCTCCTGCTGGGCTTCGGCGGCAACGCCCTGCTCAACATCCCGATTGACGCCTTTCCGGAGATCTCGCCGACTCAGGTGAAGATCATCATCAAGTCGCCCGGCATGACGCCGGAGGAAGTGGAGTCCCTGATCACGCAGCCGGTGGAAGTCGAGCTGCTGGGCATTCCGCAGCAGACCATGCTGCGCTCGATCTCCAAGTACGCCCTGACCTCCATCACCCTGGACTTCGAGGATGGCACGGACATCTACTGGGCGCGTCAGCAGGTGGCCGAGCGTCTGGGCAATGTCTGGGACAGCCTGCCCGGCGGCATCAGCGGCGGACTCGCGCCCACCAGCACGCCGCTGGGCGAGATGTTCATGTTCACCATCGACAACCCGGACATGACGCTGGCCGACAAGCGCTTCCTGCTGGACTGGACCATCCGCCCCGCCCTGCGCACCGTGCCGGGCGTGGCCGACGTCAATGCCCTGGGCGGCTTCGTGCGCACCTATGAAGTGCAGCCGCGCCGCGAGGCCATGAATGCGCTGGGCGTGAGTCTGCAGGACATCGCCGACGCCCTGGCCGCCAACAACCGCAACGACGGCGCAGGCCGCATCGATCAGGGCGAGGAAGTCATCCTGGTGCGCGTCGAAGGTGCCATTGCCGGGATGGCCGATCTGGCGAATACCCGGGTGCGCAATGCCGCGGGCGACACGCTGCCCCTGGCGGAAGTGGCGACTGTCACCGCCGGCAACATGGAGCGCTACGGCGCCGTGACGGCCGATGGTGGCTCCGAGACCGTGCAGGGCCTGGTCATCGGCCTGCGCGGCGCCAATTCCCGCGACGTGGTGGAAGGCGTGCAGGCGCGGCTCGACGCGCTGCAGTCGTCCTTGCCCGAAGGCACCGAACTGCATGTGTTCTACGACCGCACCGTGCTGATCGAGAGTGCCGTCAGCACCGTGTCGCGCGCCTTGATCGAGGCTGTGCTGCTGGTGGTGGTGCTGCTCGGCCTGTTCCTGGGCAATGTCCGTGCCGCGCTGAGCGTGGCCGTCATCCTGCCGATGTCCGCCCTGTTCACCTTCCTGATGATGGAGTCCATGGCCATGTCGGCCAATCTGATGAGTCTGGGCGGCCTGGTGATCGCCATCGGCATGCTGGTGGATTCCTCCATCGTCATCGTCGAGAACGTGGTCTCGTCCATGGCGCACCAGAAGGACGGCCCACGCCGCCTGCCGGTGCTGCACGTGATCTACCGTGCCGTGCGCGACGTGGCGGCCCCGGTGACCTCGGGCATCATCATCATCGTGATCGTGTTCCTGCCCCTGCTCTCGCTGGAAGGCCTGGAGGGCAAGCTGTTCGGCCCCGTGACCCTGACCATCGTGTTCGCGCTGCTGGGTTCGCTGCTGCTGTCGCTGACGCTGATTCCCGTGGTGGCCTCGTTCCTCGTGCGCGCCGACTCCCACGTCGATCCGTGGCTGAGCCGCACACTGGCGGCTCTCTACGCGCCGCTGCTGAAGAAGGCGCTGGCACGGCCGGCGCTGTTGCTCGGCCTGGGCGCCGCCCTGCTGGGGGCCAGCGTGGTGGTGTTCCCGCTGGTGGGCAAGACCTTCATGCCCACCATGGATGAGGGCGATCTGCTGATCCAGGTCGAGACCCTTCCCTCCATCAGCCTGCAAGCCAACAGCCGCATCATTCTGGAAATCGAGCAGGCGATCCTGGCCGAGGTGCCGGAAGTGCTGCGCGTGATTTCGCGCAGTGGCTCGGACGAGATGGGCCTCGACCCGATGAGCCTGAACGAGACCGACATGTTCCTGCACCTGCGCCCGCCCGCGGAGTGGCGCGAGACCAAGGTCGAGATCGAGAACCATCTGCGCGAAGTGATGGACCGCTTTGTGGGCATCAATTACGGCTTCACCCAGCCCATCGACATGCGGGTGTCGGAGATGCTCACCGGTTCGCGTGGTGACGTGGCGATCAAGCTGTTCGGGCCGGATCTGGACACTCTGAACAGCCTGTCCCAGCAGATTGCCGCCCAGGTGGAGGCCATCCCCGGCGCCATCGACACCATCGCCACGCTCAACGAAGGCGCGCAATACCTGCAGATCGGTGTCGACCGCACCCTTGCCGGACGCCTCGGACTGGACGCCGAGGCGCTGCAGACGCGCCTGCGCGCCGAGATCGAGGGCATCCATGTGGGCAGCGTGATGGAAGGCAGCGCGCGCATTCCCCTGATGGTGCGCTATCCGCGCATCGAGGGCGACGGCCTGGCCCAGCTGCGTGACAGCTTCATCGACCTGCCCGATGGCAGCCAGATCCCGCTGGCGGATGTGGCGAGCATCGCGCGGGTGGAAGGGCCGATCCTGATTTCCCGGGAGGCCGGCCAGCGTTTCAGCGTGATCCGCACCGACGTGGCCGAGCGCGACCTGGTGGGCTTCGTGGACGAGGCCCGCGCGCAGATCGCCGCCAGCATCGACATGCCCGAGGGCTATCGCCTGGAGTGGGGCGGCGAGTTCGAGAACCAGCAGCGCGCAGCCGCCCGGCTGATGCTGGTGGTGCCGCTGGCGCTGTCGCTCATCGCGCTGCTGCTGTTCCTGACGTTCCATTCCATCAAGCAGACACTGATCATCCTGTCGAACATTCCCTTCGCACTGACGGGCGGCCTGATCGGCCTGTGGGTGACAGGGGAGTTCCTCTCGGTGCCGGCCTCGGTGGGCTTCATCGCCCTGCTGGGTATCGCGGTGCTGAACGGCGTGGTGATGATGACCTATTTCAATCAGCTGCGGGCAAAGGGGCTGGACATTCTCACGGTAGTGACCGAGGGCGCCCAGCGCCGTCTGCGCCCGGTGATGATGACGGCCTCGATCTGCGCCTTCGGCCTCGTGCCGCTGCTGCTGGCCACCGGGCCGGGCTCGGAGATCCAGCGCCCGCTGGCCATCGTGGTGATCAGCGGCCTGATCAGCTCCACGCTGCTTACGCTGTTCCTGCTGCCGATCATCTACAAGGCCTTCCACAAGGCCATTGACCCGCTGACTGGAGAAGAACGATGAGTCGCTCTGACATGGACACGCCGGCGCAGGAACTCTGCCTGCTGGTCTTGAACACTTCGCCGACGCTGGAAGAGGCGCTGGTGGACTATCTGCTGCTGCAGGAACACGTGGCGGGATTTTCGTCGTACACCGTCTACGGGCACGGCCAGCACGCGGGCCTGAGCGTGGCCGAGCAGGTCACGGGCAAACGCAAGCGCATGCAGTACGAGATGGTGGTGAAGCGGGCGGACGTGCCCGCCATCCTCGCTGCGCTGGCGTCGGCGGTGGGCCGGGATATCGTCTACTGGGAACAGCCGGTGAGCCGTTATGGCAGGGTGGCGCAGGCCTGATGCGGGAGTGCCTGTTGGAGAGGGCCCTGTTGGAGAGGGCCCTGTGGGAGCGGGCCCAGTGGGAGCGGGCCCTGCCCGCGATCAGAACAACCCGGAGAGTCTTCCCGACACCGGGAGTCCGGCAGTGTGCCAATGAGATGTTCGCGGGCAGGGCCCGCTCCCACAGGGCACGCAAACCTGCATGGCAAGGGTTCTATCAGCGCTACATTGTGCGCGGAATGGCACCGGTACAGGTGCTGACAGCTCTGGCCCGCAAGCTGGCGCGAGTGGCATTCGCACTGATGCGCAACCAGAGCGAGTATGACCCGCTCAGACGCGTACAAGCGCAGACTTTGATGCCTTGTTGAAGTCAGGTCGCAGGCCGGGGTGTGGTCGGGCAGGACCGTGGGCCGGTAGTGCTGATCAAAGTCTGACATGGCAGTTGATCAGAGACATAGAATCTCCCGCAGGCGCGCTCGCCGCTCAGCCCTGCCGGATATCGACGAGGGTCTCGGCCGGCGTGATGCGGTCGCCCTTCTTCACATAGATCGCCGCCACGGTGCCTGCCACGGCGGCCTTGATCTCGGTTTCCATCTTCATGGCCTCGATGACCAGCACGGCATCGCCAGCGGCCACGCTCTGACCCTCCTTGACCAGCACGTCCACGACATTGCCTGGCATGGTGGCGGTGACATGCCCCGGTCCGGTAGCGCGGGGACGACGGCCCGGTCGCACTTCCGTCGAAGCGGCGGCACCGGCGGATTCCAGGGTGATTTCTTCGGGCTCGCCATCCACCGTCATGTAGAAGCGGCGCTCGGTATCGCTGGCGGGGCTCACGCCGGTGACGTGAATGTCATAGGTCTCGCCATGCACGGTGATCTTGAATTCGTGCGCCACCGGGGCCACGGCCGCCGCACCGGTGGTGGGGGGCAGCAGCACTTCCGGTTTCAGCGTGCCGCGATTGCGGTGCTGCAGGAAGGCCATGCCGACATCGGGGAACATGGCATAGGTCAGCACGTCCTCTTCCGACTTCGCTTCCTCGCCGATCTTCGCGCGCAGACTGGCCAGCTCGGGCGCCAGCAGGTCGGCCGGGCGACATTCCACCACGTCCTCGTTGCCGATGGCGCGCTTGCGCAGCTCGGCATCGACCTCGGCCGGAGCGGCCCCGTAGAGGCCCTGCAGGTAGCGTTTCACTTCATTGGTGATGGTCTCGTAGCGCTTGCCGGCAATCACGTTGAGCACCGCCTGGGTGCCCACGATCTGGGAACTGGGCGTGACCAGCGGCGGATAGCCCAGGTCCTTGCGCACACGCGGAATCTCGGCGAACACTTCCTGGATGCGGTCCAGCGCGCCCTGCTCCTTCAGCTGGTTGGCCAGGTTGGACATCATGCCGCCGGGCACCTGGCTCAGCAGCACCTGGGTGTCCACGCCGTTGTA
>JBEDFR010000165.1:0-5670 GCA_041175045.1 Pseudomonadota bacterium | reverse complement strand
CCTTCTCGACCGAGTCCTGAAGCCTTTATTCCCCCGAAGGGCGCAAGCTCGGTGGAGATCAGTCCGGTATTGACGCCAACCATTCCGCACTGCAGAGCTTCACTGACGCGGAAAACGCGCCCCACGTCCCGCGTGTAGAAATACGCTGCGAGACCGAAGGCCGTGGCATTGGCATGAGCGAGCACTTCGGCCTCGGTGTCAAAGCGAAGCAGAGCTGCCACGGGGCCGAAAGTCTCTTCGCGTGTCAGCAATGCAGTGTGCGGCACATCACGCAGCACTGTTGGCTGGAAGAAGTTCCCACCCAGAGTGTGGGACCTGCCCCCTGCGGTCAGCACGGCGCCGCGTGTCAGGGCATCATCGACATGCTGCTGCACCTTGCGCACCGCCTCGGCGTTGATCAAGGGGCCCGTGCTCACACCCTGCTGCAGACCATTGCCGGGCACCAGCGCCTGCACGGCCTCGGTGAGCCGCGCGGTGAAGGTTTCGTAGATGCCGTCCTGCACATAGAAGCGATTGGCACACACGCAGGTCTGGCCGTTGTTGCGGAACTTGGCCACCAGAGCCCCCTGCACGGCCGCCTCGAGATCGGCGTCGGCAAACACGATGAAGGGCGCGTTGCCACCCAGCTCCAGCGTGACCTTCTTGATGTCAGGCGCACACTTGGCCAGCAGTTGACGGCCGACTTCGGTGGAGCCGGTGAAGGAGAGCTTGCGCACGGCGGGATTGCTGCACAGCTCGTCACCCATGGCCGCTGCGTCGCCGGTCAGCACATTGAGCACGCCGGGTGGGATGCCGGCCTGTTCGGCCAGCGCCATCAGAGCCAGTGCGGTGAAGGGCGTCTGCGAGGCGGGCCTTGCCACCATGGTGCAGCCTGCCGCCAGCGCGGCACCCGCCTTGCGGGTGAGCATGGCGGCGGGAAAATTCCACGGGGTGATGGCGGCGCAGACGCCCACTGGCTGGCGAATCACCAGCAGGCGCTTGTCCGCCTGATGCGGGGGAATGACGTCGCCGTAGGCCCGCTTGCCTTCTTCTGCGAACCACTCGATGAAGGACGCCGCGTAGGCGATCTCGCCCCGGGCCTCGGCCAGCGGCTTGCCCTGCTCCAGGGTCATGAGCGTGGCGAGATCGTCCTGATGCTGCAGGATCAGCTCGAACCATTGCCGCAGCCGTGCGGCACGGGCAGCAGAGGTGAGGGCACTCCAGGCCGGCAGCGCGCGCTCGGCGGCGGCGATGGCGCGCCGGGTCTCGGCAGCGCCCATGCGGGGCACCTGACCGAGCAGGCTGCCATCGGCGGGATTGTGCACAGCCAGAGTGGCGCCGTTGTCGGCGCCGACCCACTGGCCGTCGAGGCAGGCCTGCTGGCGAAACAGCGTGTGCGCCCTGAGCGCAGGCTCTGCGGGGGACATGCGGATTACTGCTCCTGACTGCGGTCGATGAAGCCGTCGCGATTGGGCATCTGCACCTGGGGCAGGCTGGCACTGTCCAGCACCAGGTCCTCCGCGACGATGCCGTTCAGATGCAGCACGTAGGCCACGACCTGATAGACCTCGGTGTCACTGAGGGACTTGGGCGCGGTGGGCGGCATGGCACGGCGCACATAGTCGAACAGGGTGGTCGCATGGGGCCAGAAGCTGCCCACGGTCATCAGCACGGGCGTGCCCGTCAGAGTGCCTCCGGCGAGTGCAGGCACCCCCTGGGTGCCCTCGCCCTGCGCGCCATGACAGGCGGCGCACTGGGCGTCATAGACGCCCTTGCCCTGGGCGGCGGTGCCTGAACCCCCCGGCAGGCCACTGCCATCGGGCAGCACGATCAGGTCGATGCCTGCCAGCTGCTCCGCCGTCACCGGCATGCCCAGGCCGGGGCCGTCGGCCGCGAGCGTCATGCCCGCCATGCTCAGGCTGAGCGCCGCGAGGCCGGCCTTGCTCCAGACACGCAGATCAGGCGTAAACATTCTTCACCTCGCCCTGGGCAGACACGGCCCAGCTCTGTATGCCATTGAAGTGGTAGCGGTTGGCCGGGCTGTAGGTATTGAGGAACACGTCCCGCGTGGGCTGAACATTGCCGACGGTGTCGGTGGCCCGGCTCTGCAGCACGGCCGGTGCGCCCTCCCACAGCCAGGGCAGGCGGAAGCGCGTCAGGGCCAGCGGCCGCGACTCACCGTCGAGCTGGGCATCGGCCCAGGTGCGCCCGCCATCGGCGGATACTTCCACCCGACGGATGGCGCCGCGACCGGACCAGGCCAGACCGGTGATCTCGTGAATGCCCTGACGGCGCAGGGCCATCTGCCCGGACGGCGAGGTGATGACCGACTTGGTGCCCATCGGGAAGGTGAACTGCAGGGCCTTGCCGTCGGGCAGCAGCTCCGTGTAGCGCGAGGTCTCGTCCTTGAAGTTCGCCGGCATGCTGGCGAGCTTGATCAGCGACAGCCATTTCACGCTGACATTGCCCTCCCAGCCCGGCACGAACAGGCGCATCGGGTAGCCCTGCTCGGGGCGGATGGGCTCGCCGTTCTGGTACAGCGCGATGAAGACGTCGCGCAGCGCCTTGTCCAGCGGAATCGAGCGCCCCATGCTGGCGCCGTCGGCACCGGTCGAGGTGACCCAGGTGGCCTCGGGCAGCACGCCCGCCTCTTCCAGCAACGTGGACAGGCGCACGCCCGTCCACTCGGCGCAGGACAGCAGGCCGTGCAGACCGCCAACACTGGTATCGGCTGCCGTAGGACCGGCCGCGCCACCGCTGTTGCCGGAGCACTCCAGGAACAGGATGCGGCTCTCCATGGGGTAAGCCAGCAGGTCTTCGTAGCTGAACACCAGGGGCTGGCGCACCAGACCAGCGATTGCCAGACGGTGCTGGGCCGGGTCGATGTCGGGGATGCCGGCGTGGTGGCGCTCGAAATGCAGGCTGTTGGGCGTGATGATGCCCTGCAGCAGGTGCAGCGGGGTGCGCGAGGCGCCACCGCCGGGCAGGCTCGCACTGGGCGGTGGCGCCAGACGCTTGATGTGACCCGCGAAGCTGGACGGATTGCCATACTCCGACGGGCCTCGCCCCGGGCTGCGCGACCAGGCAGGCATACTCAGAGTCGGGGCCTCGGCGGCCAGGACACTCTCGGCCGCCAGGGCACCCGCGCCGGCGAGACTCAGTCCCAGCAGATGGCGACGGCTCAACAGGCCGTTGCCTGCCACTCTTTCCAGCGCGGCTGCGTGTGCATTCTTGTTATTGTCACTCATAGGGAAATTACCGGAATTTGTCTTGATGGAAGGTTTGCTGCTACTGTTCGGGCTCTGTTCAATGCTGGCAGAAAGCCTAAATGTTTGATGTGTCAAAAGCCATAGCGGGTGCCGCGCTGGTGCTGTGCAGCCAGGGGGCGAGCGCCCAGGATGCGCGGCCGGCAGAGGTCCTCATTGACATGCTGCACTGGGAAGAACGCATCCTCTCCTCCACCACGGAATACCGTGGCGTGATTGTCGATGGCGAACGCGTGGTGCGGGCACGGGCCGACGGCACCGCCAGCGCGCTGTACCAGAGGCGCCGTGTGAATCTGGCGCGCACGCCTTACCTGCAGTGGCGCTGGCGCATCGACAATACCCTGGGTCCCACCCATCCCGAGCTGTCCCGCAACGGTGACGACTTCCCCGCCCGGCTCTATGTCATGCGCACCGGCGGCCTGCGCTTCTGGCAGTCCCGCGTGCTGATCTATGTCTGGGCCAGCAGTCAGCCCGTCGGCAGCCACTGGGCAAGCCCGATTGCCGGCGACAATACCCGCATGGTCGCGGTGGACTCGGGCGATGCGCTGGCGGGACAGTGGCGCACTCACTCGCGCGATGTGCGGGCCGACTGGCTGGCGGCCTTCGGCGAGGAGCTCGATCGCGTCGATGCTGTGGCCATCATGACCGACGCCGACAACAGCGACAGCGTTCTGCAGGCCTGGTACGCCGACATCCGCTTCAGCGCCCAGCCCCTGGCCGGTGCCACGGCGCCCTCAACCCGGGACTGATCCTCCCCCCAGCTCAGGAGTACCCTCGTGGCGACCATGACGTTTCACGGCGCAGCCCAGGAAGTGACCGGCTCGTGTCATCTGCTCGAATCCCCCGCCATTGGCCGCGTGCTGCTGGACTGCGGCGTGCGCCAGGGCGGCGATGCCTTGAATCGCGTGCAGGACGAAGGCTTCCCCTTCGCGCCGTGCAGCATCGACGCCGTCATTCTCTCCCACGTGCATCTGGACCACTCCGGCCTGCTGCCCAGCCTCGTGCACCAGGGGTTCAGCGGGCCCATCCTGTGCACGGACTCCAGCCGCGGCCTGCTGCGCATCCTGCTGGAAGACGCGGCCGGGCTCTATCAGCGCGACCTGGAACACGAGAACCTGCGGCGCGCTCGCAGCGGCCGCGAGCTGCTGGAGGCCGAGTACGACGAAGACGATGTGCGCAAGGTGCTGCAACTGTGCCAGACCAGCCCCTACAACACGCCGATGCAGGTCGGCACCGATGCCGTGCTGACCTTCCACGACGCCGGCCACATCCTCGGCTCGGCCATCATCGAGCTGGTGCTGACCGAGAAGGGCCAGCAGCGTCGCCTGGTGTTCTCCGGTGATCTGGGCAAGTCGAATTCCGTGCTGATGAACGATCCGACCATTCTGCACAAGGCCGATGTGGTGCTGATGGAAGGCACCTATGGCGACCGCGACCACCGCTCCCTGGATGCCAGCCTCGAGCAGTTCGAGACCCTCCTGCACGAGACCTGGGCGCGCGGCGGCAATGTGATGATCCCGGCCTTCGCCGTGGGCCGTTCCCAGGAAGTGCTCTATCACCTGGGCTGCCTCTACCACGCTGGCCGCCTCGACCCCTGGCAGGTCTTCCTCGACAGTCCCATGGCCATTGAGGTGACCCAGGTCTACGACCGCTGGCTGAACGAGCTCGACAGCAAGGACATCCGCTGTCTGGACCAGGCCGGTCGTGACTCCCTGGCCGACTTCCTGCCCACGCTGCAGCGGACCAGCGGCACCGACGCCTCCATGGCCATCAACAAGATCAAGCAGGGCGCCATCATCATCGCCGGCAGCGGGATGTGCACCGGCGGGCGCATCCGTCACCACTTCAAGCACCGGCTGTGGCGCGAGCAGAACACCGTGCTGTTCATCGGCTTTCAGGCGAAGGGGACGCTGGGCAGGCTGCTGGTGGATGGCATGAAGAGGGTGCGGCTGTTTGGCGACGAATATCTGGTGCGTGCCCGCATCGAGACGCTGGGCGGCTTCTCGGCCCACGCCGGGCAGAGCGAGTTGCTGGACTGGGCGAAGCAGTTCGAGACCGGCCCCCGCTTCCTGCTGGTGCACGGCGAGGCGCAGGCGCTGGAAGCGCTGTCACAGAAACTGTGGACGGATTGCGGCATCCGCAGCGAGATTCCGGCCCGGGGCAGCAGCATCGCGTTCTGAGCCGGCGCGGCCTCAGACTCCCAGCGCGCGCAGCCCTTCGGCCAGCAGCGGAGCCAGATCGATCTGCTCGCCCGGCCCCGGGATGCTGTTGCAGGTCACCACCCGCAGCCCTGCCGCCAGCATTTCCTCGCGCGCGCCCGGCGCGAAGATGCCATGCACGCCGATGCAGACGGGGGCTGCCAGGCCCGCCGCCTGCAGATGCCGCGCCGCCTGCTGCAGGGTGCGGCCCGTGCTGATGATGTCGT
>JBEDFR010000164.1:0-3613 GCA_041175045.1 Pseudomonadota bacterium | reverse complement strand
CCCGAGTCCCGCAGCTGCTCCAGCATCTCCATGCCGGTGATGGTGTCCGGCACGAACACGGCCGGCTCGATCACCTGCCGCAGCTCGCCACCTCCATGGCTTAGTTTCAGCAACTGCTTGGCGCTGACGATGCCGAGCACATTCTGCAGATCGCCATCACAGACCGGAAACCGCGAATGCGGGCTCTCGTCCACGCGCTGCAGCGAGGCCGGCAGGGGCAGGGCGGCATCGAGCCAGACGATGTCGCCGCGAGGAGTCATCAGTGACGACACAGGGCGATCTTCGAGGCGCAGCACCTTGCGCACCATGTCGTGCTCGTGTTTTTCGATGATGCCGGTTTCGGAGCCCTCGCTCAGCACGGCATGGATGTCGTCCTCGGTGAGGTCGCCATTGCCCTGCTCCTGCACACGCAGCAGCCTCAGCAGAGCCTCGGTGGACAGCGCCAGCAGGTTCACGAAGGGTCGCGACAGTCTCGCCAGCAGCGCAATGGGCCGCGCGGTCAGCCGGGCGATTTTCTCGGCATGCGACTGGCCGATGCGCTTGGGTACGAGTTCGCCGGCCACGATGGTCAGAAACGTGATGAGCACCACCACCAGCGCCGTGGCGAGCGCCTCGCTGGCGTCCTGCTCGAGGCCAGCCGCAATGAAGCGCAGCGCCAGCGGCTCGGCGAAGGCGGCTTCACCGGCAATACCGTTCAGCACGCCTATGGCGGTGATGCCGATCTGCACGGTCGACAGGAAACGGGTGGGTTCGGAACCGAGTTTGATGGCCGTGGCCGCTGCCTTGTCGCCGGCATCGGCCAGCTTCTGCAGTCGGTTGCGGCGGGCCGTGACCAGCGCGATCTCGGCCATCGCGAAGCAGCCGTTCAGCACGATCAGCGCCGCGAGGATCAGGAAATCCATGAACAGGAATCGGTAACCGATGGAGGGGCTATGCTAGCGATCCGTCGAGCAGGCGTCCACGCAGAAGGGGAACGGGTGGCACTCAGCAGCCGTCGTTGCCGAGTGCGGCGATATGCAGCACGTGCAGGCTCTGGCCATCGGCATCGACATGCAGGATGCCTTTGACCTGCACTCGTTTTCCGTGCAGGCGGTCGGCCGCTGGTATCGCCTGCAGGACGTTGACCAGGGGGAAGCGCAGCGTACCAGCACCAATTTCCCGCGACAGGGCAAGTTCGTGCTCGTCGGTTTCATCGACCACGCGCACGCGCGTGAGTTCGCTGGCCTGCTCCAGCACGAAGTGGTCGGCCTGCTGCTGCAGGCAGCCTACGCTACGCACCATGGCAGAGGCTGGCAGGGCAGCGGCTCCTTCCAGACCCACGAACTGGATGTCGCCGAGAGACGGCAGCGCCAGGTCTTGCGGCCCGGCCGGAAAGCCATTGCGCTCCAGGACGAAGGCGAGGATGTCGACGTACTGCTGCGGTTTCAGACTGCCGGGCGTGCTGTTGCGGCCCTCTTTGGGCATGCGCTCGACCATGTAGTCATAGAGACTGAACAGGCGGTCCTCGCGCCAGGCATCGATGAACAGTTCGCCGATCAACGGCGGCTCGATACCCTCGCCTTGCAGATTGTTCGAATGGCAGCCTTGGCAATTCCGCGTGTAGGCGGTCTTGCCTCGCTGCGCCTGTGCCTTGCTGAAGACGCCCCGGGTGGTATCGGTGACGAACGGTTTGGCGGCGCCAGTTGTGGCAGCGTGGGTGTCGTCAGACCGGAGCGCCGAGGGTGCATCGCCACCCTGTGCCAGACAACTACTGACGAGGCCACCGAGCAGCCACCAGGGCCAGAGGCGCGCCAAGAGCAGCGCCACTACTGCTCGCGCGGGCCCGCACGGACGCCCTGCGCTCAACAGCCGTCTCCGACGGCAACCAGCGACATCAGACCCAGACTGTCGCTGTTGAAAACTCCCTTGGCTTGAACACGCTTGCCAAACAGTGCGGCCGCCTGCTGCGGATCCGCACGCTGCAGGGCGTAGCGGTTGCCGCCCGGGGGCAGCGCAGCGGACAGTGCTACCTCGGCGTCATCGGTTTCGTCCGCCACGCGAACGCGCAGCGGAGCACTGGCCGCCACCAATTCCCAGTCGCTGCCGTTCTGCTGCAGGCAACCCACGAGGCGCACCAGCGCAGAGTCCGGCAGCGGCGCTGGGCCAGACTCACCCACCAGCAGCACCTTGCCCATCTGCCCGGCCTTGAGTTCCTGGCTCCCCGCGGGATAGCCGTTTTCCTGCAGCAGATAGGCCATGACGTCTTCGTACACCGCCGTGGTCAGCGAGCCCGGTTCGTCACCGGGCATGTTGCGGCTGAAAAAGCCGTAGAGAAAATCGAGTGGTGCCTCGCGCCAGCGGTCGATGAACTCGTGGCCAAACAAGGGATCGGCATCGGGCTCGCCGCCTTCGTGGCACTCGGCACAGATGCGCTGGTAGGTGCGGGCCCCGCGCTGGGCCTGCGTCTTGCTGTACACGCCATCCAGCGTCGTGGTCTGGACCTCGGCAGCGGACCCTGTGCCGCGTGGCAGCATGCCAGTCTGTGCCTGCGCAACAGCACTCTGGGCCAGCAAAAGAACAACTGCTAGTGACAAGCGCATGTTGGCTTCTTCATCCTCTTTCAACGAACCGCACTCAGCCCCCGCACCAACCGCGACCGCTGGCAGCCTGCCCCTGAGAGCGCAAGCAGCCGGCCCGCCTCCAATCGGTCAATTTTGCACCACCCGTCCACCAATCGTACCGGCGAGACGTTCAAGCGGCAGATTGCGCTCCTTCAATAATTTTTCCAGCAGCTCGACGGCTTCGGCGTTGTAGATCGCCGACTCCATGCCGGTCTGGAAACCATCGGCCCAGTCCAGCACCGTGTTGCCTTCCAGCGTACCCTCACCCTGAAACTGCCCCTTGCGGTTGCTATGGGCGGTGAGATCGGCACCGGCATCCACGAGCATCTGAATACCCTGCACGAAGTTCTTGTGGGCCGCGCCGTGGATGGCACGCACCTGATCGTCGTTGCTGGCTTCGAGGTCGATGCCGGCATCGATGAGGATGCGCATGGCTTCTAGTGACTCGTCGAGTGTGCCGACGTCCTTCATGAAGCCCTTGGTGTAACCCACCCCGGCCAATGCCATGAGAGCCGTAGTACCGTCAGAGGTAGCAATCTTCGGGTCGGCGCCATGGGCGAGCAGCAGCTTCATGACCTTGAGGTCACCACACAGCGAAGCGCGCAGGAAGGCCGTGGCACCGGCTTCGTCGAGCCAGGTGGAGCGGATGGAATTGTGTACCTCGGTGTCGGCCTGCAGGCGGGCATTGACGTTGGCCCCGTTGGCAACCAGCCGCTCGATAACTGCGTACATGCCGTCCATGTCGACGTAGGGGTTGGGCATGGTGCCCTTTTCCAGCGAACGCATCTTCACGGCCATGTACAGCGAGTTCCAGCCCCGGTCGTTCATCAGGTTGACGTCGGCGCCGGCGTCCAGCAGCAGGTTGGCAATGTCGAGGTTGGCGTTCTGGATGGCTGCCAGCAAGGCCGTGTGGCCTTCAGCGCTCTGCTGGTTCACCAAGGCCTGCTTGGCGAGCAGCACTTTCACGGTATCGATGCCGTTTTCGCGGGCTGCCAGCATGAGCCCGCTGAGGC
>JBEDFR010000163.1:0-3128 GCA_041175045.1 Pseudomonadota bacterium | reverse complement strand
GCACCGAGGTCAAGGACCTGTTCCTGGACACCGCGTCCATCACCGAAGAGCGCATTGTCCGCAGCTCCTACACCATGGGGCTGTTCGAAGGCCAGGACATCGAGTTCGGCGCCGAGCGTGCGCAGACCACCCTGGATTCCAAACTGCGTCTCGGCCTGGCCTCCAGCACCGGCACGCCGGCCGCGGCTTACGGCGGACTGGTGCCGCAGAGTGTCTCCAACGCCAACTCCACGGTGGAGGAAATCCGTGTGGAGCCCTTCCTGGTGCACAACTGGCAGCTCAGTCCCCGCATGAGTCTGGAGACCTCGGTGATTTACGAGATGTCCGAGATTGCGCAGTGGGGCGACGTGGTGAACAAGCGCGACTTCCAGTTCCTGAAGCCGAAAGTGGACTGGCGCTTCGACGTCACGCCCACCTTCCAGGTCCACTGGGTGGTCGACAAGACGGTACGCCAGCTCAGCTTCAGCGACTTCGTGGCGGCGTCGGACAATCAGGACATCGATCAGAACACCATGGCCGGCAACGCGAACCTCAAGCAGGAGCAGGTCATCAAGACTGAGTTCGGCTTCGAATACCGCCTGCCCGATGACATCGGCGTGGTGGATGGCGATGTGTTCTATGCGAAGCACATTGACGTGATCGACCGCGTGGACGTGTCTTCCTCGCCCACCGTGCTGGAGTCCGCCAACGGCAATATCGGCGATGGCAAGAACTACGGCATGAACCTGAACGCCAGCATCCGCATGCGCATGATCAACATGCCCAACCTGCTGCTCACCACCAATTTCAACGTGCAGGATTCGGAAGTCACCGATCCCTTCCTGGGCATCGACCGTCGTTTCGCGCTGAATGACCGTGGCCGTCTGACGCTGGGTTTCCGCCACGATATCCCCAGTCTGCGCATGAACTACGGCCTGACCTGGAACAATCGCTTCGACGGTGGCCGCAAGCGTTATGACATCGACGACATCGAGCAGACAGCCGGTGACCCGAACGTGCAGGCCTTCGTGGAGTGGGTGGCTTTCGGCAGCATCACCTTCCGCTTCGATGCCCGCAACATCACGGACAATTTGCAGTGTCGCGAGCGTCACCGCTATCTTGGTCCGATCACCAGTGGCATCATCGAAGAGTATGAAGATCAGTGTGGCGGCGCCGGCCGCACGCTGGCACTGCGGATCAACGGCAGCTTCTGATCCTTCGGGTGCCGGCTGTTGACGTCGGCACCCACCCCCTCTCCTGGAGTGCCATGCAAACCTATTACGCCGCCACGCTCGCGTGGCTGGAACAGCATCCCGACCTCTACACGCTGCTCAGTGCCGCACTTCTGCTGGTGGCCGCCTGGCTGGCCAATTATCTGGTGCGGCGCATCTTGGTGCGCGGCCTCTATCGCGCGCTGCGTGCCTCGGTACTGGGCGAGGATCAGGTGCTGATGGATTCGCGCATCATCTCGCGCCTCGCCAACATCGTGCCGGCCTTCATCGTCTACGCCGGTGTCGGCCTGGTGCCGGACCTGCCGGATCCAGTGGTCCAGGTCGTGCGCAATGTCTGCAGTGCCGTTATCGTGCTGGTGCTGGCCCTGGCCATCGGCGGATCCTTGAATCTGGTCAATGAGCTGTATTCCCGCCGCGAGGATGCCCAGCGCAGACCAGTGAAAGGCTATGTGCAGGTGGTGCAGATCGTGGTCTACCTGCTGGCTGCGATTCTCATGGTGGCGGCGCTGATCGACCGCTCGCCGCTGATCCTGCTCTCGGGCCTCGGTGCCATGGCGGCCGTGCTGATCCTGATCTTCCAGGACACCCTGCTGTCGCTGGTGGCCAGCGTGCAGATCTCCTCCAACGACATCGTGCGCGTGGGCGACTGGGTGGAAATGCCGCAGCTTAATGCCGATGGTGACGTGATCGACATCGCCCTGCACACCGTGAAGATCCAGAACTTCGACAAGACCATCACCACCGTTCCCACCAAGCGTTTCATTTCCGATCCGTTCAAGAACTGGCGCGGCATGCGCGAGGCCGGAGGGCGGCGCATCAAGCGTTCTCTGCTGCTGGACCAGCACAGTCTGCATTTCCTGAGTGCTGCCGAAGTGGAAAGCCTGCGCCGATTCAGATTGCTGGGAGAGTATCTCGAGCGCAAAGAGGAAGAGATCCGGAAATGGAACCGCGAGTTGGAAGAGCAGGGCCGTGACCCGGTCAACTCTCGGCGCATCACCAACATAGGCACTTTCCGTGCCTATGTGGAACGCTATCTGCGCGCTCATAAGGGCGTGCACCAGGGCATGGTGCTGCTGGTGAGGCAACTGGCGCCGACCTCGGACGGATTGCCGCTGGAAGTGTACTGCTTCACCAACACCGTGGTGTGGGCCGACTACGAAGGCATTCAGTCCGACATCTTCGACCATCTGCTGGCCATTCTGCCCGAGTTTGGCCTGAGGGTATTCCAGCACCCCAGCGGCGCCGACATGCGGGAGCGGGCTCAGGTCTGAGCCATGACGGCATCCAGCAGCGCCAGGCCGAACTCTTCCAGCAGCGCTTCGTCGCAGTGGCGCGATTCGCCATTGTAAAGAAGGGGCGTGTCAAAGGGCGGCACATGCACGAACAGCACCTGCGCGATCTGCGGGTGCGATTCCCTGAACTCTTCCAGCGTATAGAGCAGTTCCTCGCACAAGAAGGCGCCGGCATCTTCCGACAGGCGAATGGGGATGCCTTGCGCTGCCAGCGCTGTGCACAGGGACTCGCACGCAAAACTGCTGTGCCGCAGGGCTGGCCCTGAAGGGGAGTTCGGCACGCCGGCGGGCAGCAGGCCGTTGTTGTCGGGCCGCTCGCGCCGCACATTGCGGGCCTGCGTCTCAATCCGGAACGTCCCCACTTCGCCTTCGCCCATGCTGAGGACCAGACCTGGCACCTGCTCCTGCAGAGCACTTGTCAGTGCCTGGCGCGGCGCGCCCCAGCAGACGGGGATCTGCAGGGCTTGCAACTGATGGCCGCGATGCTGTCCGCGCCGTGCCAGCGCACTGGCTGCCATCCATGAGGCATTGACTGCGCGGCCGTCAAAGGGGGTAAAGCCGGTAAGCAGAATCTCTGTCATTCAGTCTCCGAGTCTTCCAGGTGCGCTTGCAAGCCGCCTGTGTG
>JBEDFR010000162.1:0-5321 GCA_041175045.1 Pseudomonadota bacterium | reverse complement strand
CGGCTTCCTTGCGCCGGCCTTCGAGGCCTCGGGCGCCGTGCTGCTGGACGGACGTGACGTCCTGCAGTTGCCGGCCGAACAGCGCCGCATCGGTCTGTTGTTCCAGGACCCGCTGCTGTTTCCCCATCTCTCCGTAGGCGGCAATCTGCGCTTTGCGCTGCCGGCAGCCTGCCCGGACAAGTCAGCGCGCGTCGAGGCCGCGCTGGCGTCCGTGGGGCTCGCCGGCTTTGCCGAACGCGACCCGGCCACGTTGTCGGGCGGGCAGAAGTCCCGCGTCGCCCTGCAGCGTCTGCTGCTGAGCGAGCCCCATGCTGTGCTGCTGGACGAGCCTTTCTCGCGCCTCGACACGGCGCTGCGCCGCGAGGTGCGATCCCTGGTGTTCCAGACCCTGCATGCCGCCGGGTTGCCCAGCGTGCTGGTGACGCACGACCCGGAAGATGCCGCGGCGGCCGGCGGTCGTGTGGTGCAGCTGTAATTTGCCGTGGCAGGGCAGCGCGTACTAGCATTCGCCCCGATTCGTCGCTGCCGCTGACTTGCTGATCAAGGACACGTTCTCCATGAACCGCTTTCTGCTGACCGAACTCGAAGCTGCCCTCGTCGCCGGCAATCTCACCCACAAAAGCCTGCTGGCGCGCACCGGGGACACCCCGAACCTGCAGATCCTGCCCCAGGCCAATATCATCAAGATCGGGGGTCAGAGCTTCATTGATCGCGGCCGCAGCGCTGTGTATCCGCTGATCCGCGAGATCCGGCAGGCCCTGCCGCAGCATCAGATGATCATCGGCACCGGCGCCGGCACCCGGGCGCGCCATGCTCACAGCATGGGCATCGAGCCGGGCATGCCCATTCTGGCAGCGCGATCCCGCGGTGGGCCGCCTGTTGCCACACCGCACCGACGCGGGCTGTCTGATCCTGGCAGAATGCTTCGGAGGCAAGTCCGTCACCCTGTTCAAGGATGTCGTCACCCTGTTCACGGCGGACCCGAAGACGCATCCGCACGCCCGCTTCATGCGCGCGTTCCAACTGGACAACGGGCGCCGGCCCGAGCTGATCGGCGGGCCCTGTGCGGCGAACATGGGGGCACCCTGGTGCACGCCGACACTGACGCAGACGCCATGCTGACATTTGTCCTGCGCTTGGCACACCCGGGTCGGGAGCCCGCCGTGCGATGAAGCGCCGCCGCCTGTTGCAATGGCTGGCCGGTCTCGGCCTGGGCGCGGGTGGGGCCTGGGTACTGTGGCGGCCCCAGGAGCCGCAGCCCCTGCCGCTGCAGCAGACGGCCGCCGGCGTGCAGTTCCCCAGCATCGGCATTGCCCCCGGCCCGGTGGGGCAGAACCCGCTGCGCATTCCCGAACTGCTGGAAGGCGAGCTGCGCGAGGGCGTGCGGCATTTCGCCCTGCAGACGCAGCACGGGGTGACCCGCTTCTTCCCCGAGTTCGAGACGGCCACGCTGGGCATCAACGCCAGCTATCTCGGACCGACCTTGCGCCTGCGCTGTGGCGAGCCCATCGCCATCGATGTCCACAACGCGATGCAGGAAGAGACCACGCTGCACTGGCACGGTTTGAACGTGCCGGCGGTGATGGACGGCGGCCCTCATCAGATCATCGCGCCGGATGCGCGCTGGCAGGCGGCATTCACCCTGGACCAGCATGCCTCCACCTGCTGGTATCACTCGCATCTGCATCATCGCACCGGGCCCCAGGTCTACCAGGGGCTGGCGGGCATGCTGCTGGTGGAGAGTGCCGAGACGGACGCACTGGCGCTGCCTGCGCGCTACGGAATCGACGATGTTCCCCTGATCTTGCAGGACCGCCGCTTCGGCGAGAACGGGGTGCTGGAATACCCGACGGACGTCAGCACCCTGATGCGTGGCGTGCGCGGCGAGACCCTGCTGGTCAATGGCACACTGGCGCCGTATCTGGAGGTCCGCACGCAGAAGCTGCGCCTGCGTCTGCTGAACGCGGCCAATGCCCGCAGCTTCACCATCGCTCGCAGCGACGAGGCGCCCTTCGCGCTCATCGCCGGCGACAGCTCCTTCCTCGAAGCCCCGCTGCAGGTCAACAGCGTGACGCTCTCCCCCGGGGAGCGTGCCGAGATCGTGCTGGACATCGCCCCCGGTCAGCCGTTCTATCTGGTCAACCTGCCCGTATCGCCCTATCCGGCGTTTTACAACGGGCAGATGAACGGCATGATGCGCTCGCTCGACAAGGACGCCTTCGATGTTCTGGAGATCCGCCCGACCGCGACGCTGGAGAGCTCTCCGGCACTGCCTGCCGTCCTCACCACGCTCACGCGCCTGCGCGCAGAGGAGGCGAGCGTCTCGCGTTATTTCGAGCTCGGCATGGGCAACGGCCCGGGCAATGGCGGCGGCAGGGAAGGGCGCGGCGCGGGTGGCGGCGGCAACGGCGGTGGTAATGGCGGCGGTTTTGGCGGTGGCGTGTTCAAGCTCAACGGCTTGAGCATGGACATGGCTCGCATCGACTTCGAGGTGCAGGAGGGTGCCGTGGAAATCTGGGAGCTGCGCAATGTCTCGCCCATGATTCACCCCTTCCACATCCACAAGGTCCACTTCGAGATCCTCGACCGCAACGGCCAGCCCCCACCCCCGCAAGAGCGTGGCCTCAAGGACACGGTGCGCGTGCATATCTCCGAGACGGTGCGGGTCATTGCGCGCTTTGCCGGACACCCCGACCCGGGGCATTCCTACATGTTCCATTGCCACATCCTGGAGCACGAGGATCACGGCATGATGGGCCAGTTTGTAGTTGTCTGAGCCTTGCGCCAGCACGTATCATCTGCGGCCTTCAAGCCCGCGAAATGCCGGGCAATTCACAGCGACAGGCAGAACGAGACCGAACATGGGCGCACAGTGGAAAGCCAAGCACAAGGAGCTGGCGGCCAACGCCAAGGGCCGCATCTTCACCAAACTCACCAAGGAAATCATGGTGGCCGCGCGCAACGGCGCCGACCCCGACATGAACCCGCGTCTGCGTCTGGCGGTGGAAGCGGCCAAGAAGGCCTCCATGACCCGCGAGACCCTGGAGCGCGCCATCAAGAAGGGCGCCGGGCTGCTGGACGAGGCGGTGCATTATGAAAAGGCCATTTACGAAGGTTTCGCGCCGCATCAGGTGCCGGTGATCGTGGAATGCCTGACCGACAATACCAATCGCACCTACTCCAGCATGCGTGTGCTGTTCCGCAAGGGGCAGCTGGGCAGCTCGGGCTCGGTGGCCTGGGACTTCGACTATCTCGGCATGATTGAAGCCGTCCCCGTGGCCGCGGACGCCGACCCGGAACTGGCCGCCATCGAGGCCGGCGCGCAGGATCTGGAAGTTGGCGCCGAAGGCACGCTGTTCCTGACCGAGCGCACCGACCTGGATGCCGTGTGCAAGGCCCTGCCGAATTTCGGTTTCAAGGTCGAGTCCGCGAAGCTGGGCTATCGGCCGAAGAATCCGGTGAAACTGAGCGGCGAAGCGCTGGAGGAAGTGGAAGCCTTCCTCGACGCCATCGACGGCGACGACGATGTGCAGACGGTCTATGCGGGGCTGGCATCCGACTGATCCGACTGCATGGTCTTGACCATGGACGTGTCCGCAGGCGCAGGCTTGCCCGGTGCCAGGATTGCGCTCTTTCTTTCGTGACATGAGTTTATGACCCCCATCCCGGACACCGCCGCTCCCGACAAGCCGCCACGCCCCCGCGGCGGCCTGCTGCGCTCCAGCGCTGTGACAGGCAGCATGACCATGGTGTCCCGCGTGCTCGGGCTGGCCCGGGACGTGGTACTGGCGCGCATGTTCGGCCCGGGTGATGGCACTGACGCCTTCTTCCTGGCCTTCAAGATTCCCAACTTCCTGCGTCGGCTGTTCGCCGAAGGGGCCTTCAACCAGGCCTTTGTGCCGGTGCTGTCGGAGTACCGCGCTCAGCGCAGCCATGCCGAGGTCAAGACCCTGGTGGATGCCGTGGCCGGCAGTCTCGGCTCGGTGCTGGTGCTGCTCACCCTGGTGGTGGTGCTGGCCGCGCCGCTGCTGGCGATCCCGCTGGCCTGGGGCTTTCGCGACAACGCCGACAAGTTCAGCCTGTTCGTGGACATGTTCCGCATCACCTTTCCCTACCTGCTGCTGATTTCCCTGGCTGCCTTCGCCAGCAGCATTCTCAACAGTTACGACAAGTTCGCGATTCCAGCCCTGACCCCGGCGCTGCTCAATGTCGCGCTGATCGGTGCCGCCGTGCTGCTCAGCCCTCATCTGGCCCGGCCTGAAGTCGCCCTGGCGCTGGGTGTGCTGGTGGCCGGCATTGCCCAGCTGGTGTTCCAGCTGCCCGCGCTGGCCCGACTGCGGCTGCTGCCTATACCCCGTCTGAACCGTCAGCACGAGGGCGTGCGTCGCATCATGAGCCTCATGATTCCCGCCTTGTTCGGCGTGTCCGTCAGCCAGATCAATCTGCTGCTGGACACTTTCATTGCCTCGCTGCTCGTGTCGGGCAGCGTGTCCTGGCTGTATTTTTCCGACCGTCTGGTGGAGCTGCCGCTGGGCATCTTCGGCATCGCCATCGCCACCGTGGTGCTGCCGAGTCTGTCGCGCAAGCACGCCGACAAATCGCTGGACGAGTTCGCCGCCATGCTCGACTGGGCGCTGCGCATGGTGCTGCTGATCGCCGTGCCGGCGAGTCTGGCGCTGATCCTGCTGGCGCAGCCGCTGATCATCACGCTGTTCCAGGGGCAGAACTTCAGCGTGGATGATGTCACCAAGGTCACCAGCAGCCTGCAGGCCTACACGCTGGGCCTGCTGGCTTTCATGGCCATCAAGATCTTCGCGCCGGGCTATTACTCGCGGCAGGACACGCGCACCCCGGTGCGCATCGGCATCGTCGCCATGGTGGCCAATATGGTGATGAACCTGGTGCTGGTCTTCGTCTTCGACTTCGGCCATACCGGGCTGGCGCTGGCGACCTCGCTGGCGGCCATGCTCAACGCGGGCCTGTTGCTGCTGGGACTGATCCAGCAGAAGGTGTTCCGCTTTCAGGCGGGCTGGGCGCTGTTCCTGCTGCGTCTGTTGCTGGCGAATGTGCTGATGGGGGTCTTCCTGTGGTGGCTGGCCGGCGACTGGCGGGTGTGGCTGGACTGGGGCGTCTGGACGCGCATCGGCTGGTTGAGTGTGCTGACCTTCGGGGGGCTCGGCCTGTATGGCCTGAGCCTGTACGTGTCGGGCGTGCGTCTGCGGCATTTTCAGGGGCAGTCGTAGCAGGCTCGGAGGCCGGGCTGGCCTGCCGCCAGCGAACGGGCGGGCGCCCGCCCCCGGCGTGGGTGGGGAGCCAGCACG
>JBEDFR010000161.1:0-13173 GCA_041175045.1 Pseudomonadota bacterium | reverse complement strand
CCGTCTGATCGTTGCGCAGGCCCAGCTGCCGGCCCTGCTCGGTGCTCAGGCGCAGCACCCCGAGGGTCTCCGGCTCGCCGCCCAGCGCAGGGCGGACAAGGCTGGCGTGCAGATCGGGAATCATGCGGGCGGCCCCCAGGCGTCAGGGGTACTGCACCCAGTTCGGATGCCCGCCGCGGATGCGCGTGCGCACGCCTTCGAGGTCACTGAAGATCAGGCCCAGCACGTCGTCGGCAGTGGGCACGCGCAGCTGGGCGCCGGCGAGCATCCAGTTGGGATTGCCGTTGCGGAAGGCGTGCGGGTTGCTGCGCACGATGGCCTGCTGCAGCAGCTCGCGCCGCAGCAGACTGGCGCCAAACATGCGCTCGATGAGCTGGTCCAGCGTGTCGCCGGTCCGCACCTGATAGCGTCCGTCGCGAATCTCCGTGCTGCGGCGGGTCTCCAGAAAGTCATTGATGTCGGCGTCGCCCAGCAGGCGCTGCAGGGCCTCGTCGATGACGGCCGGCTGACCGCTCAGTGTCTGGGCCTGCACGGCAGGGCCGCACAGGGCAAGCAGCACCAGGGTCAGCAGAGTGTGGTGTCGTAGCGTCATGATGCAGGCAGTCTCCTGTGTATGAGCGAGGCGCTGGGCCTCAAAAGGCAATCGCGATGCGCGCGGCGCCCGGCGTCGAAGGCCCGGCGACCACCGCCAGGCTTGCCTCGTAGGGCCCGAGCGCGACGATCTCGGCGATGGCCATGGTGGCCACCAGATCGCCGTTGAGCGTGTCTTCGGCCCCGCTCCACGGGGCATCCACCAGCAGGAAGCGATCGCCGGCGCGGGCGCCGTTCTGTGTGCCCAGTCGCAGCACGTAGTGCGCCGGCTCCTGTGGCGAGGCATGCAGGGCGTACTGCCGCAGGCCGCACTGATGATCGCGCTGCGCGGCGGCCAGGAAGTCGTCGATCTGCTGCTGCAGGTCGGCCTCGAGCACCGCCAGATCGTCCGCGCGGGCCACCAGGGCCGGCGTCCCGGACCACAGTGGCACGCTGTGCGTGCGACTGCTGAGCACCTGATTGCGCGCCAGGTCCACCAGCTCGACCTCGAACCGGGCCAGCACGGGCGGCGTGCGGGCCGCCAGCTCGAGCGGCAGCCATGGATTCGCGGCCAGCAGGGCCCGACCGCTGCTGCTCAGGGTTTCCAGCCCCTGTCGCAGGCGCTGCGCGGGGGCAAGCTCAGCAGAAGCGGCCTCGCTCAGCGACCAGCGCAAGGCATAGTCGGTGGGGGCGACGTCCTGCAAGCCACTGGCCAGACGCTCATAGGCATTGGCCTGCGCCAGGCGACGGTCTTCGTGCACCGCCACCCAGGCGGCGCTGCGCGCCACACTGGCGTCGATGGCGCGCGTGGTCTGCGCGATCAGCGCCGCCGTCTGCGCATTGTTCAGGCGACCCTGCCCCAGCTCCACTTGCGCGGCGACTCTCAGCGAGGGGGCGTAATGTCGCTCGGGGGCCAGGGCACAGGCGCCGTCACGCAGGCCGGCCAGACTGGCCGGGAGGCGCTCGGCCGGATCGGGTGCCACCGTGTCCCGGGGCAGGTAGTCCAGCACTCGCACGCCGCGCACCACGGTTTCAGTATCGAAGTAGGCCGATTCGATCAGTCGGCCGCCGGCGTCGATATAGGCGCTGCTCACCACGGTGACGGTGTCGTCCACCGCGGCCTCGACCAGCACCTGACGAATGGTTTCCAGCAGCTGTTCGGCCTCCCCCGGAAGGGGCAGGGCAGGCTCTTCGCCTGGGGTCTGCGCCTGCAGCAGCGGGGCGCAGGCCAGACACAACGCAAGACAGACTCGACGCCACCGATACGGACGCAGCATGGTCACTCTCCTCATGCCCGCTGCTCGCGGCTCATCTGCAGATAGAGCCGGCGCAGATCATTGACCACGGAGCGGCGCAGACTCAGGGTGACTTCGTAGGTATCGGCGCCCACCGGGGTAATGCTCTCCAGCTCGGCACCGTAGATCACGCCCTGTACCCGCGCCCGAAAGGCGTCACTGCTGACCACCAGGTCGCGCACCGAGGTTTCCGAGTCGATCATCTGGCCATAGACCTGCTCCGCCAGTGCCCGGTAGGCGTCCAGCTTGGACGCCCGGATCGCCAGCAGGCGGCGCTGCTCGGGCAGGTCGCTCAGCTGCAGCTCGATCACGGCATAGCCGGTGGCCGTAATGGTGTCACTGAGTTCTACCAGCTGCATGACCGAGCCGGGGGAACTGCGCTCGGCGACGATGCAACCATTGAGCAGCACCGCGCACAACAGGGCGGCCGCCAGGGCACGGGCAGGGTGACAGGGGTTCATGAGGCGCTCTCCTTTGGGACTGGGCAATCCTGATGCAGGGATTGTCGGCACTTGGCACGCCCGACTTTACGCCGGCGTCAAAATAAGTTGGCCGGTTTATTGCTTCTATCCCGCCAAGGTCAATTTCTGCCGCGCCGACACGGGCGGAATTGAAAATATCGTATTGATATCCAAGGGATTTAAATTGCAATCCATCGCACTGTCAATTTTCCGACAAGCCAGCTTCCAGGCAAGTCTGCGCGGCCTGGGCATTCCGCTGCTGATCCTGATCATCATGGCCATGCTGGTAGTGCCACTGCCACCGCTGCTGCTGGATCTGTTCTTCACGCTCAACATCGTGGTCAGCCTGATGATCATCATGATCGCCATCAACGTGACCAAGCCGTTGGAGTTCTCGGCATTCCCGTCCATCCTGCTGCTCACCACCATGCTGCGTCTGGCGCTGAACGTGGCCTCGACGCGCGTGGTGCTGGTGGAAGGTCACAACGGACCGGCGGCCGCAGGCAAGGTGATCGAATCCTTTGGTCAGTTCGTGATCGCCGGCAACTACGTGGTGGGGCTGATCATCTTCGCCATTCTCATGATCATCAACTTCATCGTGGTCACCAAGGGCGCCGGACGCGTGTCGGAAGTGATTGCCCGTTTCACCCTGGATGCGATGCCGGGCAAGCAGATGGCGGTGGATGCCGACCTCAATGCCGGGCTGATCGATCAGGAAACCGCCAAGCGACGACGCGAGGAAGTCAGCCAGGAAGCGGATTTCTTCGGCTCGATGGACGGTGCCTCGAAGTTTGTTCGGGGTGACGCCATTGCCGGCCTGCTGATCCTGTTCATCAACATCATCGGCGGTCTGGCCATCGGCATGACGCAACACGACCTGAGTTTCGCCGAGGCTGGCGAGATCTATGTGCTGCTGACCATCGGCGATGGCCTGGTCGCGCAGATTCCGGCGCTGTTGCTGTCCCTGTCCACCGCCATCATCGTGACTCGCGTGACCACGGCGGAGACCATGTCACGTCAGGCAAGCTCGCAGATGGCCGATCCGAAGGCGCTGCTGATCGCCGGGGCGATTCTGTTTGCGCTGGGCATCATTCCCGACATGCCCAACACCATCTTCCTCGGCTTCGCCGCCTTGTCCGGCGGCCTTGGCTATGTGCTGCTGCGTCAGAACAGCGAGCGGGCTCGACAGGCAGAGGCGGCGGCCAGCGCCCAGCAGGCAGCAGCCCCTGCCGAGATCGAGGCACTGGGCTGGGACGATATCGAGCAGTCAGACACCATCAGCCTGGAGCTGGGCTATGGTCTGGTCGCCCTGGCCAGTCAGGAGGGCGGTGGCACCCTGCTGGGCCGCATCCGCGGGGTGCGCAAGAAACTATCGGCCGAAATGGGCTTCCTGCTGCAGTCCATCCGCGTGCGCGACAATCTGGAACTGCCGCCCGACGCCTACAAGATCCTTCTGCGCGGCATTGCCCGCGGCAAGGGCGAGATTCGCATCGGCAGCGAGCTTGCCATCAATCCCGGCAACCTGAGCGTGCCCCTGGACGGAGTGCCGACCAAGGACCCGGCCTTCGGTCTGGATGCCTACTGGATACAACCTGCCAAGCGCGACTATGCCCGCATGCTGGGCTACACCGTGGTGGACGCCTCTACGGCCATCGCCACTCACGTCAACATGGTGTTGAAGGAAAACGCGCCCGAACTGCTCGGTCACGACGAAACCCGTCAACTGCTGGACAAGCTCACGGAAAAATCGCCGCAACTGATGGAAGGCCTGATCCCCGAAAAGATCTCCCTGGCCACGGTCAATCAGGTGTTTCGCAATCTGGTGGCCGAGGGCATCTCGCTGCGGGACATGCGCAGCGTCGTCGAAAGCCTGGTGGTCGAGGTGGGCAAGAGCAAGGATCCCGACGAGCTGACGGCCTTGATTCGACCCGCCCTGGGACGCTCGATCATGCAGTCGCTGGTTGACCTGGGCCAGACCCTCTCCGTCATCACCCTGGAAACCGAGTTGGAACATCTGCTTTCCAGCACGCTGCAGCAAAGCCGCAAGTCCGGCGAGCTGGTCATCGATCCCAAGCTGGCGGAAAGCCTGTTCCGGGCGATCGACGACGAAAAACGCCAGACCGAGGAGAAGGGCCTGCCGCCGGTATTGATCGTGTCGCCCGGCATACGCCCCTGGCTGGCCAAGGTGCTGCGCAGCCGCTCGCGCGGACTGAGCGTGTTGTCCTATACCGAAATTCCGGAAGACCAGGACATCAAAGTGATTGCCAAAATCGGCTTGAACGCCGCCTGAACAAGGAGTGAGACATGAGAATCGAGCGTCTGGAAGCCGAGGACACCAAGAGTGGTCTGCGTGAGCTGGCGCAGCGCTTTGGCGATGATGTCCTGATCATTGCCAACACCCGGCATACCGGAAAGAACCACTTTGTGTTTGCCGTCGATGACACCCCCGTCGCGCCCGCCGACCTGTGGCAGGAGGAAGCGCCTGCGCTGACGATAAGGCCCCAGGCGAGCGCAGCCTGCTTTGTTGCCGCGGCAGAGGAGCCTGCCGCCAACTCCGGCCTGGCGCAGGCCGCGGCTCCCGCCCTCGCCACGACGGCACTGGCTGGAGTGCAGGAATTGAGCCTGCTGATGAAAACAGAATTCGAGTCGCTGCGCCGGGCGCTGCGCGAAACGCATAACAGCCCGTCCCGCGACAGCGCCCCTGAGGGCTTCCAGCTGAGCGAACACCTCGAAGAGGCCGCCATCTCGGCTCGGTTGATGAAGAAAATGCAGGCGCTGACCGCGCACTGCACATGCACCTCCGACGCGCGTCAGCTGTTGCAGGAATTTCTCCTGGAGAATCTGCCCGCCAGCACGGAGCTGTCTCCCGAGCCGGGGGTGCATTTTCTGGTGGGTCAGGCGGGCGTCGGCAAGACGGTGAATGCCTTCCGCCTGGCATCGCACCTGCAGGAGCAGGGCCGTCAGGCCCTGGTGGTAGGCTACAAGCCCACGCGCGACGGCACCTGGACACAGTTGCAGCTGCTCGGCGCGAAGCGCGGGATCGATGTCTACCAGGCGGCCGAATGGACCATGCTGCTATCGATCATCCACGAGCACATGGGGCACGCCAGCATCATTGTCGAGCTGCCCAGCACCCTGGATTTCACGGAATTGCAGCGCTTGCAAAACGACCTGACATTTGCGAACTTTCATTTGCTGGTGGCCAAAGATACCGCCAGCACGTCGTCCCGAGGATTCCGCCAGGGCACCGGGCTGTCATTCGCGTCGACATGGATTACCCGGCTTGACAGCCCCGGAGTATGCTGGCCGCTGATGGAAACTCTTCTGGAGACACGCACGCCTCTGCTCTTCGCAGGGGCCGGACCTCTGCCTGCAAGCCCCTTGATGACACTGGACAAACGTATGCTGGCCGAAGAAGTGCTGAAGGAAATCGCAGATTGATCGCGGCGGCTCCTCACTCACTGGCACGTCTTCTCCACGACACTCCAAGGCAGACACCATGCAGCCCCAGGCTCTGAACACCGGCACCCGCACCATCTGCATCGCCAGCGGCAAGGGCGGGGTTGGCAAGACCACGCTTTCCATCAATCTCGCGACGGCCATGGCCGAGCAAGGCAAAAGCGTGCTCTATTTCGATGCCGACATGGGCCTGGCCAATGCCCAGATCGGCCTGGGAGTCGACTCCGTCGGCAACATCGGTCACGTCATGAACGGCCTGGCGCGACTGGATGACATCATCGTGAAGTCGTCCTTCGGCGTGGACCTGGTGGCAGGCGCCAGCGGCGTCGAGGCACTGGCCTCCCTGGGCCGCGTCGAATCGGCACGCATCATTCAGGCGTTTTCCGGGCTCTCCACGCACTACGATGTGCTGATGGTGGACTGTGCCGCCGGCATCTCCTCCAGTGTTCTTGCCTTTCTGCAGGCCTGCGAGGAACGCGTGGTGGTGGGCACGGCGGAACTGAGTTCCATCGCCGACGCCTACGCCCTGCTCAAGGTCATGGTGCACGACTACAAGCTCGACAACTTTCTCTATCTGCCCAATCAAGTCGACAACGAGCAGCAGGGACTCAAGCTGTTCGAGAGCATGGACAATGTCGTGGGCAATTTTCTCAATGCTTCGCTGCATTACGTGGGCTCGGTGAGCAAGGATCCCATGGTGAACCTGTCCTGGCAGAAATCGACGCCCATGCTGCGCCTTGCGCCCAGCGCCGTCATCGCGTCCAACTTCCGCCAGGTCGCCAAGGCACTGCTGGCGCGGCCGATATCCCGCCAGACCAGCGGCGCGGTGCAGTTCTTCATGGGGCAGACCTGACGACGATCATGAGTATTGATGCCTATCAGGATGTGCAGAGTATCGGCAACGAGGTGCTGCCCATCACGCAGTACCTGGCCATGGTGCGCCGCATTGCCGTGCATCTGCGCCCGCGCATTCCTGCCTACATCGAGCTTGACGACATGATCCAGCTCGGTACTCTCGGGCTGATGGAGGCCGAAAAGAGTTTCGATCCCGGCCAGGGGGTCAGCTTCGAGAACTATGCCAAGGCGCGAATTCGCGGCGCGATCATCGACGAAGCCCGCCGCCTCAGCGACGTGTCCCGGCTGGCGATCCGCAACAGCAAGCTGCACAGCGAGTACAGCGCCCGTCTGGCCAATTCGCTCGGGCGGCAGCCGACCCACCGGGAAGTGGCGGAGGCTCTGGGCATCGACGTGGCCACCTACGAAGAACAACGCTTGCACGCCACCCAGCTGAACATGCTGGAATTGGACGCTCTGTTGGAAGAAGATGGCTTCGACGTCGCCAGCGAGAGCCATGAGGCCTACGCCACAGTGGCACAGGACGACGTGAAATCGGTGATCGAGACGGCCATCGCCCAGCTGGACACGCGCAAGCAACTGATCCTGCAGCTGTACTATGTGGAAGAGATGACCCTGAAGGAAATCGGTGCAGTCATCGGCGTGAACGAATCGCGAATCAGCCAGATTCTCAGCGGCACGCTCAAGGAACTCAAACCTTTGCTGAGTTCGCACTACCAATCCGGAGCACTCGACTAGTGTGGTTTAAAGCATCCAAGAACGAAAAGCTCAAGGCGAAGGCCCGCGAGGACTACGAGGAAGCGGTCGCCGCTGCCAAGTCCAATGCGCGCGAAAGTCGCGTGTATTGCGTGCGCGTTGCCCTGCGCTGTCGCGCCAATATCGACACTGCCTTCGTGCGCGCCGCGCGCGAGGTGGAGGTCTACGAGGAAACGCTGCTGCTGGCACTGGCCAATGGCGCCGAAAAACCCGAACCGCCCGAAGCCGACACCTTCCAGCTGGTGAAGTCCGGCGCAGACTTCATGTTCACCTACATCCCCGAGCGTTTCGCGCAGAAGATCTTCACCCTGGCGGGGGCCTACCAGACCCAGAAAATCTCCCGTTCTCAGGCCATCGCGCAGGTGCAGGCGGTTGCCGACGAGATGTGGAAAGAGCTGGGACTTGTCGAAAATCTGGAAGTCGTGCGGTTCCTGCGCGAGGAAGACGGCGCTGAATCCGGCTCCGACCAGTCTGCCGAGCCCGGCAACCACGACGGCTAAGTGCACTGGGTTCACTTTCTCCCGAGGCCATGCCCATGAGCAATTTGATCGTCTTGACCATCGTTCTGATCTGCACGGCATCCATCACCGTCCTGGTGCTGTATGCCGTCGGCAAGATCCGCAGTCTGGAGGAGATCACGCGCCAGTTGATGGATCAGCATGGCGGCGGCACAGGCTCAGCTGCCAGTGCAGGCGGCAACGTCCCCTTCAACGGACTTCAGGGCAAACCCTTGTGGGATGTGCTGGCAGGCAAAAGTGTCCCGGAGGGACTCAACGCCGCCGATATCGAACAGTTTCGCGAGCAGTACGCCCCCGTGCTGCTGAAGACGATCCGAAGTTTGTTCAGCGAGGGCAGTAGCGATGGCAAGTTCGGCGCCGCACGCGCCACCCCCAGGAGTGAGCGTCTGGTGAAGACCCTGCGTTTTGCAGTGTCCAGCTGGCTGCCATCGCAGGAACTGAACAGTCTCTACAACGTGGCTTACGACAGCGCCCGAGCCCAGAGCGAGGAGTTGAACCGCTTGCGCATGGCGCTGGAGGAAACCATCGCCGCCCTGTACGGCCGGATCAAGCTGCCGGTGCCGGGGGGCCTGGCGGCAAATCTGCTGAGCGAGGCGCGCGCGGTGGAAACCATCGCCTCCGATACGGACGCGGGTGACGAGGAGGCTTGAGGTCGCGGGCATGCCCGCGGCAGTGTCAGGATGAGCGTCCGGGCCGCGTCAACCGCCCCAGTCGATCGTAAAGCTGGACCCCTTCGCGGGAGCCCGTCTGATACAAGGTCTGCAGTGCCTCGCGCACCACCGTCAACTTGCGGCTGATCAGCACTTCATTGCGGGCAAGACTGCCCCTGATGGTCTCGGCGGCTTCGATCAGACGGGCCCATTTTTCCGTCACGGCCACTGGCAGTCCGGCCGCTTCCCCGGCGCTCAGCTGTGCCTGCACGCGCCTAAAGCGCACATCGCCTAACTGCGCGAGCGCGCGCTCCTTCACCGGCTGCAGCGCCTCGAGACGGGCCAGATCCTGCGCTTTCATCGCCTCGAACTCCTCGTCCAGCAAGGCACTGAACTGGCTGACCTCGGCACACAGGCTTTCGAGTTCAGCCGTCAGCATCGCCATGTCGCCAGTGTCTTGGTCCGCGGCCATCTGCTTCTCCCGCGCCTCAGAGCAGCTTTTCGAGCTCGACAATGCTTTCCGCGATCTTGCGCGGATCGAGGGGGTAATTGCCCAGGCGCAGCATTTCCTTGATGGTGTCCACCTTGGCGCTGTCGTACTCCGCCGAGGCGGACTTGATGGCGGCACTCACCGCCTCGGACAATTTCAAGTCCGGTTCGGTCCGGGGCAATTCCTCCGGAGTGAGCCGCAGGGAGGTGTCCTGGGCAGCCTTCTCCCGCAAGTCTTTGACACGCTTGTTGTCAGTGATGCTCTGCAGGCTGGATTTACCGGGGTCTGTCGGGTTGATCGTGTTCATAATATGGGCCAGTTCATGGGATCGCGAAGAGTTATGGCACGCTACGTCAGTGGAGTCGACACTTGCTTTAGCCTGCTTTAGGGAATTCCTGATTTTTTTTTCGCGCGGCGACCACCCCTGGCATCACAGAGGCTCGACTCGACGCACGCCGGTAATGATCACGTTGAAACGTTCGCCGGACTCGCCGCTGCGCACGCTGATCTGATCCCCCGTCATCCCCTCTTCCTCGGCAACGGCATAGGACTCGATGCTGACCGGGCCGCGCCGCACCGCCACCACCACCTCGTCACCCCGCACCACATCGGCGAGCGAGCGAATGGCCGATAGCCGCAGTGGCTGCCCGGGCTGCAGGGGCCCCGTTGCCACGGCGCGGCGCAGGGACTGCACCGAGGTGATCACATCGGCCGGCAGGGGACCGTAAAAAGTAGCCGTGCGGGTGTTGGCCTCGCTCAGGGCCGCGCCCCGCGGCACCAGCGTGGTCACCGTCAAGGCCATGCCGGCCTGCAGCACGTCGGCAGGCTGCAGCACCGTGCCGACCGCCAGGTCCCGCGCCACTTTGGCCCCGCGCAGCTGCGCCAGGCTGAGGGCGCGGGCGACAGACACTCTTGTCGGGTCCACCTCGAGCACCTGCAGATCGGCCTCGGCAATCAGATCTCCCGCCTGCTTCGCCACCTTGAGCTGATACGCCTGCTGGCCCCCGACCCCCGCGGTCTCACGCCGCGCAGCGTCAAGCGGCACAGCCGGCGCCTCGTCACGGTTCATGCGCGTGACGATCGACCAGTTCAGCGCGGGACACTCTACCCGCAGCGTGCGACCGTCGTTGAACGGAAAGCTGAACACATAAGGGGTCTCGCAGGCGGGCACCCGAATGCGTCGATCCAGCAGGTCGAGGCTCACGCCGCTGGGCTGCTCACCCTGACTGGCCTCGAGCCAGACCTGCAACTGCGCCAGCATCTCGGCGCGCAGGTCCCCCTCTGCCGCCAGCGCGCGGGGGCCGCCGGCCAGGCACAGCAGGCTCAGAATCAGACACAGGCAAGAGGTTCTGGTCATGGAATTTCCTCGCATCAACACGCGCCAAGCTACCACGCCGGACGCTGGCGACCGGCAAAGCGGCATGGCAATGCCGAAATCTTGCCGCTTTGCCCTGTCGGGCCTGCCCCCGCCCTTGCCCCTGCCCGCCGGCAGTCGACACTTGCACCGACAAGCTGTAGAGCTTCCAAGGCTTTTCAGCATCTTACCGGACTCACGACAGCGTTTTCAAATGCTGGCACACCTTGTGCTTATACACAGTCGTACTGACACAGAGGCGGATCTCTCATGGCACTGCTCGACTCTTACTTCTCGCTGCACAGCAGCGCTCTGCAGCTGCGCAACACGCGGCTGGAGCTGATTTCGCAGAACATCGCGAACGCCGCAACGCCCAACTACCGCGCCAAGGATCTGGACTTCGCCGGCGCCATGCGTCAGGCCGAAGGCAGCCTGGGGATGCGGGTGCGCAACACCGACGACCAGCATCTGGGCGGCACCAGCAGCGGCCGACCCTCGGTGAGCAATGCCATCGTCTACCGCGTGCCGCTGAACCCGAGTCTGGACAACAACACCGTGGAAATCGGCCTGGAGCAGGCCAAGTTCGGCCGCGCCGCCGCCGACTATCAGGCCTCGCTGCAATTTCTTGAATCGCGCGTGAGCGGCCTGCGCAAAGCCCTGCGAGGAGAATGAGCATGGCCCTTGACCGAATTTTCGACATCGCCGGCAGCGGCCTGAGTGCCCAGCTGATCCGCATGAACTCCACCGCCAGCAACATCGCCAACAGCAATGTGGTCGCGGGCTCCGAAGCCGAGGCCTTTCGCGGCAAACGTCCGGTGTTTCAATCCATCCTGAACCAGATGGTGAGCGCCCAGGGTCAGTCCGCAGGCGGGGGGGTGCGCGTGGCGGACATCGTTGACGACCCGCGCCCGCTCAAGGAGATGTACAACCCGGGACACCCGATGGCCAATGCTGACGGCTATATCTGGGGCTCCAATGTCAACGAAGTCGAAGAAATGATCGAAATGCTTGATGCCTCGCGCGGCTACCAGAACAACGTGGAGGTCATCAAGACTGCCAAGGATCTGATGTTGCGCACCCTCGACATCACCAAGGCTTGATCTACAGGACACCCGCACTCATGAGCAACGTCACTCTTCCCAGCAATATTCTGACCACCGAGCAACTGGAGGCGCAGAAGTACGCGCCCAAGACGGTGGATCAGTCACTCGGCCGCGACGCGTTTCTGAAACTGTTTACCACCCAGCTGAAAAGCCAGGACCCGCTGAGCCCCATGGAAAACGAGGCCTTCGTGGCACAACTGGCACAGTTCTCCTCGCTGGAATCCATGAAGGCCATGCAGGGCGCCATGGAAACCATGTCGAGCAACATGCTGCAGGCACGCCTGATGGACAGCACCAGCATGCTGGGACGTAGCGTGCCCAGCAACTCGGGCACGGTGATCGGCGGTGCGGGCCGGGTGTCACAGATCAGCGCGGACTTGCCGGAAGGTGCCGACAGCGGCCGTTTCGTCGTGCGCAATGCTGAAGGAGTCGTGGTTTTTGAACGCGCATTTGGCCGCCAGCCTGCTTCCACGCTGGCGCTGGAATGGAACGGCGTCACGGCCAAAGGCGAAGAGGTTCCGCTCGGGCTCTACGCTGTTTCCGTGGATATTCAGCGCGCAGGCCAGGCCAGCGCGGCACGCGTGACCACCAATGAACTGATTACGGCCGTACGCTGGGACGAGGATGCGTCCGGTCTGGTCGTAGAAACCGAAACCGGAAAGGAAATCAACCTGGCGCAGCTGCAGCGAATCGGTCTGTAGCGAAGCAAATCAATCACACCCGACATTTCACGAGGAACGCCACATGTCATTCTATACATCACTGACCGGATTGAACGCTGCGACGACCGAGCTCGCGGTCACCTCCAACAATATTGCGAACGCCGGCACCTCGGGGTTCAAGAAGTCCGGCGCCGACTTTGGTGACATCTTCGCGACGTCCCCGCTGCAGAAGGCCTCGAGCGTCGTCGGTAACGGTGTCTCGTTGAAGCAGGTGGTGCAGGAATTCAGCCAGGGCAATATCGAGTTCTCGGCGAACTCGCTCGATCTGGCCATCACCGGTGACGGCTTCTTCGCCCTGCAATCGCCCGATGGCACCAAGATCTACACCCGTAACGGTGGCTTCGTGCTGAACGAGCAGAACCAGATGGTCAACAGTGCCGGTCAGTCGCTGATGTCTCTGCCGGTGGACTCCACCAACAAGGCGGACTTCAGCAAGCCGCTGAGCGCCCTGACGATTCCGCGCAAGACCGTCTCTGAATTCAAGGCCACGACCAATGTGGAGCTGGGGCTCAACCTGCCGTCCAACAGCACGCCCATCACGGCCGCGTTCAACCGCAACAAGCCGGACACCTATCACAAGACCACGTCGTTCACGATCTACGGCGCATCAGGGTCCTCGCACCTGGCCACGGCCTACTACGTCAAGACGGCGACGGCGACCGCCGACGACCCCTACAACAAGTGGCAGACCTATGTGTATATCGACGATCAATTCGTGACACCGGAACTGATTCAAGCCTCTGACCGCTCCGGCGACCAGTACTTCGTCAACAAGTTCGGCGAGATCAAGACCGCCTCCGAGCTGGTGCAGCTGCAGCGCACCAGTGCAGAGAGCGAGAAATACCTGATCACCACGGGTACCCTCTACAAGAAGTACTCTTACGACAATCTCTCCAGCCCGATCGAATCCACACCAGCCACCGTGGAAACCCAGGTGGCA
>JBEDFR010000160.1:0-9055 GCA_041175045.1 Pseudomonadota bacterium | reverse complement strand
GATCAGCCACCGCGACCTCCCTGCGCCTGGCGTTGCAGGGCATTGGTGGGCGCCAGCGGATGCCGCAGCCAGCAGCGTGAGACGTGCTGTGGCCCGGCCTCGACGCTGGCCGGCGCGCGCGACTGGCAGACCTGCATCGCCTGCGGACAGCGCGCGGCATAGGCACAGCCCTGCGGCGGGGCGAACAGATCGGGCGGACTGCCATCGATGGGCTGCAGGCGCTGCGCCCGGTCGCGATGACGCCCTGGCATGGCCTGCTTGAGTCCCAGGGTATAGGGGTGGGCCGAGCGGTAGAACACGTCATCCACGCTGCCCGCCTCCACCACCTGCCCGGCATACATCACGGCCACCTCGTCGGCCATGCGCGCCACCACCCCCAGATCGTGGGTGATCAGGATGATGGCCATGCCGGTTTCCTGCTGCAGCTCGCGCAGCAGATCGAGGATCTGCGCCTGGATGGTCACATCCAGCGCCGTGGTGGGTTCGTCGGCAATCAGCACGGCGGGCTTGCAGGCGATAGCCATGGCGATCATGGCGCGCTGCAGCATGCCACCCGAGAACTCGAAGGGGTATTGCCGCGCCCGGCGGGCCGCCTCGGGAATGCGCACCAGTTCCAGCAGCTCGATGGCACGGTCCCAGGCCTGACGGGCGCTGAAGCCACGATGCACGAGCAGCGGCTCGGCAATCTGATCCCCGATGCGCATGGTGGGATTGAGCGAGGACATCGGGTCCTGAAAGATCATGCCGATCTGCGAACCCCGTAGTTCACGACCGCCGGCCTGGGTGTGCCCGAGTATCTCCTCGCCCCGCAGCCGGGCGCTGCCGGCGGTGATGCGTCCCGGCGGCATGGGCGTGAGCCCCATCATGGCCTGCACGGTGACGGACTTGCCGCAGCCCGACTCGCCGACAATCGCCAGGGTGCGCCCGGCATCCACACGGAAGTCGACACCGCGCACCGCCTTCACGGTGCCGCCATAGGTGTCGAATTCCACCTGCAGATTGCACACTTCCAGCAGGGGCACACTCATTCCAGACTCCTCATGCGGGCATCCAGCGCATCGCGCAGCCCGTCGCCCAGCAGATTGAAGGCCAGCACGGTGACGCTGATGAACAGGGCCGGGAAGATCAGTTCATGCGGGTGCGTGAGCATGGTCGCCAGGCCTTCGTTGCTCATGCTGCCCCAGGACGCGGTGGGCGGCGCCACGCCCATGCCGATGAAGGACAGGAAGGCCTCGGTGAAGATGGCGCTGGGCACGGCGAAGGTCAGGGTCACCAGGATCACGCCCAGGGTGTTGGGGATCATGTGCCGCAGCACCAGATACCAGTCCGGCGCCCCCAGCAGGCGCGAGGCACTGATCCAGGCCTGATGCCGGATCTGCAGGATCTGCCCGCGCACCAGGCGCGCCGTGGCCGGCCAGGCCAGCAGCACCAGGGCGGCCAGCATGGGCGCGATGCCGCTCTCGCCCGGACCGATGCCGAACACCACCTGGAACAGAATCATGAACAGCAGGAATGGCAGCGCCACCACGAAGTCGGCGAAGCGCATCATCCCCTGATCCACCCGCCCGCCCAGAAACCCGGCAGTGCTCCCATAGAGCACGCCGAGCAGCACATAGAGCACGGGCGCCACGATGCCGATGAAGAGCGAGACCTGCGCCCCCGCCATCAACCGCGCCAGCATGTCGCGCCCCAGGTAATCCGTGCCCAACGGATGCAGGGCCAGCTTCACCTCGTCGCCCTCGGCCAGCACGGTGGCGTCGGGCACCAGCGCGCGGGCGCGCACTTCGTCCAGCGTGATGACGCGCGTGACCTCGACTGGCAGCACTTCGTAGCGATCGCTCAGGCTGCGATCGTCGTTCAGGGCCACCAGGGAGTAATAGTAGGTGCCGGGGCGCAGATCGAGCCGATCCTCGTAGAAACCGGCAGCGCCAGTGGCGAACTCGGCAATCGGGAGGCCGAAGGCCATGTCGGCCTCCACCGCAAAGATGTTGCGATACAGACGCAGGGCCCCCGCGCCCGGCACCGCGTCCCAGAGCAGGCGCACCGCCTGCGAGGTTCCGTCCTGCGCCAGCCGCAGGCCGCTGCCGCTCTCGAAACCCGCAGCGGCCCGGCCATTCCACGCGGAGTACGGCGCCACCACCGTGGCCGTGCGGTCCGCCAGCGGCCCCTGGCTGATCTGATCGATATCCTGGCGGGCCGGGTCCACCCGCCACAGGGCCGGCCCGATCAGCGCGAAGGCCAGCAGCGCGACGATGATCCACAGCGACAGCAGCGCACGGCGATTGCGGCGCAGCCGCGCCCAGGCATCCTGCCAGTAGGAACGTGACGGCCGGTGGATGCCCTGCACAGGGTCACGGCCAGTCAGTGGCTGGAAGTCCTCGGCACTCAGGCCCTGGGGCAGATCATGCTGATTCATTGCAGCCTCACGCGCGGGTCGATCCAGCCATACAGCAGGTCCACCACGATCACCATGAACACAAGAAAGGCGCCATAGAACACCGTGGTACCCATGATCACCGTGTAGTCGAGCTGCTGCACGGCCTGCACGAAGTAGCGCCCGAGCCCCGGGATCGCGAACACCAGCTCCACCACGAAGCCACCGGTGGTGATGGCGGCAATCGCGGGCCCGAGCACCGTGATCACCGGCAGGATGGCATTGCGCAGCTGATGGCGGGTGAAGATGCGTGCCGGCGGCAGGCCCTTGGCGCGGGCGGTACGGAGGTAGTCGGAATGCTGAATCTCGAGCATGGACGAGCGCATCAGGCGGGTCAGATAGGCCATGGTGCCCATGCCCAGCACCAGCGCGGGCAGGATCATGTGACTGACGCCGCCCCAGCCGGCCACGGGCAGCAGGGACACACCAATCAGGGCATTGAGGTTCACCAGGGCGAGCTGCCCGAGGGCGGCGAAGACGAAGCTGGGCACGGAGATGCCGAGGATCACCAGGAACATGATGATGGTGTCCGGCAGGCGGTTGCGGTAGAGCGCGGTCAGGGCACCCCAGAGCACGCCGCCGAGCGCCGCGAACAGCACGGCAAGAATGCCGAGGGTGGCGGACACGGGAAAGTGCTCGCGGATGATGTCGTTGACCTGGCGGTTCTGCTGGGTGAAGGAGATGCCGAAGTCGCCGCGCAGCAGATTGCCGAGGTATTGCACGTACTGCTGGCTCAGGGGCTTGTCGAGACCGTAGCGGGCTTCGAGATTGGCGCGGATCTCGGGGCTGATGGCGCGGCCGCCCGAGAGCGGGTCACCAGGCACATTGTGCATGGCGAGGAAGGTGGCCGTGGCGATGAACCAGACGGTGATCACTCCCTGCAGGAGTCGTTTGAGTGTGTATTGCCACATGGGTGTTTCAGTACGCCTCGATGTTTCGAAAACTGCACAGCACTCTCGGTGCTTCGATACCGCCGTCGTGAGGTACATCAGAGCGCTGGGACAGGCCGCCGCTGGTTGCCGGACCGTTGGCCGCCTGGACGGCGGCCACCGAGCCCCCATGGACGGGTTCACGGCGTGTCCGGAAATCAGCGGCGGCCTGACTCGGCGCGGGATTCACGACATCACGCGACTCCTGCCACGAGTGTCAAGGCGCCGCCTCGATATACGCATTCGTGTAGTCCACCTCCGCCCCGAACACCCGGCGCAGAATCCCCTTCACCCGCGTGTCGGTGGCGTACACCCGGCCCCGCTCGTAATTGCCGATCATGGCCACCTCGTCGAACAGGATCTGCTGGATCTCGCCAAAAGCCGCCATGCGCGCCGCATTGTCGGTGGAACCCTGCGCCTGACGCACCAGCGCATCGACCCGCTCGCTGGCGAAGCGTCCGCGATTGTTCAGGTTCCAGGAGGCATACAGATCGGCGAAGGTCAGCGGGTCGTTGTAGTCCGGGCCCCAGCCCGAGAGTACGATGTCGAAGTCGCCGGCATCCATCTTCGCGAGGCGCTGCTGGAAGGTCTGGGCGTCGATGATGATGTCCAGACCCAGATTGCGCTTGAACACTTCCTGATAGTACTGACTGGAGATGGTTGCCACCGGCGAGGTGTCCGCCAGCAACACCAGCGGCGGAAACTCGGTCAGACCGAGTTCCTGGCGGGCCCGCTCCAGATACTCCCGCGCCAGCGCCACATCGTACGGCGCCTCCGGGGCCGGGTATTCCTCCCGGAACGGCCGCTCCACGCCCTGCAGCCAGACGGGAAACAGACTCTTGGCCGGCAGATAGCCGGGCAGCTTGATGACGCGGTCCACCAGTTCGTTGCTGTTCTGTGCCAGCTGCATGGCCTTGCGCAGGTTCAGGTTGCGGGTGACGCGCCCGGGCCGGTGATTGAAGTCGATGAAGAACACGCTGCCATCCATGAAACGATCCAGATGCCAGCGCTGTTGCATGGCGCCTTCCAGCATCTCGGCGCTCAGGTCCACCTGCACGATGCGGCCATCCTTGTACAGATTGAGCAGGGTATTGGAGTCGGAGGTGATGTAGGCGGCGTTGATGGCATTCAGGCGCACCCGGTCCTGATCCCAGTAGTGGGGATTGCGCTCCATGCGCAGGCTGGCCCCGTGCACCCAGCTTGTCAGCATGAAGGGGCCGCTGTAGAGCATGGTGTCGGCATCGGCGCCATAACGCTCGGCCATCTGCTGGTGAAAGGCTGCGGGGATCGGCAGATAGGTGGCAAAAGCCACCAGCTTGTCGAAATAGGCCACCGGCTGCTCGAGTTCGACCTCGAGCGTGCGCGCATCCAGGGCCCGCACGCCCACTTCGGCAACAGGCACCGCGCCGGTGTTGGCGGCTTCGGCATTCTTGATGGCGTAAAAGATGAAGGCGTACTGCGAGCCCGTGGCCGGGGCGAGTGCCGTCTTCCAGGCGTACTCGAAATCCCCCGCCGTGATGGGCTCGCCATTGCTCCAGCGCGCGTTCTCGCGCAGATGGAACACGGCGCGGGTGCCGTTGATCTCCCAGCGTTCGGCCAGGCCCGGCACGATCTGGGAATTCTCGTCGTAGCGCAGCAGGCCTTCCATGACATGGCCCAGCACCATGCCGCTCACAGCATCCGTGGACAACATACTGTTGAGCTGTGGCGGCTCCTCGCGCAGGTACACCGTGATCTCCTGCCGGTCGGCATCCACTGCCATCGCGCCCCCGCTGCTCGAACTGGACATGGCAGCCAGGAAGTCGAGCAGGAACATCAACAAAACCAGCAACGACAGTGCTGCCAGTGCATACCGCCCGAGCGCGCGTGTGGCAGAGGGGGCAAAGTTGTCTTGTGGGCGAATAGAGTGCGGCATCAGCGGGCTCAGACGTGGTGATCGTCCGCAGAATACCCCAGCCAATCGCAGCGCGTCGATATCACCCAGCATGCTCGCGCGACATCAAAGGTGTTCGCGCAGGCGACAGAATTCGGACACAGGTGCGTATGTCAGGGCATTGAGAGCATGAAAGATGCCAGGCATGTGGCTAGAATGCGGGGAGATCACTGCGCAGGCGAGGACACTTCAGTGGGTTGTTCACGCGCTGTCACCGGGCAGATGGTCGACGGAGCAAGGATCTCTATGACAGAGGATGAAACGCTGATGCAGGCCATCGCAGCCGGCGATTCCAGGGCGTATGAGGCGACGATCCGCCAGCATCTGCAATCCATCAGCCATTTTGCCTTTCGCATGCTGGGCAACAGCAAGGACACGGAGGACATTGCGCAGGAGACCTTCCTGCGCCTGTGGCTCCACGCCCACACCTGGCAGCGGGAGAAAGCCAGTGTGAGCACCTGGCTGCACCGGATCGCCCACAATCTGTGCGTCGATTACCTGCGCAAGGACAAATCGTCCCTGAGCAGCGAATACGAGGACGAGCATGCAGGCACTGACCGCCCCGCAGATGCGCCAGAGCGAGCCGAGCAACTGCAGGCCTTGCAGCACGCCCTCGAGGCACTGCCCGAGCGCCAGCGCAGCGCCATCGTGTTGAGCCATTACCACGGCTTCTCCAACAAGGAAGTCGCTGCGATCATGGACATCTCGGTGGATGCCCTGGAGTCCATTGTGGCGCGAGCCAGGCGAAGTTTGAAAGCGCAGTTGAAACACTGAAGGCTCCAGCAGAGAGCCCGCAGACACCACCGACAGAGCACAGAGCTGACCATGAACATGACACCCGAAAGATTCGCGCAACTCGTCGAGACCCACGGCAGCCAGCCTGCGCGCTGGCCCGAACAGGAACGCCAGGCCGCCGAAGCCTGGCAGCGTGACAACCCGGCTGCCCAGGCCCTGCGTCGCGACTACGCCCACCTGGAGTCCCTGCTGGATGCCCTGCCGACCCCCGTGCTGCCTGGTCTGGAGCAGCGTGTGCTGCAGCGCGCCGCCAGTCTGGCCAGTGACAGCCTGCTGGATCAGGCCATGGACTGGCTGTTGCCCCGCAGCGATCGCCTGCTGGCCTGGATCTGGCGCCCGGCCCTGGTCGCGGTCCTGCCCCTGGTATGCGGCATCTACATGGCGAACTTCTTCAGCTTCGGCATCAGCGGGCCGGAAGTGGCCTGGGAAGAGGAACTGGCACTGCTCGCTCTGAATGATTACGCGGAGATCGCCGAATGAGCGTCAATCGCCGGTGCGTGGTGAAGTGGGTGCTGATTGTCTCGCTGAGTCTGAATCTGCTGGTGTTTGGTGGCATCACGGCACGCATCCTGATCGACCCGGACGGGCGGCCGCTGCCGCCCAATCTGGCCTGGATACTGGATGATCTGGACGCCGAGACTCTGGCACGCCTGGAGCCGAAAATGGACGATTATCGCGCCGCCAGCCGTCCGCTGCTGAGCGAAGTCTTTCGCGCACAGGCCCAGGTGAATGCCCTGCTGGCCGAAGAACCGCTGAACGTGGAGGCACTGAATGAGGCCTTCGATGCGTTGCGCGAAGTCTCCATGGATTTCCTGGAGATCACCCAGCAGCAAACCGTGGAGATCTTCGCGCAGATCACGCCGGAACAGCGTCTGGAAGCCATGCGCTTCATGCGCGGGCGAGGCGAACCGCAGGAATCACGCCAAGCGGACAACGCGCCCTGAATCCCGCCTCTACTGCACGCGCTGCAGGGTCTGAATGCCCTGCGCACTGCGCTGCACCATCACGTCAGTGCCCTGGAACTCCACCGTGCTGGTAATCTCCTGGCCCATGGCATCCAGCCGGATGCTGTCGGCATCCACCCAGACATAGGGAAAACTGATGCCGAAGGCTTCGACTGACACGTCCGTGGCCGTGTAAGTGAGAACAATGCTCTGACCCTGGAAGTCGCCGGACCAGGTGCCCAGGATCAGCTCCTGCTTGCTGGGGCCGGCGCTTGTGGCACAGGCGGCCAGGGCGATGCCCAGCAGCACGAGAGACAGGGGGCGCAGCGCGCTGCGCAGGGAAGCAAGGAGCATACGGGCAGACATGGCAAACCCCTTCATCGTCAGACGCGCCCGCACCACCGCCCCTCATGGGCTGGCGGCGTCGCGTTGCGGCAATGCTACCGGGATCGCCGGCAGCCTGCATGGGAAATTCTGCTAAGCTGCCGCCCCCGGCCGGCAATCCGGCGCCATGGAGACCGCCCAGCATGACACTCACCCCCGGCATCTACCGCCACTACAAGGACAAGCTCTATCAGGTCTACGGCGTGGCCCGTCACAGCGAGACGGAAGAGGAACACGTGGTCTACCGCCCCTTGTATGGCGAGCGCGGGCTGTGGATACGCCCGCGCGCCATGTTCGAGGAAACCATCGAGGTAAACGGCGAACGCGTGCAGCGCTTCACCCTCGTCGAGGCTGCCGCGCCGGACAACTCCTTCACACGCTAGAGGGTTCGCCGGCATTCACCCGGCGCTGCGCCTCGCGCGAGAGCTGTTTCTCGTGGCGCCGACGGGCGATGGTCTGGGCCATGGACTCGCCGATGTGCGCCTCGCCGCGCGCGCGCGCCAGCTGCATCTGCCTCTCGCGCTCGGCAAAGCGGCGCAGCTGCGCGGCATCGTGGCTGTCATGGCAATGCGGGCAACTGATGCCGTGGGCGTAGAAGGGCGATGCCTTCTCCGCTTCGGTGACGGGCATGCGACAGGCGTGGCACTGATCGTAACTGCCCTTCTCCAGTCGATGGTTCACCGTCACGCGATTGTCGAAGACGAAACACTCCCCCTCCCACAGGGACTCTTCCTGCGGCACATCTTCCAGATACTTCAGGATGCCGCCCTGCAGGTGATACACCTCTGCGAAACCCTGCTGCTTCAGGAAGGCCGTGGACTTCTCGCAGCGGATGCCACCGGTGCAGAACATGGCCACCTTGCGGTGTTTCTGCGGGTCCAGATGCTCCCTGGCGAAGGCCGGAAACTCGCGGAAGGACGTCGTCTGCGGATTCAGGGCATGGCGGAATGTGCCGATCTGCACCTCGTAGTCGTTGCGGGTGTCCAGCAGCAGCACGTCCGGGTCACTGATCAGTGCGTTCCAGTCCTCGGGTTTCACATAGGTGCCGACGATCTGGTTCGGGTCGATGTCCTCCACGCCCATGGTCACGATCTCCTTCTTGAGCTTGACCTTGGTGCGGTAGAAGGGATTCTCGTCGGCGTGGGACTCCTTGGTCTCCAGGCTCTGCAGACGCGGGTCGCTGCGCAGCCAGGCCAGCACGGCGTCGATGCCCTCACGGGGGCCGGCGATGGTGCCATTGATGCCTTCGAGCGCCAGCAGCAGGGTGCCGCGGACGTCGTTGGCGGTCATGATTTCGTGCAGGGGGGCACGCAGGGATTCAAAGTCGGGAAGGCGCACGAACTTGTAGAGCGCCGCTACAACGATAGCAGTCATGAAGTATCCTCTTGCCGCCTGGATCGCAAATCCAGCGCAAATGGTTGAAATGTAGCCACTGACGTGGCGCGCGCATTCTACCTCATGTGCGCCTGCGAGGTAGGAGCCTGCTTGCAGGCGAACCCTGCCGAGTATTTCTCCCGGCACCGGCCGTCGGGCTCGCCGTTCTGCGACTGACCCGCACCCCTCCCGGGTGCCCTCGCATCGCCAGGAGCCTCGGTCTCCTGGCTCACTCGGTGCGGGTCTCTTATGTCGCTGAACG
>JBEDFR010000159.1:0-5792 GCA_041175045.1 Pseudomonadota bacterium | reverse complement strand
CTTCCTGCTGGAGCAACACGACCTCGCCCAGGCTGATCTGCCGGAGATTGGCAGTCAGGGGGTGGTCTCGGAAATACTGGCGGGCAAACGTGCATTGAACATCCGGCAGATTCGCGCCCTGGCCAGTCGTTTCAGCGTTTCACCCACCGTCTTCATGGAAGAACGCCATCACAGGTCCACCAGCCGCGTCACATCGAAGGCCGGCTCTTCGTAAGGATGCGCCGCCCGCAGGGCCGCCACGGCGTCCACGATGCAGGCGTCGGCGCAGACCAGCTCGACGCGGAACTCGGGGACTTTCTCCAACACATCCTGACTGCCCAGAAACGGATTGCTGCCCGCCAGCGGCCGGAACTGGCCCTCCCCCAGCACCTGCCAGGAACACTGCTCGTAGTCCCCGATGCGTCCCGCACCCGCCGCGAAGACAGCGTCCTTGACGCTGTCGACATGGCTGGCAGGCACGAAGAAGACCAGTTTGTACATGCTCAGCCCAGCCACACGCGGGCATTGCGGAACAGGCGCAGCGTGGGCGCATCCTCGAGCCAGTGCTGCGGGCGCCAGGAATTCTGCACCGCGCGGAACACGCGCTCCGGATGCGGCATCATGATGGTGGCGCGGCCATCCGTGCTGCACAGGCCGGCGATGCCCAGGGGCGAGCCGTTCGGGTTCTGCGGATAGCGCTCGGCGACCTGGCCGTGATGGTCGACATAGCGCAAGGCGATGCCCCCCTCAGCCTGCAGCGCAGCCATATCTGCCGCACTGCGGAACTCGGCCTGGCCTTCGCCATGGGCGACAGCAATGGGGAAGCGCGAGCCGGCCATGCCGGTGAAGAAGGCCGAGTTGGAGTCTCCCACCATGACCTGGGTGGTGCGGGCCTCGAACTGCTCCGAGCGATTGCGCACGAAGCGTGGCCAGGCCTGGGCGCCGGGAATCAGATCACGCAGCAAGGACACCATCTGACAGCCATTGCACACGCCGAGGGTCAGCGTGGTCTCGCGTTCGAAGAAGGCCAGGAACTGCGCCCGCAGGCGGTCGTTGTGCAGAATGGACTTGGCCCAGCCACCGCCTGCACCGAGCACATCGCCGTAGGAGAAGCCGCCGCAGGCGACCAGAGCATTGAACTGCTCGAGCCGGACGCGGCCAGTCAGCAGGTCCGTCATGTGCACATCGATGGCGTCGAAACGCGCGCACTCGAAGGCCGCGGCCATTTCCACCTGCCCGTTCACGCCCTGCTCGCGCAGTACCGCCACCTTCGGCCGCACACCGGTATTGATGTACGCAGCGGTGATGTCGGCATTCACATCGAAGCTCAACTGCACCTGGAGGCCCGGGTCGCCGGCCTCCAGCAGGGCATCGAATTCCTCGCGGGCACAGGCAGGATTGTCGCGCATGGCCGCGATTTCGTAGCTCGTCTGTGCCCACAGGCGCTGCAGGCGAATGCGCCCCGCCTCAAACAGCAGCCTGCCACCATGCAGCACACGCAGCTCATCCCGCGCGTTGAGCGACCCCACCACGGCCGTGCAGTCGGACAGACCATGCTGCTCGATCATCTGCAACACCGCGCTCAGCTGCGCGCGCTGCACCTGCAGCACCGCGCCAGCCTCTTCGCTGAAGAGCACGCGGACGGCATCGGCGTCTCCCTCTGCCAGCACTTCGTCCAGACGCAGGTCGACCCCGCTATGTCCGGCGAACGCCATCTCGGCGATGGTGGTGAACAGCCCGCCATCGGAGCGGTCGTGATAGGCCAGCAGCAGGCCGGCCTTGTTGAGCTGCTGGATCAGCGCGAAGAAGTTCTTCAAATCAGCGGGATTGTCCAGATCCGGGGCCTCGGCACCGATTTCGCGGTAGACCTGAGCCAGCGCCGAACCGCCCATGCGATGGCGACCGTGGCCGAGGTCGATCAGCAGCAGATCGGTCGCGCCGGCGTCGGTCCGCAGCTGCGGGGTGACGGTGCGGCGAATGTCCTCGACCGGCGCAAAGGCGGAGATGATCAGAGACAGCGGCGCGATATTGCTGCGCCGGGTATCGCCGTCCTGCCAGACGGTGCGCATGGACATGGAGTCCTTGCCCACCGGCACACAGATGCCCAGCGCCGGGCAGAACTCCATGCCCACGGCCTTCACCGCGGCATAGAGGCGGGCGTCCTCGCCGGGGTGACCGGCGGCTACCATCCAGTTGGCCGACAGCTTGATGTCGCCGATAGCGCCGATCGCCGCACTGGCGATATTGGTGATGGCTTCCGTGATGGCCATGCGGGCGGACGCGGCGGCATCAAGGAGCGCCAGCGGGGTGCGCTCGCCCATGGCCATGGCTTCGCCGGCATAGGTGTCGAAGGCGGCGGCCGTCACCGCCGCATCGGCCACCGGCACCTGCCAGGGCCCGACCATCTGATCACGACTCACCAGACCGGTAATGGAGCGATCCCCGATGGTGATCAGGAACTGCTTGCTGGCCACGGTGGGCAAGCTGAGGACGCGGGTCACGGCTTCATCCAGCGCGATCTCGGCGGTATCCAGCGCCACCGGGCGCCCCTGCAGCGAACGCACCTCCCGGTGCATGCGCGGCGGCTTGCCAAAGAGCACGGACATGGGCAGATCGATGGGCGTATTGTTGAAGTGCGTGTCGACGAGCTGGATCACGTCTTCCTTCGTGGTCTCGCCGACCACGGCGAAGGGGCAGCGCTCCCGGGCGCACAGGGCCTTGAACAGCGGCAGATCACGCGCCGACACGGCCAGCACATAGCGCTCCTGGGCTTCGTTGCACCAGATCTCCAGCGGCGACATCTGCGGCTCGGCATTGAGGATGTCGCGCAGCGAGAAGCGCCCGCCGCGGCCGCCGTCCTTCACCAGCTCGGGCAGCGCATTGGACAGGCCACCTGCGCCGACGTCGTGAATGAACGCAATGGGATTGCGCTCGCCCAGCTGCCAGCACTGGTCGATCACTTCCTGACAGCGCCGTTCCATCTCGGGGTTGTCGCGCTGCACCGAGGCAAAATCCAGTTCGGCATTGCTGCTGCCGGCACTCATGGACGAGGCAGCGCCGCCGCCCAGGCCGATCAGCATGGCGGGACCGCCCAGCACGATCAGCTTCGCCCCCACTGGAATCTCGCCCTTCTCCACATGGTCGGCGCGGATATTGCCAATGCCGCCGGCGATCATGATGGGTTTGTGATAGCCGCGCACTTCCGGCCCGTTGCCGCTGTCCACGGTTTCCTCGAAGGTGCGGAAGTAGCCGCACAGGTTCGGGCGGCCGAATTCATTGTTGAAGGCGGCAGCACCAATGGGGCCCTCGATCATGATGTCCAGCGCCGAGGCAATGTGCGCCGGACGGCCGAAGTCCTCTTCTTCCCAGGGCTGCGGCAACGTGGGAATGCGCAGATTGGAGACGCTGAAACCGCACAGCCCGGCCTTGGGTTTGGCACCCCGACCGGTGGCGCCTTCGTCGCGGATCTCGCCGCCACTGCCGGTGGCAGCGCCTGGGTGCGGGGCAATGGCGGTGGGGTGATTGTGCGTCTCCACCTTCATCAGAATGTGGATGTCTTCGCTGTGGTAGCCATACTGATGGCTCACCGGATCGGGGAAGAATCGCCCGGCCACACTGCCCGTCATCACGGCGGCGTTGTCCTTGTAGGCCGACAGCACATTGTCCGGAGACACCGCATGAGTGTTGCGGATCATGCCGAACAGGGAATGCGGCTGGTCCTCGCCATCGATGGTCCAGCTGGCATTGAAGATCTTGTGGCGGCAGTGCTCGGAATTGGCCTGGGCGAACATCATCAGTTCGATGTCGTTGGGATTGCGGTTCAGGTGGTTGAAGCTGTCGTAGAGGTAGTCGATCTCGTCGTGGGCCAGCGCCAGCCCCATCTGCTGGTTGGCCTCGACGAGCGCACCCTTGCCGCGCCCGAGTATGTCGACACTCTGCAGAGGGCGGGGTTCGGAGCGATCGAACAGCGCCCGCGCGGCGGCATGATCGGCCAGCACCGCCTGGGTCATGCGGTCATGCAGCAGGGCATCCAGCATCTGCACGTGCGCGTCACTCAGCGGCGCGGCCGTGTCGATGTGAAAGGCGATGCCGCGCTCGATGCGGCGCACATCGGCCAGCCCGCAATTGTGCAGAATGTCGGTGGCCTTGCTCGACCAGGGCGAGATCGTCCCGGGGCGCGGCACCACCACACGCAGCAACGCGCCAGCGGCAGGCACCTCGATCTGCGACTGGGCGGCCGTGCCATAGTCCAGCAGGGCATCGAGCACCTGCTGCTGTTCGGCCGTCAGGCCAGTGCAGTCAGCATAGTGCACGAAGCGGGCCTGCAGGGCGCGGACGGCGGGAAGTCGAGACTGGAGGGAGGCAAGCAGTTTGGCATTCCGGAAAGCGGAAAGTGCCGACACACCGGGCAGAACTAGCATCGTGAGCAAGGGCCTTCAGCAAGAGGGGAAGCGGGTTCAGAGGCCGGCAATAATACGCGAACGGCACCTGAAAAGGCAGGCAGTGGCCAAATTTGCCCGCCCGCGCCTCAGCGCTCGGGACGGTAGCGCCCCTGCTCGCGACTGAGAATCACCCGCCCCTGATCGTCTTCCACCCAGAAATCCACATGCTGCAGCGAGCCGATGTCACCCGGATTTCCGTCGAAGACCGGCTCGGCTTTGACGGCGTACTGCCGACCGGCCTCCAGCGTCAGTCGCAGGGTGCGGCTGATGGCCTCACGCGAGGATGCATAGCTCACCAGCGCCGGCGCCAGACCGATGCGAGCCCCCATGTCCCAGGAATAATAGACTTCCAGTTCACGCGTGCCGGGCACCAGCAACACTTCTTCAAAGGCCCGGCTGTTCTCGATGATGTGGTTGTCCACGCGCTGGAAACGCACGGCATCGACGTAGGAATTGAGAAAATCCTTGCGCAAGTAGAAGTCGCCGCGCACCAGGGCCAGTGCCGTGACCGGACGCTCGGCGCCCTCGTAAGCCTTGTAGGGCGGCTGAGTGCCCGAGCACGCCAGCAGCAGCCCGGACAGCGTCAGCCACAGCAGGTGTCGAATGGCCGGGCGCAGAATGATTGAGAGTGAGCCTGTCATGAGTTTTTTCGGGGGACAGTTGTCAGCAGCAATGCCCGAACGGTACTTCGATCGCAGGGCAAACTCAAGCCCGCGAACTGCTCAAAGTTTGATCACGGCGTTGTTTGAAGAAATCGCGCATCAGGGCGCCACACTCCGCCGCCAGCACCCCGCCCTGATGCTGCATGAAGTGATTGAACACACCCTCGTCAAGCAGACGCCGCTGGCTGATCAGGGCGCCGAAACGGGGCTCCGGGGCGCCGAACACCACTCGCGCCACCCGCGCATGGATCATGGCGCCTACGCACATGGTGCAGGGTTCGATGGTGACATAAAGGGTGCTGCCAGGCAGGCGATAGTTCTTCAGGGCCTGCGCCGCGGCGCGCAGCGCGACAATCTCAGCGTGGGCCGTGGGGTCGTGGGCGGCGATAGGCTGGTTGAGGCCGCTACCGAGCCACTCACCCTGCGCAGACACCAGAACGGCTCCGACGGGCACTTCGCCCATCGCGGCCGCTTGCTGCGCCAGCGCCAGAGCCTGGCGCATCCAGTCTTCGTCGGCTGACACTGAGTTTAGACCTCGGGGATATCATGACCAACACGGCGATACGAACGGCAGAGAATGCCGCGCATTCGCGGGAGGTAGAATGATGGAGAAGCTGGGCACAGCGACAAGAACGCGTGTGTGCCGCCTCGCAATTCTCGCAATGAATCAGAGAGAACCGGCGCGCGAGGTCACCTTGAGCACCTGGCC
>JBEDFR010000158.1:0-10205 GCA_041175045.1 Pseudomonadota bacterium | reverse complement strand
GGCGGCGCTCATGGCGTGGATTCCCAGCGTGCAAGGGCATAGCCGGGGAAGGGAAAGTGGGCGGCCAGTGCGGCGGCTGCGGTCTGCCCGGCCCGGGGCGTGACACCCTGGCGCAGCAGTTCCGCGCAGACGCTGTCGCCCAGGTCGGGGCTCAGGGTCAGCTTGGTCGGCCAGGTCACCAGCAGGGAGCCGGCGGCGTGCAGACAGGCGGTGTCAGGCCGCTGCAGAGTCGGCAGCCGGGGTTCGGCGCGATTGATGAAGAAACTGCCCCAGCGCGCCTGGCTCAGATCCAGCCAGGGGAAGGTCTCCTGCAGCTGGCGGGCGGCTTCGGCCTGCTGTTCCCCTGCACTGCGCTGCAGGCCGCTCTCGGCGATCTCGCCGCCCAGATACCAGGTCCAGCCGGTGCCGTCGGGCGCCATGTCAGTCGGCATCGGCTGTGGGCCGGCGTTTCCCATCGGCGGATGGGCGGTGATGGTGAGCCGGGGCGACATGCCGAAACTGTCGCCAATGCAGTGCACGAAGGCGGGCGCGGGATGGGGCAGGCGCAGGTAGACCATGTGCAGCGGGCGGGTCTGCATGGCAGGCAGGGTGTCCTGCAAGGCGCCGCCCAGGCGCTGCATCAACGTGGCGTTGCCCTCGCCGGCCGCCAGAATGTAGCGCTGCGCGTGCAGCGCCACAGTGGCGCCATTCGCGGCCCTCAACCGCAGCTGGCGCAGGGCACCGCTCTCATCCAGCTCCGCGGCGACGGCATCGGCCGCCACCTGGAAGATGCGCTCACGGTGCGGCGCGGCCAGCCGTTCCACCAGAGAGGGAGTATCCACCACGAAATCCGTCAGCTGGTACAGGGCGCCTTCCAGCGTCCGGCCCTGGAAGAAGGGCGGGTACTGTGCTGGCTTGAGGGCGTCGATGCGCCCGCGCAGTGCCTTGCTGCCCAGAAAGGACTTCAGCCGGGAGCGGTAGCCACCCCCCGACCACATGAAATAGTGCGGCGCCAGCACCCGCACCCCGCGCAGGTCGATCTCGCCCGCGCCCGCCAGGCACTGTCGCCAGCGCTCGGGCATGGCCGCGATGGCGCTGCTGGCCGGGCTCAGCACGCCATTGAGGGCGTACTTGAGGCCGCCGTGAATGATGCCCTGGGAGGCGAGCGTCTGCCCGCCGCCCAGCGCGTCGCACTCCAGCAGCACCACGTCCAGCCCCTGCTGGCGCAGGCGGTTGAGCAGCCACAGCCCGGCGATGCCGCCGCCGAAGATGACGATGTCTGTCTGCACGGGGGAAGCCGGGTCTTGCATGAGTAGGGTCTGCCTGGGTCGTCGAAGGTTTTTTGCCGAGGCGCGGGACTCCCCGCCGCCAGAGGTGGGCGCCATGGTAGCATGGCCCGGCGCTGCAGAGGCTCCGGCCCCCGGGCCTGGGGCCCTTTGCGCGCTGCCACCTCTGACCCGGAACAAGACCAGACCCGTGAATCGATTCGCCTACAATCTGCTGTTCACTCTCATCCTGCCCCTGATCGTGCTGCGTCTGCTCTGGCGTGCGGTGAAGGCCCCGGCCTATGCCCGGCGCTGGGCGGAACGCTGCGGCCTGGTGCGCCTGAGTCCCGCGCAGAAGGCGCAGCGCGGCCAGTGGCTGTGGGTGCACGCGGTTTCCGTGGGCGAGACCCTCGCCGCCGCGCCACTGATCCGCAAGCTGCGCGCCGAGCATCCCGAGATACCGCTGGTGGTCACCACCATGACGCCCACCGGCTCCGAGCGCGTGCGCGACCTGTTCGGCAACGACGTCTGCCACGTCTATGCGCCCTACGACCACCCCTGGTCCGTGCTGGCCTTTCTGCGCCGCTTCCAGCCGCGCCTGCTGGTGATCATGGAAACCGAGCTGTGGCCCAACATCATCCACTACACGAAGCAGCGCGGCGGGCGGGTGATTGTGGCCAATGCGCGCCTGTCGGAGAAATCCGCGCGCGGCTACGAAAAATTTCCCCGCCTCGGCAAGCCCATGCTGCGCGAGATCGACTGCATTGCCGCCCAGGCCCGCAATGACGCCGAACGCTTCATCCGCCTTGGCGTGACCGCAGACCAGCTGCAGATCACCGGCAGCATCAAGTTCGAGATCGAGCTGCCCGAGGACCTGGCCGAGCGACAGCGCGAACTGCAGCGACTGATCGGTCGCAATCGTCCTGTGCTGATTGCCGCCAGCACGCGGGAAGGCGAAGAAGAAAAAGTACTGCAGGCGTTCCGCCAGTGCCTGAGCCAGGTGCCCGAACTGCTGTTGCTGCTGGTGCCACGTCACCCGGAAAGGTTCAAGGCGGTGGCGAAGCTGTGCGCCGAGCAGGGCCTGCGTGTGGTGCGCCGCAGCGACGGTCTGCCGGCGGATGCACTCACCAAGGTGTTTCTGGGCGACAGCATGGGCGAGATGCTCACCTATTTCAGCGTGGCCGATCTCGCTTTCGTGGGCGGCAGCCTGGTGAACACCGGCTGTCACAACGTGCTGGAACCCGCCGCCATGGGGCTGCCGGTGTTCGTCGGCCCTTCCCAATTCAACTTCCAGACCATCTGCGAACAGCTGGAGGAAGCCGGTGCGCTGCAGAGCGTGGCCGACGCGAATGCACTGGCGACGGCGGTGGTCGCTGCGCTGCAGGATGCGGCGCTGCGTCAGTGCATGGGGCAGGCCGGCCGCACCCTGGTGGCGGAGAATCGCGGCGCCTTGCAACGCACCCATTCCCTGGTCATGCATCATTACGAGAAACTGCCATGAAGCCTCTCTGCCGAACGCTGCTCTGTGTGGTCCTGAGTCTTGTCACCTTCCTGTGCGCCGCGCAGGCCCAGCCCGCCATGACCGAGCTTGCTGCCCTCCAGCGCCAGGTGGCCCAGACAGGTTTCGCGGGTACGGTGCTGGTGCAGGACGCCGCCAGCGACAGCTGGTATACCGCCGATGCCGCGCTGGCGCAGCAGCGCTTCATTCCAGCCTCGACGTTCAAGATCTTCAGCGCGCTGGTGGCACTGGAGACCGGGGTCATTGCCGGCATCGACAGCGTCATGCCCTGGGATGGCGTGGTGCGCGGCCGCAGCGAACTGAACCGCGATCTCACGCTGCTGGAGGGCTTTCGCCTGTCTGCCGTGCCGCACTTCCAGGCCCTGGTGCGTGCCATTGGTGCGCAGCGCATGCAGCAGCACATCGACGCCGTGGGCTACGGCAATCGCGACATCTCCGGCGGCATCGACCAGTTCTGGCTGACGGGCGCTCTGCGCATCTCGCCACTGGAGCAGGTGCAGTTCCTGCAGCGCCTCTACCGCAACGAGCTGCCGTTCTCCCAGCGCAGCATGGACGCGGTGAAGACACTGATGCTGTCGGAAGACACGCCCGCGCTGCGTATTCGCGGCAAGACCGGGCTGGCAGTGCTCGAGGCGGACGAGAACACCGGCTGGTGGGTGGGCTGGGAGGAAACCGCGGCCGGCGTGCGCTTCTTTGCCGCCGTGCTGCAGGCAAAGGCGCCGGGTGACACGTTTGTGCCGGCGCGTGTCGCCGTCGGTCGCGCCGCGCTGGATGAAGTGCGCTATCTGCTCGACATCCGTCCCCTGGGGCAGTACGTGCGCGACGAACAGGGCGAGGCCGCACTCGCGATGCTGCGCGAACTGGTCGCCATTCCCACCTTCAATGTCGAAGGCCTGCCTCAGCACGAGAACCCCGAGTTCCTGCGCTTCGCCGCCACGCTGGCGCGTCTGAGCGAGATCTTCGGCCTGCAGTTCCGCAATGTGGACAATCGTGTGTACGAGATCACGCTGGCCGAGCGTGTCATGAATGGCGTGCAGGGCGAGTTGATCGGCGTGCATGCCCATGCCGATGTGGTGCCGGTGAATCCCGACGAGTGGGTGCTGGCCGACGGCACGCGGCTCGACCCGTTCACGGTGACGCAGATCGGCGAGCGGCTCTACGGGCGCGGCACGGAAGACGACAAGAACGGTATCGTCGCCGCGCTGTTTGCCATGCGCGCACTGCAGAATTCCGGCCTGCCGCTGCGCCGGCAGTTCAAGCTGCTGATCGACACGCGCGAGGAAACCGGCGGCGACGCCATGCCCTGGTATCTGGAGCGCAACCCCACGCCGGACTACAACATCGCGCTGGACGGCAGCTACCCGGTGATCATCGCCGAGAAAGGCTATGGCACCGTCATGGCCCGCTTTCCGGCACGCTCGGCAACGGGAGAGGGCGCCGAGGTGGTGGCGCTCACAGGCGGCCTGGCCACCAATCAGATTCCAGCCTCGGCCACCGCGCGTCTGCGGAGTGAGCGACCCGACGCCCTGGTCACGCTGCTGAACGAACGCGGCAGTGTGTTCGCTGCCACTCATGGCAGTGACTTCCAGATTCAGGCGCGGCGCGAGGGCGCTGCCGTGCTGCTGGAGGTGCTCGGTGTGTCGGCGCATTCCTCCGAGCCCGAGAGTGGCATCAATCCGGTGTCACGTCTGCTGGCCTTCATGGACTCGCTGCGCAACGAGAGCGTGTTCAAGACCAATCATTTCACTGACGCCGCGCGCTATGCCACCGAGAACTGGGGCCTCGACCACTATGGTGAGCAGATGGGAATTGCCTACGCCCACGACTTCATGGGCCCGCTGACCACCGCACAGACTTTCGTGGCGACGGATGCCGACGGCCTGCGTACCGCTGTGAATCTGCGCCTGCCCGTGGGCCGCGAGCCCGAGGCGCTGCTGCAGCAGGTCGAGACGCAACTCGAGGACTGGAAGGCGGTGACGGGCGTCGCGGTCGAGCTCACCCTCAGTGCCGGCGCGCCCATGTACCGCAATCCGGAAGGTGCCTGGGTGAATGCCCTGCTCGACATCGCCGTGGCCAATCTCGACATCCCCCGCGAGTTCGGTTCCTCGGCCGGCGCCACGTCCATTCACGATCTGCCCAATGGCGTGCAGTTTGGTCTGGCCATGCCCACGGAGAAATACACCGGGCACAATGCCAACGAGTTCAAGCGTCTGGAGCAGTTTCTGCTTGATCTGCAGATCGTGACCGAGATGTTCGCCCGCCTGGGGACGATGGGGGCGCTGTAGGGGCAGACCCTGCCCCCGACTGCCGCTTTTCTCAGATCCTCGCCCGCGTCAGATTCTCCACGCCGCTCGCCGTGACCAGCACATTGTCTTCGATGCGGATGCCGCCCAGCGGTGTCAGCTCATCCACCAGTGCCCAGTTGATCAGCTTGCCGCGCGCGCTGTGGCGTTCCGGTTCCAGCAGCACCGGAATGAAATACAGGCCCGGCTCGATGGTGAACACCTGACCCACCGCCGTGGAACGGGTGGTTCGCAATGACGGGTATTCCGGCGGCGGGGCCTGGGTTTCGCCACGCGCATTCTTCAGGCGGCCGCCGACATCATGCACCTGGATGCCCAGCAGATGGCCTACGCCGTGGGGCATGAACAACGTGCTCAGCTTGTGGGCCAGCAACTCCTCGGCGCTGCCGTGGCAGAGGCCGGACTGCAGCAGGAGGTCGGTAATGCCCTCGTGACAGGCCACGTGGATGTCGGGGTAGGGGATGCCGGGTCGCACGCGCTCGATCAGGCGCTGTTGCAGTTCGCCCATGGCCTCGACGAGGGCCACGAAGCGCGTGTCGGTATGCGCTCGTGTCCAGGTGCGGGTGATGTCGGAGCAGTAGCCGTGGGTCTTGCAGCCGGCGTCGATCAGCAGCACCTGGCTGTGTTCGCCGCTGTGTCGGCGCTTGTTCTGGTAGTGCAGGATCGCGGCCTTCTCGTCGAGGGCGACGATGTTGGTGTAGGGCGTCTCCTCGTCGAGAACGCGGCAGGCCTGCAGATAGGCCATGTGGATCTCGTACTCGCTGCCGCCGGCCTCGAAGGCATGACGCGCGGCGGTGTGGCCTTGCAGGGCCAGACGGTTGGCGGCGCGGATGCAGGCCACCTCGTGCTCGGACTTCACCGCGCGCTGGAAGTCGAGCCAGTGCAACAGCGCTGAGGGGTTGTGGCTTTCGGGTGGCAGGCCGATGGCGGTGGCGAAGGGCGTGTTCTCGCCGAAAAAGGCAATCCGAGCCAGCGGGGGGATCTCCACGCCGCTCAGGCCCTGGAGGGCGTCGGCCACGCCCTGGCTGCGCTCCAGGGTGTGTACCTGCCATGGCGCGCGCACCCAGTCCTCGAGATGGGTCGTCTGCTCGTACCAGAAGTCGCGCGGCACCACCTGGAAATACACGGGCCGCTGCCCGGGCAGGATCAACACCACCTGCTCGGGCCTGTTCACCGGCAGCCAGTGGCTGAAGTGGCCGTAGGCGCGAAACGGGGGTGTCTGGTCGTCGGCATAGTGATAGCGGGCCGAGCCGCTGTGGATCAGCACGGCGTCGAAGTGGCCGCTGGCGAGCAAGGCATCGGTGTAGAGCGCCTGCAGGCGCTCGATGTGCTGGGCGTAGTGCGTGGCGAAGGGCATGGTGGGTCTGTCCTCTTGATGATGCCGCGACGATAGCACAGACCTTGCGTGAGCGGGCTTGCCCGTGAACTTCTCTGCGCCTGCAGGCTGGCCGCCATCGGCGTGCAGGAACGCCTGCGCGCAGCTGCGTCAGTCGCGTTGCCGCCCCGCGGGGTGTGCGGCTATGATGCGGCTCGAACTCTCGACAGGAAGCCGCCATGGCCACGCACCCCGGTCCCTTCAACATGAAAAGCGCCTACGCCCGTCTGCGGCCCGATGGCAGTGCGCAGAGCCTGCCCGTGGACGCCGATTTCTGGCAGGACCTGACGGCTGGCAGGTTTGGCGACTTCCACAACGAGTATCTGGTGACCACGCAAAGCTTCACGCAGAACTGGCCGCTGTGGGAGATGCACCCGAAGGGCGATGAGATCATCGTGCTGATTGCGGGCTCCGTGGATCTTGTTCTGGAGAAGAAGTCGGGCAATACCATCCTGCCGCTGCGCGAGCCCGGCAGCTGGCTGCTGGTGCCCAAGGGGCTCTGGCATACCGCACGCGTGCACGCCCTGAGCGTGCTGTTGTTCATCACGGCCGGCGAGGGCACGCAGCACCGCCAGGTCGATTTCTGAGGCAAGCCATTCATGCTGACGCTGTTCATCACCAACAAGAATTACTCGTCCTGGTCGCTGCGTCCCTGGGTGCTGATGAAGGCGCTGGACATTGCGTTTCAGGAACGACTGGTTCCTTTGACGGCGAATTCCAACTGGGAAGAGTTCCGCCGCTTCTCGCCCAGCGGCAAGGTGCCGGCGCTGGTCACTGGGACAGACACGATCTGGGATTCGCTGGCGATTGCCGAGTTCCTGGCCGAAGCGCACAGCCGCGTGTGGCCGCGGGAGCAGATGACGCGTGCCTGGGCCCGGTCAGCAACGGCGGAGATGCACTCCGGGTTCTTTGCCCTGCGCCAACACTGCTCCATGAGCTGCGGCGTACGCATCCGTCTGCATGACTGGGAGCCGCCGCTGCTGCGCGACATCGCGCGCTTGAACGAGCTGTGGGGCGAAGGCCTGCAGCGCTTCGGCGGGCCTTTCCTGGCCGGCGCCGAATTCACGGCGGTGGATGCCTTCTTCGCGCCCGTCGCCTTCCGCGTGCAGACCTATGGCATCACGCTGAATGCGCCGGCACAGGCCTATGTCGAGCGTCTGCTGCAACTGCCGGCCATGCAGCAATGGTACCAGGAGGCCCTCATTGAGCCGTGGCGCGACGAAGAGCACGAACACGACTGTCTGCGGTGTGGCGTGCTGACAGCGGATCTTCGCAACGGCGCGTGAATTGCGCCGCCTGCACCGCGGGCCGACGCCTGCGCTGCGCTCTCACTGCTTCGTGCGCACGCGAATCAAGCCTTCCTGTGCCACCGACACCACCAGCTCCCCGTTCTGCCGATAGATATTGCCGCGACTGAAGCCGCGTGCGGCCGAGGCCGAAGGGCTGTCCTGCACGTAGAGCAGCCATTCGTCCATGCGGAAGGGGCGGTGGAACCACATGGCGTGGTCCAGGCTGGCAATCTGCAGTTGCGGCGAGAACAGGCTCATGGCGTGGGGCAGCAGGCTGGTGTCGAGCAGGGTCATGTCCGAGGCATAGGCCAGCATGTGCGCGTGCAGGGCGTAGTCGTCCGGCAGGTCCGTGGCCACACGCAGCCACACACAGCGCCGGGGTGGACGCGCCTCGGGCTGCATCATGTTCTCCACCACCGTGTGACGCAGATCGATGGCGAAGGGGCGGGTGAAGGCGGCATGCAGTTCCGGCCCCAGACTCTCGCGCAGCTGGTCGGCGAGTTGCGCGCGCGTGAGGCAGGCTTCGGGCGGCGGCACCTCGGGCATGGGCTCCTGATGCGAGAGACCGGGCTCGGGAATCTGGAACGACGCGTCCAGTGTCAGGATGGCGGCGCCGTGCTGCACGGCCGTCACGCGGCGCGTGCAGAAGCTCTTGCCGTCGCGCAGATTCTCCACCTTGAACAGGATGGGGTGGGCCTTGTCGCCCGGGCGCAGGAAATAGGCGTGCAGGGAGTGCGGCTGCCGGGCGGCGTCCACGGTGCGACTGGCGCTGAGCAGTGCCTGGGCCAGCACCTGGCCGCCGAAGATCTGGCGCCAGCCTTCGTTCTGGTGACGCGTCTGGAACAGGCCGTCGTCGAGGGTTTCCAGGTCGAGGTGGTCGAACAGTTGCTGCAATTGCTGATTCATGGAATGTCCGTGCGGGAGAACGCTGCTTCGAGTGGCTCGCAGTGTAGCAGGACGGCTCGACGCGGGCACAGGCAGCGCGGCTTTACGCCCGCTGCAGGCGCCGCGTATGATCGCCGGACAGCAACAACAACAACGCCTTGCAGGAGGCACAGCATGCGCAAGATTGCACTATTCACAGGACTCGCTGCGGTAGCAGCCTCGGTAATTCTCGTTGGCAGCGGCACTGAACTGAGCGCGGCCGATGCCGATCTGGCGGCCGTCAAGAAGCAGTTCGTGGGGCATTATGAACTCGTCAGCTATGTCTCCTTTCCGGAAGCCGGGGGCGTGGTGGACAACAACTACGAAGGCCGCATCACCTATGACGAGCACGACAACATGACCGCCCAGGGCATGCCCAGGGACCTGCCCGCCCGTGCGGCCGCGTCGACGACCAATGTCAGCGGCGGCTTCGCCTATTACGGCAGCGTGACCTGGGACATCGAGAACCAGATCGTGACGCATCACGTGGAGGGCTCGCCCTCGCGCGGCAGCTGGGTGGGCGAGGACAATGTGCGGCACTACGAATGGGAGGACGGATTGTTGAAGCTCTCCATCAAGAACGCCGAGGGCCGCACGACGGGCACTCTGACCTGGCGTCGCTACGAGTAAGGCATTGACGACACCGGACACGGACACCCTTTCCCCCTTCGACGCGTGCTGGCTGGCCGAGGCCATGCGCCTGCACGCGCTCGACACCGCCGATCCGGCGCGGCTCGCCAGCCCGGGGGCCGCGCCTGCTGACGCCGCCGCCATTCTCGCCCTCACTCGCACCCTCGCGCAGCAGCACGGTTACGCCGAACGCGTGCAGCGCTGGCATCGCCATGCCGGCTGGCTGCTGAGCGGCCTCGGGTTGCTTGCCGTGCTGGCGGGCTTCGCGGCGGGAATGACGCTGGTGGGCGGCGCGTCGCGCAGCGTGAATGTGTTGTGGGCGCTGCTCGGCTTGATCGGCGTGCACAGTGTGGCGCTGCTGTTCTGGCTGCTGCTCGGTCAGGCCGGCGGGGGCGCGGCGGGGCGGCTCTGGTTGGCGCTGCTGCAGCGCTGGGGGCTGGGCGCGAGCCCGTTGCCCGGCACGCCCGATCCCCTGGGACGGGCGCTGCCGGCCCTGCTGGCCCGCGACGGCCTCGGTCGCTGGTGGTTCGGCATGATCACCCACACGCTGTGGCTGCTCGCCCTGACCGCTGCGCTGCTGGCCTTGCTGGCCGTGCTGAGCCTGCGCAGCGTGAGCTTCACGCTGGAGACCACCATCCTGCCGCCGACGGTCTTTGCCAGCCTCGTTGCGGGCCTTGGCGCTGCGCCGGCCTGGTTGGGCTTCGCCGTGCCGACGCCGGAGATGATCGAGACCGCGCTGAGTTCGGCGGCGGCGCAGGACGTCGCTGCGGGGCGGATCTGGGCGTCCTGGCTCTGCGGCTGCGTGCTGGTCTATGCCTTGCTGCCGCGGGTGTTCGCCTTTCTCGTCTGCCAGACCCTGTTGCGCCGGCGCCGGGCCCGTTGTCAGCCGGCCCTGCACCTGCCGGGTTTCGCCCTGCTGCC
>JBEDFR010000157.1:0-20487 GCA_041175045.1 Pseudomonadota bacterium | reverse complement strand
TCAAGATGGTTGTGACTCTGATCAACCCGATCGCAATGGATGATGGTCTGCGATTCGCGATTCGCGAAGGCGGCCGTACTGTAGGCGCGGGAGTTGTGGCTAAGATTATTGCTTGATCGAGATGGGAAGGCGGAGCCTATGAACCCGCCATTCTTTTACCTGATTGCATTGGTGCGAACTCGGGTTTCTGTTTTCTTTTCTTGACTTGTCTTTGTATCGACTTTAGAATCTCGCTTCCATTTTTTCGGTATTGGTCCGGAACTATGGTCCTGCAAGTAACTGTTTAATTTTGAAAGTCTTTGGAGAAATAAGTAGATGCAAAATCAGCGCATCAGAATTCGGCTGAAAGCCTTTGATCACCGGCTGATTGATCAGTCTACTCAGGAGATTGTCGATACTGCCAAGCGTACGGGAGCCCAGGTTCGGGGCCCTATTCCGCTGCCGACTGACACTGAGAGATACACCATTCTTATTTCGCCGCACGTGAACAAGGATGCCCGTGATCAATATGAGATCCGCACGCACAAGCGGTTGCTGGATATTGTTGAGCCTACGGAAAAGACAGTAGATGCATTGATGAAGTTGGATCTGGCGGCTGGTGTAGAGGTGCAGATCAGCCTGGGTTGATGTCTTTGACACATCAGTCTGAGATGGGCCTAGTTTGCGGCAGCGCGAGAGAAGATCAGGAAAACTGATCATTAGCATGCTTGCGGGCGCTTTGAAGTGCTCTGCGGCAAACATGGTGTAATGCGTAAGCAGCCATAGCGGGTTTCAGCCCCGTACACGATGAGGTTTATAAAATGTCAATTGGATTGGTCGGTCGAAAGAGCGGCATGACCCGCGTTTTCACTGAAGCAGGGCTGTCCGTGCCTGTTACGGTCGTCGAAGTTGCTCCTAATCGAGTGACTCAAATCAAGACTCCGGAGACTGACGGTTACGCCGCAGTTCAGGTCACCACTGGCGAGCGCAAGGCGTCTCGCGTTCCCAAGTCTCTTGCTGGACACTTTGCTAAGGCTGGTACCGAGGCAGGCGAAGGTCTTTGGGAGTTCCGTGCTGATGCTGCTGAGATCGCCGAGTTCTCGGCCGGTGCGCAGCTGACAGTTGAGCGCTTTGCTCCTGGTCAGTTCGTCGATGTCACCGGCACATCGAAGGGTAAGGGCTTCCAGGGCACCATCAAGCGTCACAATTTCCACATGCAGGATGCCACGCACGGTAACTCGCGCTCACATCGTGTGCCTGGCTCCATTGGTCAGTGCCAGACGCCTGGTCGTGTCTGGAAGGGCAAGAAGATGTCTGGTCACATGGGTGATGCTCGTGTCACGACTCAGAGTCTCGAGATTGTACAAGTAGACGTAGCGAATAACCTGTTGTTGGTCAAAGGTGCTCTACCGGGTGCGACAGGCTCCAGTGTCATCATTCGTCCTTCTGTCAAACATCCGGTATCCAGGGGGTAAGCAATGGAATTGAGTATTGCAAAGCCCGGCAATGAAGCGGGTAAGGAAAAAGTCACTGTATCGGATGCGGCCTTCGCGCGTGAGTTCAATGAAACTCTTGTACATCAGACAGTAACCACTTATCTGGCCGGCGCAAGACAGGGCACTGTGCAGCAGAAGACTCGCTCGGATGTTAGCGGTGGTGGTCGTAAACCGTGGCGCCAAAAGGGCACGGGGCGCGCGCGCGCCGGTACCATTCGAAGTCCGCTGTGGCGTACTGGCGGTGTAACGTTCGCCGCGCGTCCCCAGGATCACAGTAAGAAGCTGAACAAGAAGATGTACCGCGGTGCCATGGCCTGTATTCTTTCTGAGCTGATTCGTCAGGATCGCCTCATGGTGGTGGAAGATTTTTCCGTTTCCTCTCACAAGACGAAAGATCTGGTGGCGAAGCTGGGTGAGTTGTCGCTCGACAACGTGTTGATCGTGGCCGAAGACATTGCAGAGAATCTGTTTCTTGCTGCGCGCAATCTTCACAAGGTGGATGTGCTTGATGCGGCGGGTCTTGATCCAGTGAGTCTCATCGGCTTTGAGAAAGTGCTGATGACAGTCCCTGCGTTGAAGAAAGTAGAGGAGATGCTGTCATGAATCAGGCCAGACTTTATTCGATCATTCTCGGTCCGCACATTTCTGAAAAAGCCACGATCATGGCTGAAACCAGAAATCAGGTGGCCTTCAAGGTCATCAATGATGCGAGCAAGACTGAGGTGAAGGAAGCTGTGGAGAGGATCTTCAAGGTTTCTGTCACTGGGCTGCAGATTTTGAATGTCAAGGGTAAAACCAAGCGCACTGCGCGCGGCAGCATCCGAAAGAAATCCAATTGGAAGAAAGCTTATGTGCAGCTGGCGCAAGGTCAGGAAATTGACTTTGCGGAGCTGGGCTGAGAAGGGGTTATAGGTCATGCCAGTCGTAAAATGTAAACCAACCTCTCCAGGTCGTCGCTTTGTCATCAAGGTCGTGAACCCTGATCTGCACAAGGGCGAGCCCTTCAGTCCGCTGCTGGCCACAAAGGCCAAGACAGGTGGTCGCAACAACGTGGGTCGCATCACGCGTCGTCACGCTGGTGGTGGTCACAAGCAGAAATACCGTGTAATGGACTTCCGTCGTGACAAGGATGGTATCACCGCAAAAGTTGAGCGACTCGAGTACGATCCGAATCGTACAGCCAGCATAGCTCTTTTGTTGTATGCCGACGGGGAGCGTCGCTACATCATCGCTCCGGCGAAGGTAGTTGCTGGCGATGTGATCGTGTCCGGCGAAGATGCCCCCATCAAGACTGGGAACTGTCTGCCGCTACGCAATATTCCGCTGGGTAGTACTGTACATTGCATCGAGATGAAGCCGGGCAAGGGTGCGCAAATTGCACGTAGTGCCGGCGGCTCTGCTCAACTGGTGGCGCGTGAGGGAAACTACGCGACGCTGCGTTTGCGTTCTGGCGAGATGCGCAAGATTCTGTCTGACTGTCGCGCAACCCTTGGCGAGGTGTCCAACGCTGAGCACAGCCTGCGCTCACTCGGCAAGGCCGGAGCGGTGCGCTGGCGTGGCATTCGACCCACTGTTCGCGGCGTTGCGATGAATCCGGTGGATCACCCGCACGGCGGTGGTGAGGGTCGTACATCCGGCGGACGACACCCGGTTTCTCCGTGGGGCGTTCCTACCAAGGGATACAAGACCAGAACCAACAAGCGTACCAGCAAGATGATCGTACGCCGCAGAAATGCCAGCCGATAAGGCCCATATACAGAGGAATTAAAAGTGCCACGTTCACTGAAAAAAGGTCCCTTCATAGACCTTCATTTGATGAAGAAAGTGCAGACGGCGATGGAGAACAACGACAAGCGTCCCATCAAGACCTGGTCACGACGTTCGATGATTTCTCCCGACATGATCGGTCTGACTATTGCTGTGCACAATGGCCATCAACATGTTCCGGTATTTGTTTCCGAAGATATGGTTGGTCACAAGCTGGGCGAATTTGCGTTGACGCGTACATTCAAGGGCCACGCGGCCGACAAGAAAGCCAAGCGCTAACACGGGGAAATCAAGATGGAAGCGGTAGCTAAATTGAAGGGCGCACGGCTCTCGGCCCAGAAGGCCAGGCTCGTTGCCGATCAGATTCGTGGCAAAGGCGTGGAAGAGGCATTGCAGCTGCTGACCTTCAGTCCTAAGAAGGGTGCAGATCTAATCAAGAAGGTGCTGGATTCAGCAATAGCGAATGCCGAGCATAACGAAGGTGCCGACGTGGATGAGTTGAAGGTATCAACTATTTATGTCGACGAAGGGTTGACCATGAAGCGGATAAGTCCGCGTGCCAAGGGAAGAGCAGATCGAATCTTCAAGCGCACGTGCCACATTACCGTCAAAGTAGCCGACAAGTAGGAGATTGGGATGGGTCAGAAAGTACATCCAACCGGAATTCGGCTTGGTATCGTCAAGAAGCATACGTCTGTCTGGTTCGCGGAAGGCAAGAACTACGCCGAGAATCTGCTGGTAGACCTGAAGGTACGAGCGTTCCTGCGTAAGCAGTTAGCAGCCGCTTCCGTGTCGCGAATTGATATCGAGCGCCCGGCGCAGACTGCGCGGATCACGATTCACACCGCCCGTCCGGGCATCGTGATTGGCAAGAAAGGTGAAGATGTGGAAACCCTGCGTGCCACACTGGCTGCAAAGATGGGCGTTCCCGTGCACATCAGCATTGAAGAAATTCGCAAGCCCGATTTGGATGCCCAGCTGGTGGCTGACAGTGTCGCGCAGCAGCTTGAGCGTCGCGTGATGTTCCGTCGCGCCATGAAGCGTGCTGTCCAGAATGCTATGCGCCAGGGCGCAGAAGGTATCAAGGTGCAGGTTGGTGGTCGTCTTGGCGGTGCCGAGATTGCTCGTTCCGAGTGGTACCGGGAAGGACGTGTTCCACTTCATACGTTGCGTGCCGACATTGACTATGCCACTTCCGAAGCGACCACTACCTATGGGGTGATCGGCGTCAAGGTCTGGATTTTCAAGGGCGAAGTGCTGAATCTTCACGAAGCTGTCCCGGCGGCGCAGAAGACGTCTAAGTAGAGGTAGGCTCGATGTTACAACCTAAGCGTACAAAATTTCGCAAGATGATGAAGGGGCGTAATCGCGGCCTCTCCCATCGCGGCAGCAATGTTGATTTCGGCGATTTCGGACTGAAGGCCATTTCCCGTGGTCGCCTGACTGCACGTCAGATCGAATCTGCCCGTCGTGCCATGACCCGTCATGTGAAGCGTGGTGGCAAGATCTGGATTCGCGTTTTCCCGGACAAGCCGATTACTCAGAAACCGCTTGAAGTGCGTCAGGGCAAGGGCAAGGGTAGCGTTGAGTACTGGGTAGCGCAGATTCAACCGGGCCGTATCATGTTTGAAATTGAAGGTGTGGATGAGACGCTGGCCAGGGAAGCCTTCCAGCTTGCGGCAGCTAAACTGCCGTTCGACACCACTTTCGTTAAGCGGACGGTGATGTGATGAACGTTAATGAAATGCGTAAAAAATCTGTTGCTGAGCTGAACGAGCAGCTCAATTCGCTGTATCGCGACCAGTTCAACGTCAGAATGCAGAAGAGCACGGGACAACTGGCTCAGACGCACCTTTCCGGCAATATTCGGAAGGAGATCGCTCGTATCAAGACAATCATTACCGAAAAACAGAAAGTTGGGTCCTGAATATGTCGCTTAGTGAAACTACGGTAGAAAAAGTCGGACGCACAGTGTCCGGACGAGTTGTCAGCAACAAAATGGACAAGTCCATCGTTGTGTTGATCGAGCGCCGCGTGAAGCACCCGGTATATGGCAAGTACATTACCCGCTCTTCCAAGGTGCACGCGCACGATGCGAATAACGAGTGCAACGAAGGCGATACAGTGACGATCAAGGAAGTGCGTCCCATTTCCAAGACCAAAACTTGGGCGCTGGTTTCCATCGACGAAAGAGCGGTCGAAGTTTAACAGCCGGATAGAAAGAGTTTGTGGATCCACTGATCCACGTATCGCTTGAGCGATATCCAGATAAGGGTTCGGAGAGAATCGATGATTCAAGTTCAGTCATACCTTGACGTTGCAGACAATAGTGGTGCGAAGCGAGTGATGTGCATCAAGGTGCTTGGCGGCTCGCACCGTCGTTATGCTCGTATCGGTGACGTGATCAAAGTGACCGTCAAGGAAGCGATTCCGCGTGGCAAGGTCAAGAAGGGCCAGGTGCTCACGGCGCTAGTGGTGCGCACCAAGAAGGGTGTGCGGCGCGGTGACGGGTCCCTCATCAAGTTCGATGACAACGCCGCGATTCTGCTGAACAACCAGCAGGCTCCTATCGGTACTCGCGTATTTGGCCCGGTAACGCGTGAACTGCGTTCAGAAAAGTTTATGCGAATTATTTCACTGGCACCCGAAGTGCTTTAGGACAGAGACAGAGATCGAGGCCGCGCAAATGCGAAAGATTAAGTGCAATGACGAAGTGATTGTGATCGCCGGCAAGGACAAGGGAAAGCGCGGTACGGTTTCCCGCTTGGTGGGAGTTGACAAGGTGATAGTCGCTGGCGTGAACGTTGTTAAACGTCACACAAAGCCGAATCCGAATGCCGGACAGGCCGGTGGGATCATCGAAAAGGAGGCAGCGATTGACATTTCCAACATCGCGATTTTCAACCCGGAGTCCAGCAAGGCCGATCGTGTAGGTTTCAGGATTGAAGAGGACGGCAAGAAGTCGCGCGTTTTCAAGTCCACCAACAAAGCAATTGATTAACGAATAATTCAGGTTGCCCAAATGGCTCAGTTGAAAGAGTTTTACAAGAAAGAAGTGATTCCTGCCCTGACTAAGCAGTTTGGGTATGACAATCCGATGCGAGTTCCCAAGATCACCAAAGTGGTCCTGAACATGGGCGTTGGCGAAGCGATCGGCGACAAGAAAGTTCTCGAGAACGCAGCCAATGAACTGGCGTTGATTGCCGGTCAGAAGGTCGTCATTACCAAGGCGCGCAAGTCGATTGCAGGTTTCAAGATTCGCGCCGGCTGGCCCATCGGCTGCAAGGTGACGCTTCGCGGAGAGCGCATGTACGAGTTTCTCGAGCGTCTGGTGGGCGTTGCCATTCCGCGTATACGTGACTTTCGCGGCTTGAGTCCGAAGGCCTTCGACGGTCGTGGCAACTACGCCATGGGTGTGACCGAACAGATCATTTTCCCGGAAATTGACTACGACAAGATAGAGAAGCTGCGTGGTCTGGATATCACGATTACAACGACAGCCCGCACTGATGAAGAAGGTCGCGCGCTGCTCACAGCCCTGCGTTTCCCCTTCAAGGGTACTGTGGCAAAACCGGATACCAAGGAGTCCTGAGATGGCGAAGAAATCGATTCTCGCTCGTGAAAAGAAGCGTGCGGATACCGTTGCCAAGTTTGCTGCCAAGCGCGCTGCAATCAAGGCGATCCTGGGCGACGTCAACGCAAGTGACGACGACAAGTGGGCAGCTCAGATCAAGCTGCAGAAGATGCCGCGCGATGCCAGCCCGGTTCGTCAGCAGAATCGCTGCAGAATCACTGGTCGTCCCCATGGTGTGTACCGCAAGTTCGGCATGTGCCGTCACAAGCTGCGTGAGGCTGCGATGCGTGGCGATGTGCCTGGACTTACGAAGGCGAGCTGGTAAAGCGGAGTAGAAAATTATGAGTATGTCCGACCCGATTGCAGATTTGTTGACACGGATCAGAAACGCCCAGATGGCGAAACTGCCGAAGATTGTTTGTCCTTCCTCCAAGAGCAAGGTGGCAATTTGCCGTGTTCTGCAGGACGAAGGCTACATTGCGGGTTTCGCCGTGGTGGAAGAAGACAAGAAGGCCGTACTGACAGTAGATCTCAAGTATTACATGGGGCGTCCGGTGATCGAAGAGATCAAGCGTGAAAGCAAGCCAGGCCTTCGAATCTATCGTAGCAAGAACGATTTGCCCAAGAATCGTGGCGGTCTAGGCATTGCTATCGTATCCACCCACAAGGGCCTGATGACTGACAAGCAGGCAAGGGAAGCGGGCGTGGGCGGCGAAGTGCTGTGCACAGTATTCTAAACGAACATTCTGTTATCAGGTAAGTAGAGCAAGACTATGTCCAGAGTAGCGAATAACCCGGTTCGATTGCCCAAGGGGGTCGAGGCGACTATCAATGACGCCCGGATCTCGGTGAAGGGAAGCAAAGGCCTTCTTGAGCTGGCATTGCACAGTGCTGTTCAGGTCTCCAGAGAGGGAGATTCCCTGCGGGTTTCTGCAAGGGGCGATTCACGACAGGCGAATGCGCTGTCCGGTACTTTCCGTGCGCTTATCAGCAATATGGTCACTGGTGTGAGCCAAGGCTTCCAGAAAAAATTGCAGCTCCAGGGCGTGGGTTATCGTGCCAAAGCTCAGGGTGACGTGCTGAATATTTCGGTGGGGTTCTCTCATCCTGTCGATTTTGTGGTACCTAAGGGCGTGACGGCGGAAACGCCAACGCCCACAGAGATTGTACTGTCCGGCGCAGACAAGCAGTTGGTAGGTGAAGTTGCGGCCAAAATACGCGAGTTCCGTCCGCCGGAGCCTTACAAGGGCAAGGGCATTCGATACCTCGACGAGAACGTTTACAGGAAAGAAGCTAAGAAGAAATAAGGCTTGAGACTATGAATGTAAAGAAGCAGGCGCGTCTCCGAAGAGCGCGCAAGACTAGAGCGAAGATCAGTCAGCTGAATGTGAATCGTCTGTGTGTGTTCCGCACGCCGCGTCACATATATGCGCAAATTATTTCTCCGAGCGGCGCTGAGATCTTGGCAAGCGCTTCTACCCTGGACAAGTCTCTGCGCGGGACAGTCACCGGGAATGTCGCGGCTGCCACGAAGATCGGCGCCATGATAGCGGAGCGAGCTAAGGCTGCAGGTGTCAGCAAGGTTGCGTTCGACCGGGCTGGCTACGACTACCATGGCCGAGTGAAGGCTCTGGCCGAAGCTGCTCGTGAAGGCGGGCTTGAATTCTAAAGGTTGAGTGACAAATGGCATTTAAAGAAGACGCAAAGAAGAACGAGGAAGGTTTGCAGGAGAAGTTGATCCAGGTGAACCGCGTCGCCAAAGTGGTGAAAGGTGGTCGCATTTTCAGCTTCACCGCGCTGACTGCAGTGGGCGACGGCAATGGCCGTGTGGGTTTTGGTCGTGGCAAGGCGCGAGAAGTGCCGCTGGCAATCCAGAAGGCCATGGAAGCGGCTCGTCGCAACATGATTACTGTGTCTCTTGATGGTCATACACTCGAGTACCCTGTGAAGTCCAGCCATGGCGCTTCAAAGGTCTACATGCAGCCGGCATCCGAAGGTACCGGTCTGATTGCCGGTGGCGCCATGCGTGCCATCATGGAGCTGGCCGGTGTCCAGAACGTTCTGGCCAAGTGCTATGGCTCCACCAACCCCGTGAACGTGGTTTATGCAACGTTCAAAGGTCTGAAAAACATGCGCGCGCCTGAGTCCATCGCGGCCAAGCGCGGCAAAACTCTCGAAGAGATACTGGGTTAACTGTTATGGCATCGAAAAACATCAAATTGACCCTGGTCCGCAGCTTGATCGGCACCATGGAAAGACACCGTCAGTGCGTAAAGGCTCTGGGCCTGCGTCATATGCACCACTCAGTCGAAGTTCTGGATACTCCGGCAAACCGTGGTTTGATCACGAAGATCCGCTATATGTTGTCTGTCGAAGGCGAGGAGTAAGTCATGCACCTGAATACATTGAGCCCCGCGCCTGGCAGTACCAAGTCACGCCGTCGTGTTGGTCGCGGCATTGGCAGCGGCCTGGGCAAGACTTGCGGTAGCGGACACAAGGGGCAGAAGGCTCGCAGTGGCGGCGGAGTTCGTCCAGGCTTTGAAGGCGGCCAGATGCCCCTTCAGCGTCGTCTGCCGAAGTATGGATTCACTTCTCGCATCGGGCGCATCACTGCCGAAGTTCGCACCAGTGAGCTGGCGAACTTGACTGCAGAGGTGATCGATCTGGAAGCCTTGCGCGCAGCAAACTTGATAACGGCCAGCATTCGTCGTGTGAAGGTGATGCTATCTGGGGATGTCGGCAAGGCACTCACATTGAAAGGGTTGAAAGTCACTGCCGGTGCCCGTGCCGCGATTGAAGCAGCAGGTGGAAAGGTCATTGATCTAGTGGTCGTTCACAACGTTGGCAAGAACGGGAAGAAGCTTCCAAAGAAAGCTGGCGCCAAGGACTAAGTAGAGCTCAATGGCGATCAAACCGACTATCAATCCCGACAAGATTGGCGCAGGACTGGGCGAGCTGAAGGCTCGCCTGCTGTTCTTGCTGTTTGCATTGTTTGTCTACCGTGTCGGGACACACATTCCTGTTCCCGGGATTGACCCGAACCAGCTTACGAATCTGTTCAATCAGAACGAGGGCACATTCCTCGGTCTTTTCAACATGTTCTCCGGCGGTGCTCTTGAACGCATGAGTATCGTGGCGCTCGGCATCATGCCGTACATTTCCGCTTCGATCATCATGCAGCTGCTGACCGCTGTGAGCCCTCAGCTGGAGCAACTCAAGAAGGAAGGCGAGTCGGGCCGTCGCAAGATCACTCAGTACACGCGATACGGTTCTCTTGTTCTGGCTACAGTCCAGGGAACAGGTATGACAGTCGGATTGCTGGCGCCCATGGCCTACGACCCGGGTATGGGCTTCACTCTCACGGCCATCATCTCTCTGGTCACGGGCGCGATGTTCATGATGTGGCTGGGTGAGCAGATCACCGAGCGAGGCGTCGGCAACGGCATTTCGATGCTGATTTTTGCTGGTATTGTTGCGGGTCTGCCGGGCGCTATCGGGAACTCCCTGACGCAAGCATACGAAGGTCAGATCAGCGGCCTGCTGCTGTTCGTAGTCGGCATCATTGCAGTAGTGGTGATTGGCGCCATAGTGTTCATCGAGCGCGGCCAGCGTCGCATCACGGTGAACTATGCGAAGAGGCAGCAGGGCAATCGCATGTATGCGGCGCAGTCCAGTCACCTGCCGCTGAAGGTGAACATGGCTGGAGTGATTCCCGCGATTTTCGCAAGCAGTATCCTGCTTTTCCCGGCCTCGCTCGGCCAGTGGTTCGGTCAGTCGGAAGGTGCGGAATGGCTTCAGGATCTGGCTTTGATGATAGGACCGGGTCAGCCGCTGTACATCATTATCTTCAGTGCAATGATCGTGTTCTTCTGCTTCTTCTATACCGCCTTGGTGTTCAATCCGAAAGACGTGGCGGAGAACCTTAAACGATCAGGCGCCTTTATTCCGGGGATTCGTCCTGGTGAGCAAACCGCAAAGTACATAGATCTTGTGCTGACAAGGTTGACCATGTTCGGCGCTGTGTACATCACCATCGTGTGCCTGTTGCCGAACTTCTTCCAGATGATGGCCAATGTGCCGTTCAATCTGGGTGGCACGGCGATGTTGATCGTGGTGGTGGTCAGTATGGATTTCATGTCCCAGGTGCAATCGCATTTGATGTCTCATCAGTACGATTCGCTGATGAAGAAGTCGAACCTGGGCAGTTTCGGCCGCGGAGGCCTTTGATTGACAGGTCTTGCGGCGGGATTCACCGCGGTGAGCCGAATTCTCGAATGAGAGGGAGTAGTTGAAGTGAAAGTCAGAGCATCAGTCAAAAAAGTATGTCGCAAGTGCAAGGTGATCAAGCGCAACGGCGTGGTTCGAGTGATTTGTTCATCCGAGCCGCGACACAAGCAGCGTCAGGGCTGAAGTCGTTTGGTTGATTTTTCAGTGGTCAGAGTATAATCTTTCCCGCCCGCAATTTTGGCCCTTGGCGCGTCGGGCGCGTGAGCAAAAACTAAAGTGGAGTAAAAATATGGCACGTATTGCAGGTGTCAACATACCGGATAACAAGCATATTGTGATTTCCCTTGGCTACGTCTTCGGAATCGGTGCTACCAGGGCGAAACTCATTTGTGCGAATACTGGTATTGCTCCGCACACCAAGACAAGCGCGCTTACTCCAGAGCAGCTGGACAGTGTCCGTGCCGAAGTGGCCAAGTTCACCGTAGAAGGCGATCTGCGCCGCGAACTGTCAATGGCGATAAAGCGGCTGATGGACTTGGGTTGTTTCCGAGGAATACGCCATCGTCGCTCGTTGCCCGTGCGAGGGCAGCGTACCAAGACCAATGCGCGCACCCGCAAGGGCCCACGCAAGCCAATTCGCAAGTAAGCAGATCACGAACAGCCTCCCGGCCCTGCATCTTAGGGACCGCTAAAGTAGGGCGATTGAAGCAGTCATTTGAATCAGGAATAAATTATGGCCAAGCCAGCAGCAGCAGCGAAAGCAGTGAAGAAAAAAGCCCGCAAGGCGGTGGTGGATGGAATCGCGTTCATTCACGCTTCTTTCAATAACACCATCGTTACCATCACGGATCGTCAGGGCAACGCATTGAGCTGGGCGACCTCCGGTGGTTCCGGCTTTCGCGGCTCCCGCAAGAGCACTCCGTTCGCAGCTCAGGTTGCTGCCGAGCGTGCAGGCAAGGCAGCAATCGAGTTGTATGGTCTCAAGAATCTGGATGTGAAGGTGAATGGTCCTGGCCCAGGTCGTGAGTCTGCCGTTCGCGCCCTTAATGGCTGTGGTCTGAAGGTCAGCAACATCACTGACGTGACGCCGATGCCGCACAACGGCTGCCGTCCGCCCAAGAAAAGACGTGTGTAAGCCTGCACTGTCAGTTTGTCATCACCTTGATCAGGTTCATGAAATTTAGTGGCTTATCTCCAACAGATAAGAACATAGGAGACATTATATGGCCCGTTACTTAGGCCCCAAGTGCAAGCTGGCTCGTCGTGAAGGAACAGACCTGTTTCTGAAGAGCGGTGTGCGTCCGTTGGACAGCAAGTGCAAGACCGAGAATGCTCCCGGCCAGCACGGTATCCGCAAGGGCAGACTGTCCGATTATGGGGTGCAGCTGCGTGAGAAGCAGAAGATCCGTCGCATTTACGGCGTGCTCGAGAAGCAGTTCAGCGGCTATTACAAGGAAGCTGCCCGTATGAAAGGCGCTACTGGCGAGAATCTTTTGCAACTTCTCGAGTCGCGTCTGGACAACGTTGTCTACCGTATGGGATTCGGCTCCACGCGTGCCGAATCCCGACAGCTCGTCACGCACAAGTCAATCCTTGTGAATGGCGACATCATCAACATCCCCTCGTATCAAGTGTCACCCGGTGATGTCATTTCCGTGCGCTCCAAGGCGAAGGAACAACTGCGAATCAAGGCCGCACTTGAACTGGCCTCGCAGCGCAGTCCTTCCGACTGGATCCATGTGAACGCCGACAAGCTGGAAGGGCAGTTCAGCCGCAAACCTGATCGCGCCGACCTTTCTGCTGACATTAACGAAAATTTGATAGTTGAGCTTTACTCCAAGTAGTAAGGACACTAATTGCGAAGGGTGATTCCATGCAGATTTCATTGTCGGATTTTTTGACACCGCAGTTGATCAAAGTAGAAGAGTTTGACCGCTTCCACTCCAAGGTGGTGTTGGAGCCTCTGGAGCGTGGCTTCGGTCATACGCTCGGGAATGCGCTGAGAAGAATTCTTCTTTCGTCCATGCCTGGAGCGGCCATCGAAGAGGTGGAGATCGACGGTGTGGTGCATGAATACAGCACCATCGAGGGTGTCCAGGAAGATGTGATCGAGATCTTGTTGAACCTCAAGGGTGTAGCAGTGATCCTGAACGGCCAGGACGAAGCAGTCATGACTCTCAGCGCCAAGGGTGCCGGTGTTGTGCGCGCGGGTGACATTGTGGTTGGCCACGATGTGGAGATAGTCAATCCCGAGCACGTTATCGCTAATCTCAACAGCACTGGTGAACTGAAGATGCGCCTGACGGCGCGCAAAGGGCGTGGATATGCGCCGGCGGACTCCCGCGTGTCCAATGACGACGAGACTCGTGCGGTAGGTCGTCTGTTCCTCGATGCGTCTTACACGCCAGTCACGACAGTGTCTTACGCTGTGGAAAGCACACGTGTAGAGCAGCGCACCGACCTGGACAAATTGATCATTGATCTGCGCACCAATGGCACGATCGAACCGGAAGAGGCGATTCGCCGCGCCGCGACGATTCTGCAGCACCAGCTGGCGGTATTCGTCGACCTGCAAAGCCAGGTAGCCAATGCGCCGGAAGAGCCGGAAGACGAGATCGACCCGATCCTGCTGCGCCCGGTCGACGATCTGGAGTTGACTGTACGCTCCGCGAACTGTCTGAAGGCCGAGGATATCTATTACATTGGTGACCTGATTCAGCGCACGGAAGTCGAGCTTCTGAAGACGCCGAACCTCGGCAAGAAGTCCCTGACGGAGATCAAGGACGTGCTTGCGACCCGAGGCTTGTCCCTTGGACTGCGTCTGGAGAACTGGCCGCCCGCCAGTCTGCGTTCCGACGACCGGAATTAAATCGAGATTTTAAACACAGTGTGACCAAGTGCCGTCGGGCGCTAAGGTAAGAATAGGAATCAGAAGCTATGCGTCATCGTAAAAGTGGCCGTCAACTCAGCCGTAATGCATCCCACCGTCATGCGATGCTCCGCAACATGACTGTTTCGCTGGTTGAGCACGAGATCATCAAGACAACCCTGATCAAAGCGAAAGAGTTGCGCATGGTGGCAGAGCCACTGATCACGCTTGCCAAGAGCGACAGCGTGGCGAATCGTCGTCTGGCGTTCAATCGCCTGCGTGACAAGGCTGCTGTGGGCAAACTGTTCACTGCGTTGGGTCCGCGTTACAACGAGCGCCCTGGTGGTTATATCCGTATTCTCAAGTGCGGTATGCGCCCTGGTGACAACGCCATCATGGCTTATGTCGAATTGGTTGATCGTCCAGGTGCAGCCGGGGACGATTCCGAAGACTGAGAGTCTTCATCGCCATCACCTACGAAGCCGGGTCTGACTCGGCTTTGTCGTTTCTGGGAGGTCGAAATCATGCAGTCCTTTCATCCACCACAGCGGACTCTAATGGGTCCCGGCCCGTCCGATGTGAATCCCCGCATCCTGCAGGCCATGAGTCGCCCCACAATCGGTCATCTTGATCCGAGCTTCATCCAGCTGATGGATGAAATCAAATCCTTGCTGCAGTTCGCCTTCAAGACTACCAATGCCTTGACCTTGCCGCTGTCTGCGCCAGGTTCAGCGGGTATGGAAGCCGTGTTCGTGAATCTACTGGAACCGGGTGACAAGGCGATTGTGTGCCAGAACGGTGTCTTTGGCGGACGAATGAAGGATAACGTCGAGCGTTGCGGCGCAACCGCGATCCTGGTGCAGGATGCTTGGGGCGCGCCGGTCAACCCTAACAAGGTGGAGGCCGCACTGCGCGAACACCCTGATGCGCGTCTGCTCGCCTTCGTGCATGCCGAAACTTCCACAGGCGTTCGCAGCGATGCACAGAGTCTGGCCGCTCTGGCTGCCCGTCATGGGGTTCTGTGTGTCATGGACGCGGTCACCTCTCTGGGGGGCATGGAGGTGGAGATCGACCTCTGGGGCGTGGATGCGGTGTATTCCGGATCACAGAAGTGCTTGTCCTGTGCGCCTGGACTTTCGCCTGTCAGTTTCAGTCCCCGTGCCGCAGAGCGCATTCGCGCGCGCAGAACCAAGGTGCAGAGCTGGTTTTTGGACATGAATCTGATCATGGACTACTGGGGCAGCGGGACGCGGCGCAGCTATCACCATACAGCTCCCGTCAACGCGCTATACGGTCTGCATGAAGCGCTGTGCATTCTCGCTGAAGAGGGGCTGGGCGCCGCGTGGGAGCGCCATCGCCTGCATCACGAGGCTCTGGTTAGTGGTCTTGAGGCAATGGGTCTGGCACTTCACGTTGCTCCCGACTGGCGGCTGCCGCAACTCAATGCGGTGATGGTTCCGGAGGGGGTTGACGAGGCGATGATTCGTGCAAGCCTCTTGCGCGATCACGGTCTTGAGATAGGAGCAGGTCTTGGCGCCATGGCGGGGAAAATCTGGCGTATCGGCTTGATGGGCCATGCCTGCAACCGGCGCAATGTGCTGCTTTGCCTGGCCGCTTTGGAGGACTCGCTGGTGAGCGCGGGCGCGGCGATACAGACTGGGCTGGCACTGTCGGCTGCTCATGCACGCTATGCACAGAGCTGACAAACCTCGGTGCTGCGTTCTCAATCTGCCGGGTTGGATGTGCCGGGAAACAGGCTGAAATAGAGCAGCGGCCAGAGGCCCACATGGACCATCACGTCTGCGGTATTGAAGATGTAGTGCCAGAAAGGGATGTGCTGCACGTTGATGAAATCGACGACGCTGCCGTAGATCAGTCGATCCAGCACATTGCTAGCCCCTCCGCCGACGACGAAGCCGAAACAGATGTACTCATGAGGTTCGATGTGGCGGCCTCGCCACAGGTAAACCACCAGTGCGCTGATGAGCAGCAGGCTGAACAGGCCGAAGATCCAGCCATGGCCCTGGAACATTCCGAAGACGCCCCCCATGTTGCGAATGTGCGTGAAGTGAATGAAGGTGCTCCACTCCACGCTGCTGCCCAAAGGAATGCGCGAATTGACCAGGTAGCTGCCAAGCTGCGCCAGGATCAGGACGCTCAGTGCAATCAGGAAGAAATGCAGCATGTGGCGGGTTCTGGACAAAGGGCACCTGGCGGGCTTGCTGGATTCGGGCGGGCAGAATACCACAGGGCGACACCATCAGGCACAGCGTTCCCGGGTGCCGCGAGCGGACACAACATGCGACTGCAACAGACAGCACAGAGCAATCGCAGACGCCGCCTGATGGCGTCGTCCTACCTGTTCATGAAATGCGGGGAGAGACATTTGCCGCCAATCCTGCGCGGGCTTCTTGGCATTCTGCTGATTCTTGCGGGAATGCTGGGTTTCCTGCCCGTGCTGGGGTTCTGGATGATACCCCTGGGTGTCGCCTTGCTGGCCACCGATATCCCCGCCCTGCGGATGTGGTTCATCAAGCGCTTGAACCACGCCCGCAAGCGGGGCAGACCTCGGCGTGGTCAGTGATCACTGCAGCTCGGCAAAAAGAGCGCGCAGACGGTTGGCGTTCTTGCCGATGTCACTTCCGCCGACGCGAGACTTGGAACGCGCCTGCAGGACGGTGCCTTGCGGCGTCTCGCTGATGAGTACGATCACGTCGTCCTTGAAGCGGAACCAGAAGGTGGTGTCTGTCGCTTCGATGCGGCCATCCGCGAGGTTCTGATCCACGAGTTCCCAGCCGAGCGTGTCCACCGCTGCAAGGACTCGGTTGAATATCTCTTCCTTCGACTCGGTAAAGACTTGCGGCACGATGTCCGGATAGGCCTGCTTCTGTGCCGCCGCCATGCGTGTGGCGTCCCAGTTGGGCTGGTCGCCGTAGATCACGGAGTTCGGGGCATTGGCGCGCAGCGGAGCCACGGCAACAAATTGCGGTGGGTTGTCGGTGTCAGTGGTAATGTCGTGAATCGGTGGCGTTCCCTCCGGGGCCCGGTAGGATTCCGGCACGACATAGGCCAGGACGCAGGCGACACAGCCGATGGCAGCCAGCGTGGTCAGTCGCTGTGTCTTTTCGGGTGCCAGCTTGCGCGTGCCCAGGAAGATGGCGACGCTGACGGCCAGGGTGATCCATGCGGCCCAGTCAGCGCTGGCATTGACGAAGCGCAGCATGTCGAAGCCGGCGCGGAAGTCCCACAGACCGACCCAGACGCCCAGCGAGGCTGCGAGAGCGTAGCCTCCCAGACCTAGTCCGACGGCGAGGCTGGCCCAGGCTGCCACGACGAGCGCCTTGCCTGCGGGGGATGCAGTGGTTTGTATGGAAGTGTTGTTGTCGCTCATGGGAAGTTCCTTTCTGATGGTATGCGGGCGTCTGTGTCGCGCCAGTTCTTGTGCCAGCGGCAATGTCGCGCAACGGCCGCTGGCTTGCAAGTCATTCCAGCCTGCTGCGGGTTCGGCGTACGGCATCCTGCCACATGGCGTAGCGTTGATTGCGCCAGGCCTCGTCTTTCTGCGCGGTGAAGGAGCGCTGCAACTGCCAGTGTCCTGCAATCTCGTCCAGTGACTTGTGAATGCCGCATTGCAGCCCTGCCAGCCAGGCCACGCCGAGGGCCGTAGTCTCTGTGATCACGGGGCGATCGACCTGGCAGCCAAGCAGGTCGGCAAGATTCTGCAGCACATAGTCATTGCGGGCCATGCCGCCGTCCACGCGCAGTGTCTGGGGCCGGACGCCATCCCCAGCCATGGCTTCCTGCAGGTCCCGCGTCTGATAACAGACGGACAACAATGCCGCACTCACCAGTTCCTGTATGCCCGTGTCCCGGTTCAGGCCAAAGATCGCCCCGCGCGCGTCGGCGTCCCAATAGGGCGCGCCAAGCCCGGTGAAGGCCGGCACGAACATGATAGAGGAGTCGGCATGCGCCTGCCGCGCCAGGGCTTCGGTGTCCCCGGCGTCCTTGAACAGGTGCAGGCCGTCCCGCAGCCATTGCATCGTCGCTCCCGCCATGAAGATGCTTCCCTCCAGTGCATAGGTGACCTGACCATCAAGCCGCCAGGCGACGGTGCTCAGCAGGCGATTGCGTGATGCCAGCGCCTTGTCGCCGGTATTGAGCAGCAGGAAACATCCCGTGCCATAGGTGCTCTTGGCCATGCCCGCCTCGAAGCAGCACTGACCGAACGCGGCGGCCTGCTGGTCGCCCGCAATACCCGCTATGGGCACGGCGGCGCCAAGGATTTCGGGTGCCGTGGTGCCGAAGTCGGCAGCGCTGTCGAGCACTTCTGGCAACAGGGTGGCAGGGATGTCGAAGAGTGCCAGAAGCTCGTCGTCCCAGCGTTGCTCGTGGATATTGAAAAGCAGAGTGCGTGAGGCATTGCTGGCATCGGTGTGATGACTGCGGCCTGCGGTCAGGCGCCAGAGCAGGAAGGTGTCGACGGTGCCGAAGGCCAGTTCGCCGCGCTGCGCTTGCTCGCGCGCACCGGGCACATGGTCGAGCAGCCAGCGGATCTTGCTGGCCGAGAAGTAGGCGTCAAGCAGCAGTCCGGTCTTCTCCTGGATAAGGCCGGATTGCCCGCGAGCTTCCAGTGCTTGGCTGATCTGCTGGCACAGCGCGCTGGTGCGTCGATCCTGCCAGACGATGGCGCGATGGACAGGCTTGCCGGTCTGCCGGTGCCACAGCAGCGTTGTCTCGCGCTGGTTGGTGATGCCGATGGCCGCCAGTTCAGTGGCATCGATGCCGGCGCTGCGCAGTGCCTGGCGAGCGCTGCGCAGCGAACTCTGCCACAGGTCTTCCGGATCGTGCTCCACCCAGCCGTCCTGCGGAAAGTGCTGAGTGAATTCCTCCTGGCCGAGGCCCAGACGGCGTCCTTCGGCATCGAAGACAATGGCGCGACTGCTGGTGGTGCCCTGGTCGAAAGCAAGAATGTAGCGGCTCATCACAGAATGTTCCGGAGTTCGTGCAGGCCACGAGAGAGTGGCTTGCGTATGATAGGCAGACGTCCGCGAGAGCCTGCATGCGAGGCAATACTACCCTCATGATTCCGAGTTCCACAATTCACGATCTGCTGGTCATCGGTGGTGGCGTCAATGGTGCCGGCATTGCGGCCGATGCGGCCGGGCGCGGCCTCGATGTGCTGCTGTGCGAGCAGAATGACCTGGCTTCAGGCACTTCCTCGGCCAGCACCAAGCTCATCCATGGCGGTCTGCGCTATCTCGAGAACTACGAGTTCCGGCTGGTGCGCGAGGCACTGGCCGAACGCGAGGTTCTGCTGCGCAATGCGCCGCACATCATCACGCCCATGCGTTTTCAGCTGCCGCATCGCCCGCATCTGCGTCCGCGCTGGATGATTCAGGCCGGATTGTTCCTGTATGACTCTCTCAGTCGTCGTGTCACGCTGCCAGCCTCCCGCCGCTTGCATTTCGGCACTGACAGTCCGCTGGTGGAAAGCCTGATCGATGGCTTCGAATACGCCGACGCCTGGGTTGATGATGCCCGGCTCGTGGTGCTGCTGGCCATGCTGGCGCAAGAGAAGGGAGCCGGCGTGCACGTGCGAACCAGGGTGGCGCAGGCGCAGGACGACGAGGGTCTCTGGCAGGTCACTCTGGAAGACACGTTGACGGGTGAGCGGCGGCAGGTGCGCGCGCGTGCCCTGGTCAATGCCACGGGCCCTTGGGTGGAACAGGTCGGGCATGCCGTGCTGCCCGGGCGCGGCGCCGAGCGAGTCCGTCTGGTCAAGGGTTGTCATATCGTGGTGCCGCGGCTGCATCCGGGGGAGCAGGCGTTCCTGCTGCAGAATGCCGATGGGCGTGTGGTGTTCGTGATTCCCTATGAGCAGGATTTCTCCCTCATCGGGACCACCGATGAAGACTTCGCGGGGGACCCCGCAGGCGCACAGATTTCCAATGCCGAGATCGACTATCTGGTGACCATCAGCAACGAATGCTTCCGGCGCAAGATCTCGGCTGCCGATGTGCTGCATGACTTCGCCGGCGTGCGGCCTCTGCTGGCCAGCGACGAAGCGAACGCCTCCAGGGTGTCCCGCGATTACACGCTCACGCTTGATCGTCAGGGAGCGCCCTTGCTGACAGTTCACGGGGGCAAGATCACCACCTACCGACGCCTGGCAGAGAGCGCCATGGACAGGCTGCGCGCGGTGTTCCCGGACATGTCGGGCCCGTGGACGGCAACTGCCGCGCTGCCGGGGGGTGACTTCAGCAGCCGCGAGGTTCTGCGCGGCGTGTTGCAACAGGATTTCCCCTGGGTGCCTCCGGCCCTGCTCGAACGCTGGCTGGGACACTACGGCACGCGCACGCGAGCACTGCTGGGCAACGCCTGTTGTCTTGAGGATCTGGGAGAGGACTTCGGGGCCGCACTGCATGAGCGCGAAGTGGTCTATCTGCAGGAGCAGGAGTGGGCGCATACGGCACAGGACATCCTGTGGCGGCGCAGCAAGCTTGGATTGCGTTTCACCCCGGCTCAGATTGTGCGCCTGGATGCGTGGCTGCAGCGTTCCCGAGAGTGATCACACG
>JBEDFR010000156.1:0-40149 GCA_041175045.1 Pseudomonadota bacterium | reverse complement strand
CGTGCTGCCTGCGCAGCACGACGCCGCACGGGATGTCCCCGCCCTCAAAAGCGTTCAGCGCTCGCGTGTGCCCAATCCTCGGCGTATTCCGCAGGAATGCTGCTCGAGAGCAATTGCCCCTCGGCAAGCGGCGTATGGATCTGGTCAAAGTGCTTCAAGTCCTGGCCCACCCGTTGGAACAGGTCTGAGGGCCTGATCAGGTCCGGATCGTCATAGCCCAGCACGCCGCAAAGCTCCAGGAAAGCATCCACGGTGCCTTCGTGATAGTTCGCCGCCCGGCGCGACTTGTCCTCGATGTCCACTGCCCTGCCGCGCACTGGGTCCTGCGTCGCGATGCCGGTGGGGCACTTGTTGGTATTGCAGGACTTGGACTGAATGCAGCCGATGGCGAGCATCATGGAGCGCGCCGCGTTCACCGTGTCGGCGCCGACAGCAATCTTGCTCAGCATGTCGAAGCCCGAAGCCGTCTTGCCAGCACTGATGAGGCGGATGTGCTGCCGCAGTCCGGCACCGCGCAGGACCTGATCCACGAAGTAGGTGGCTTCGAGACAGGGCATGCCGATGCGATCGGAGAACTCGACAGGCGCTGCACCCGTGCCTCCCTCTGCGCCGTCCACCGTGATGAAGTCGGGCAGGATGCCAGTGGCCAGCATGGCCTTCACGATGCTCATGAACTCACTCTTGCGGCCCACGCACAGCTTGAAGCCGGTGGGCTTGCCTCCGCTGCCTTCGCGCAGCCGCTGCACGAACGCCAGCAGCCCCCGTGGCGAGTCGAATTCTGGATGATTGGCGGGGGAGGCGACGGTCTTGCCCACTTCCACCAGGCGTATGCGCGCGATCTCCTCGGTGACCTTGGCGCCTGGAAGCACTCCGCCGTGCGATGGCTTGGCGCCCTGCGAGAGCTTGATTTCGATCATCTTCACCACATCCGGGGTGGCATTGCGGGCGAAGGCCTCGTCATTGAACGAGCCATCCAGATTGCGGCAGCCGAAATAGCCGGTGCCGATCTGCCAGATCAGGTCCCCGCCATATTGCAGGTGATAGGCGCTGATGCTGCCTTCACCGGTATTGTGCGCAAAACAGCCCATGGCGGCTGCCTTGTTGAGTGCCGCGATGGCATTGCCGCTCAAGGCGCCGAAGCTCATGCCCGAGATATTGAGCAGTGAGGCGCTGTAAGGCTTGCGGCACTGCGGTCCACCGAACATCACCCGCGACTTCTCCTTGGGCACGACCTTGGCCTGAATGGAATGAAAGACAGTGAGATACCCTTCAGCCATCAGGTCCTGTTCCGTTCCGAAGGGCAGTGTGTCGTTCAGGCCCTTGGCACGCCGATAAATCAGATCACGCGCCTCGCGATTGAATGGTGCTTCCTCGAGATTGCTCGCTATGAAGTACTGGCGGATCTCCGGGCGTATGCTCTCCAGCAGATAGCGCAGGTTGGCGAACACCGGGTAGTTGCGACGCAGATTGCTGTCGCTGAAATACATGTCATGCACCCCGATGCCGAAGAACACCAGGGCGCAGATCAAGAAAGAGACCGGGCCAGGATGTCCGGCCAGGGCGACGGGCGCCAGGGTTCCGTGGGTGGCCACCCACACGCTGTAGAAGGCCACGGGAATCCACAGCAGACTGGTAATCCAGAAAAAGCGAACAGTGGGCGTCATAGCTGATGCTTACCCCGGGTATTGCCGCCGGTGACGAATACTCCGAGTTCCAGTGCAGTCGACAGAGTGTCTTCTGTCTGCTGAGCCAGCGCCCCGGAGCCCGTCCCCACCAGCAGCAGGCAGAACGACGATTGCAGGGCAATCCATGAGAGCTTGAACATGGTAGATATCCTTTGTCGTTGATTTATCAAAAATTTGACCAAAAACATTCTACTAGGCGGCAGGCGCAATGGCGAACCCGCAACGCCTGCTCCTCCAGGGCTGCCATGAACGGGGCTTTCATCGGGGTTTCGTCGCAGGGTGGATGGTCGAATTCAGCTACAGTTTGGCGCAGCCAAGAGCTGACGGTCCTGCCAAGAATCTGCCGGAGAAAAAGGAGATGATGAGTGCGAACCCGATGCGGGCGAGAAACCGGCGGCAGAGGCTGCTGAGCCCTGACCGCCGGCGAGGGAGCATTTACTTCGGCATTCTGACAGCGCGGATCTCGATTTCCACCAGCCAGCCGTCGACCACCAGATCGGCGATCTCGACAACGGAGCGCACGGGCTTCAGCGGATTCTCTTCTGTGCCGAAGAACTGCTGGTAGCCGCGGTTGAAGCCGGCGAAGTCGAACTCGCCGTCATCACCGGCCACGCCGAAGACTCGCACCTGCACGATGTCTCCCATAGACCAGCCCTGCTCTTCCAGTGTGGCCTTGAACTTGTTGAAGGTATCGACAGTCTGCTGCTCCATGTCGCCATAGGTGCCATCGGGTAGCGGATCGGCGCCGGCGCCGCTCAGGTACAGGGTCTCAGCGCCCGGCGGAATATAGATATTGTTGAAGAAGTTGCGGCCTTCGCCGGTACGGATGATTTCCTGGGCGCTGGTAGTCACCGCGAAGGCGGCGGCGAACAGAGCGGCGGAAAGGGATACTGCCTTGGTGAATCGAGTCATGTTTCTGGCCTCCGGAGGTCAGGGTCGGTTGGAGGAGCGCCTCAGCGCCCCAGCGTATTGATGTAGCTGACGACATCCACGATGGCCTGGTCATCGGTCAACCCGGACGTCATGGTGCGCATCATTGCGCCGTATTGATCCAACGGATCAACACCGCGGTACCCGGCCTTGAAATTCTTCAGCTGGGTGACAAGATACCAGTCGTTCTGGCCGGCCAGCTGCGGAGCGTTCATGGCCTCGCTGCCTTCGGCATTGGCGCCGTGACAGCTGGAGCAGGCCTGATACAGCTGCTGGCCGCGCTGAGCGTTGCCGCCAGTGAGAGTCGGGGTGGCCGGCACATATTCCCAGGTGGCCGCCCACTCCAGAATGTCTGCGATGTTCTCGTCGGTCAGAATGACCGCCATGGGCTGCATTTCCATGCCGTGATAGTCATCGGGATGCTTGCCACGCCCCCCGGCGCGGAACAGCTCCAGCTGACGCTTGAGATACCAGGGCTCCATGCCGGCCAGGCGCGGGCCGTTGATGCCCTCGCTGCCCATGCCGTCGGTGCCGTGGCAGGTGAAACAGAATCGGTGATCCACGGGTTCGTGGGGTTCGGCGGCCCATAGGCCGGCATCGGGCGTTGCCGCCGAAACAAGGGCTAGCAAGGGGAGTAAAGCGTCGCGCAACATACGTTGTATCTCCAGGTGAAAAGCGGGTGCCACTTCGGGGACTCCCTTTCGCGGACTAACGCATCCGGATCATCTCGCAATGAGCCCCAATGTTCCTATCGCAGAGTGCATGACACAGAGCACCGTTCCACCACCAGTGAGTTTTCGCTGGTGGCGCCTGACGTCAAGCCGGCCGGTTATGGGGAATCTCCTACCTTATTATCTCTATAGCCTCGGGGGAAAAGTCCTCCTGAAAACCTTCTCAATACCTCCCGTAACTGTTCGGTGATTCCCTGCAATCGGATTTGAGCGGATTGCGCGACTGCAAATCACCTGCGATCAGCCGGTCATGCCTGCGATTCACTGGCTTGACGAGTGGTGGATCGCATTCTGTGCTGGGATGCCCGACAGCTTGCGAGATTCCAGCTCGGCCCAGTCTTCCTCGCTCCAGAGGTTGTTTCGAGACATGAATCGTCCGTTTTCGTAGGCGGCTCGTGATTGCTCGCTCAACGCGACTCCCGTCATGGGTTGCATGGCCGTGACGCCTTCCATGAGTCGGCGCTGCCAGGAGATGCCGAAATCCAGCTCTTCCAGCACGGCAAGGTAGCGTGGGTCTTCCAGCACGGCCGAAGGGAAGTATTTCTCGGCGCTGTGAGTAACGTTGAAAAGGCGGCGCTTCTGCAGCGGCGGTATATCTCGCCACAGGTTGACGCCAGTCTCGACATCGCCAAGCATGAAGCTCAGTGCTCCTTTGGAGAAATTGAAGTCCTCGCCCTTGTTCATGATCGTCTGGTAGGCCTGGTTACCCAGTTCGATCTCCCCGCTGAGCAAGCCGATAACAGCTTCACTGTAGTGTGTCAGCAGGCCGTCCTTGTCCACATCTCGTTGCCGCTCGAGGTACATCTCAGCCTGCCGGAAGTCGCCTGCCAGAGCCAGGTTGGTGGCCACTGTGCCGAGGAAACTGACGTGATAGGGGCGTTCCTGCAACTGGCCTTTGGCCGAAAGCAGCATGGCCCTCGGTGCCTGAATATTGCTGCGGTAGCTCCAGACCTCATCGGGCGATATCTCGAAGGGGCCGACGTCGCTGGCGCGATCCAGAAACTGCGAGGCCTCCTCGTACATGCGCGCACCTATCAGGAAAAGGGCATAGTGCGCCATGGCATATCCGGGCGGATTTCCAGACATGATCTGTTCGCGCAACTGGATTTCCTGCTGGACCTGGCTGGTACCGCTCATGCGCAGCTTCATTTCGTTGATGGACTGCAAGGCATCGCTTCCCGGCGCCAGTCGCGCGACTTCCCGATGGATACTGCTGATCAGTTCGGTCAGCTCGGCGATGCGTTGGCTTGCGCTGTAGACCGCCATGTTGTTGGCCGCCGTGGCGGCACCCTGGTAGGCATTGACGAAATCAGGATCCGCTTCCAGGGCGGAAAGGTAGTAGTCGATGGCGCGCTGGAAATCGTCCGGACTGAACTGATTGTAGTAAAACTCGGCGCGCAGGAAGCGTTCGTAGGCGATTGCATCGGTGGTGCCCCAGTCCAGCATCTGCCGCCGCTCTTCCTCATCCAGATGCACGCTCAGGGCGCTGACGACATTGGAAACGATCTGATCCTGCAGGCCGAACAGATCTTCGATGGGCAGGTCGAACTGTTCTGAGTATTGATGGATGCCATCGCTGGCGCGCGTCAACTGCACTGTCACTCGCATACGCCCCTCTGCCGTCTGCACACTGCCGTGCAGCACATGGTCGGCCTGCAGATCCCGACCGCGATCTGCGATGCGTTCAGAGCGCCGGTTCTCCTCGTTGTCCATAAGTCCGCGGGCGGGCGAAAGGACTTCCATCCGGCTGAGTTTGGAGAGGCCATTCACCAGGGATTCGCGCAGCCCATCGGTGAGGAACTGATTCTCGGTGTTGAGTCCACGATTGACGAAGGGCAATACCGCAAGACGGACCACATCATCTCGATTGCTGATCTTGGTGTCTGCGTCCCGTATGAACAGCGCCAGGACCACGGTGGCTGCCCCCACGGCACCGAGTACCCATTTGTCCAGCAGGGCACGAGCCAGGCGCGGTCTGCTCTCAAGCAGCAGTCCAGGCGTTGTCTGCGGCAATGCCTCGGGAGGCACCTGGGGCCGCAGGACCTCGGCGATCAGCGAATAGCCCCGCTTCGGCACGGTGCGGATGTAGCGCGGCTGGTGCGCATCGTCGCCCAGCGCGCTGCGCAGTTCCGCTATGACCTTGTGAACAGCATGGTCAGAGGTGAATGTGCTTTGCCAGAATCGTCCGAGGAGTTCCTCGTGGCTGACAACCTCGCCGTGGCGCTCGGCAAGGCAGTCCAGCACATCCATGCTGCGGGGCGTCACTTTTACCTCGACATCGCCTTTGCTGAGCGTGCAGGACGTCAGCGACACATCCCAGTCGCCAATCCTGTATTTGTTCACCTTTTCGGAGGTCACGTTGCAGCCGTATGAGAGTCGGGAGAAGGGCTTCGAGGTCGATTTTCGGCAGCGAAAGTAGAGCGCAGAAAGCAGGCTCGGTCAAGTTCGCAGGGAATGGCTCATGGCTTTGAAAGGGGTTGGCGGCACAGGATTGAGGAGGTTTTAAGTAGATTTTGGGGAGGACTTTTGTCAAGGCGCCCGGTTTAATCGGAAACTCAAAATCTCATCAGTATGCATGGCCTGATAGTCACGCAGTTAACGTCAGAAAGTCGCGTCTGCTCACGAGGCGAAGGCGATGAATCAACAGGGGACCTATCCGTGAACAAACCCGTCAGTCGTCGAGAATTCCTGAATCTGATCGCCTCCACCGGCGGCACCGCCGCCATACTCGGCATCACCGGGGCGCTGGGCATGATGCCCGCGAGTGCTTCGGCGTCAGTGCCCAACCTGTTGCGCCTTGCCAATCAGAACAAGAAGGTGGTGATCCTTGGCGCCGGCATCTCCGGTCTGACGGTGGCCTATGAGCTGGGCAAGGCGGGTTACGACTGCACGGTGCTGGAAGGTTCCCACCGCGCCGGCGGACGCATCTTCACGGTGCGTGCCGGCACTCTCATTGACGAAATCGGCAACCCCCAGTACTGCGAGTGGGATGACGAGCCGCACATGTTTTTCAATGCCGGGGCTGCCCGCATCCCCAGCACCCACAGCAACGTCCTGCATTACTGCAAGGAGCTGGGGGTGGAACTCGAGATGTTCATCAACGAGAACAAGATGGCGTGGATCCAGGACGACAACATCATGGGCGGCAAGCCCATCCGCAACATGGAGTTCACCACCAACGTCCGTGGCTTCATGGCCGAGCTGATGTCCAAGGCCATGACCGACCTGGAACTGGACCAGCCCTTCAGTGACGATGAGGCGGAAATTGTCATGGGGATGATCCGCGCCTTCGGCGACCTGGGGCCGGACAACCGCTTCACCGGCAGCAGCCGCGCGGGTTATGCCTCCGGCAGCTACGTCACCCACACGGTGCAGAAGGACATGATCGACATGCGCAATCTGCTGCGTGCCAATGCGGCGCGCAACGTACTGAGCGACAACGAGGGCGAGACCGGCCCGATGCTCATGCAGCCCACCGGCGGCATGGATCGTATTCCGGCCGGCTTCACCCGTCAGCTGGAAGGAAAGATCAAGTATCGAGCCTTCGTGCTCAGCACCACGCTGACCGAGCGCGGCGTCACCGTGGAATACCGCCAGGATGGTCAGACCCACGCCATCGAGGCGGACTACTGCTTCAACTGCATCCCCACGCATTTCATGAGTGGCATCACCAACAACCTGCCGGCCGACTATGTGCAGGCCATGAAATACATCCGTCGCGGCACGGCCTACAAGGCGGCCTTCCAGGCCAGGGAACGCTTCTGGGAGAAGCAGGGTATCTACGGCGGCATCAGCTGGACCAACCAGCCGATTCGTCAGATCTGGTATCCGCCACATGGCATCCACAAGGCCAAGGGTGTCGTGCTGGCCGCGTACGATTACGGCAATGGCATGCCTTTCACCCGCATGACCCAGGAACAGCGCATCGAGGCCATGATCTCTCAGGGCGAGAAGGTGCACGCGGATTACCGTCAGCATGTCGAAAAGGGCATCACCATCGCCTGGCACCGCATGAACTACATGCTCGGCTGCTCCGCCCGCTGGAACGTGCGCACGCCAGAGGAGGAAGCGATCTTCACCCGGCTGCAGAATTCCGTGGACGGCCGCTACTGGTGCATCGGGGACCAGGTCAGCAAGCACACCGCCTGGATGGAAAGCGCCATCCAGTCTGCCCATGTGGCCCTGGCCGAACTTGACGCGCGTGTGCGTGCCGAGGCGACTGCCTGATCGGCCGGCACAGCAAGGAGAAGACCATGTCATTGATCCACTTGTCGCGCCCCTCACTGCGCCGCCCCTTGATGCGCCTGCTGGCCGTCGTGCTGGTGGTGGTGCAGGGGTGCGCCGGTACGGCGCTGGCCAATACTGTCACCGGGAGCAATGGTGCGGTCAGCTCACGATCCGCCCTGGCCTCCGAGGTCGGTGTCGAGATTCTGCGCCAGGGCGGCAATGCCATTGATGCAGCCGTGGCTGTGGGCTTCGCGCTGGCCGTCACCTATCCGTCCGCCGGCAATATCGGCGGTGGTGGCTTCATCGTGATGCGCCTGGCCAGCGGCGATGTGCTGACGCAGGATCACCGGGAGAAGGCGCCGCTGGCAGCCAGCACCGACATGTTCCTCGACGCCAATGGCGAAGTGGATCGCGAGATGTCCCTGTTCAGCCTGCAGGCCGCCGGCGTCCCGGGCTCCGTGGCCGGCATGCTCGACGCACTCGAGAAGCATGGCACGATGACGCGGCAGCAGGTGCTGGCGCCGGCCATCGCACTGGCGGAAGAAGGGTTCATCCTGAACGAGGATCTGGCTGCCGATTTCAATGACACCATGCCCTATTTTGAACGCCACGCCGCATCCCTTGCCGTGTTCACGCGTGCTGGCACGCCCTATCGCGCCGGCGATCGTTTCGTACAGCGCGACCTGGCCGAGGCGCTCAAGCGCATCTCTGCACAAGGGCGTGACGGGTTCTACAAGGGCCCGACGGCCGACATGATCGTGGCCGAAATGCAGCGCAACGGGGGCTTGATCACGCACGAGGACCTGCAGTCCTACGACGTGGTCTGGCGCGAGCCGATACGCGGCGACTATCGTGGCTACGAGATATGGTCCATGCCGCCTCCTTCCTCCGGCGGCGTGGTCCTGATGCAGATTCTCAACATGCTCGAACCCTACGACATCGGGACGCTGGGCTGGGGAAGCTCGCAGACCGTGCATCTGATGGTGGAGGCCCTGCGACGCGCCTATGCCGATCGTGCTGAACATCTGGGCGACCCCGACTTCTATCCGGTGCCCATCGACAAGCTGATCAGCAAGGACTACGCAGTCGAGCGTTTCGCGGACATGAACCCGGCGGCCGCCAGCGACAGCGAGACCATCTTCGCTGGCAACTGGGTCAGCGAGAGCCAGGACACCACGCATTACTCGGTGGTGGACGGCCAGGGCAATGCTGTGGCGGTGACCACCACGCTCAACGGCAGCTATGGCAATCGCATCGTGGTGCCGGGCGCGGGGTTCCTGCTCAACAATGAAATGGATGACTTCTCTGCCAAGCCGGGCAGCCCGAACATGTACGGTCTGCTGGGTGGTGAGGCCAACAAGATCGAACCCGGCAAGCGCATGCTCAGTTCCATGACGCCCACCATCGTCGTGAAGGACGGTGCCACCGTGCTCGTCACTGGCTCGCCGGGCGGCTCCACCATCATCAATACCGTACTCCATGTGGTCATGAACGTGATCGATCATGGCATGGGCGTGGAAGAGGCGGTGGCCAGTCCGCGTTTCTATCACCAGTGGAAGCCGGACCAGATTCGCTTCGAGCGGGAGTCCATCAGTGCGGAGACGCGCGCCACCCTCGAAGCCATGGGACATCGCGGCTTCCAGGAAGCGGGCTTCGCCTTCGGCGACGCCAACTCCATTGTGATTCGCGACGGGACGATCGAAGCGACCTCGGACCCCCGCAGTGTCGGCGGCGCAGCCGCCTGGTAGACCGCAGTACCTGAGTACTCTCACAGACGTTGTAGTGACGTTTCTTGGGGAAGATCCGCCCGGGTCTTCCCATTTTTTTGCCGCTTTTTCTGGCCTGTCCTAACCATTCGCGTAGAATGCCGGCCAGTTCGTTTTCCCCACCTGTGGCAGCAACGGGCCAGCCCCGTCGAGGATAGTCTCCTAGTCATGAAGACGCTGTATCTGTTGCGGCATGCCAAATCGAGCTGGGCCACGCCCGAGCAGAAGGATTTCGACAGACCCCTGGATGAGCGTGGTCTGGAGGAGGCTCCGCAGATGGCGGCGCTGCTGAAGGCTCGCGCCGAGATGCCGCAACTGGTGGTGAGCAGTCCGGCACTGCGGGCTTTGAGTACGGCGCGCATTGTGTGCGAACAGCTGGGCACGCCCGTCGACAGCATCATCGAGAATCGCCAGATCTACCTGGCCGGCAGTCCGAAGCTGCAGCAGCTGATCAGCTTGTTCGACGAGGCTGCCTCCAGTGCGATGCTGGTCGCTCACAATCCGGCGCTGACAGATCTCGCCAATGACCTCGCCCACGCGGGCATCGACAACATCCCCACCTGCGGGCTGGTCACGCTGGAGCTTCCCATCGAGCACTGGGCCGAGTTGCTGCCCGGCATCGGCAGGCTGCACCGCTTCGAGTATCCGAACCAACCCGACTGAGCAGAACAGGAATGCCATGAAGACACTGTGCGCCGCGCTCGTTTCGCTGTCCGTTGTGACCGCCTGTACCACGCCTGTCTCGCCCACCGCCTCCATTGCGCACTGGCAATCGCCCTTGCTGACCGGGCATCCACTTGTCGGCCGCATCTGGGATGTTCGTTCCGGGGTATTCATCAGTGAAGACGCCCTGCTGCAGGCCCTGAGTGCCGCGGATGTCGCGCTGCTGGGTGAGAAGCACGACAACCCCGATCACCACGCCATCCAGCGCCAGCTGCTCGCTGCCCTGGCCGCGTCCGGGCCACTCGCTGCGGTCAGCTTCGAAATGCTGGATTCCAGTCAGCAGCCTGCGCTGGACAGTCTGGCCACTGTCGACCTGCAGGCAGAGGAAGCTGTGCGGGCTCATCTGCGCTGGGATGAAGAGGGCTGGGACTGGGCCTTCTACGGCCCGCTCGTGCTGGATGTGGCCCGTGCGGGAATCCCCCTGCGCGCCGCCAACATCAGCATGGAGGCAATGCGCGCTGTCTACGCCGCACCACTGGACGCGGCAGTGGCGCAGGCACTGGGCACGGCGCAACTGGAGCGGCTGCATGTCGAGATCGACGAGAGCCACTGTGGCATGCTCCCGCAGAGTCAGTTTCCGGCCATGGTGCGCGTGCAGCAGGCGCGCGATGCCGCCATGGCTGCGAGTCTCGGTGGTGAGGCAGAGGGCGTGAAGGTACTGATTGCCGGCAATTTTCACGTGCGGCACGACCTCGGGGTGAGCAATTATCTGCCGCAGGGCGCTGTGGCGCTCAGTCTTGGCATTCTGGAAGTCAACGTCGAGTGGACGGACCCGCAGCAGTATGTTGCCGAATTCGTCGAGGCCCTGCCGCATGACTATGTCTGGTTCACCCCTGCCGTGTCGGCGGAGGACTACTGCGCCTCGTTGCGTTAAGGCCGCGAGCAGACGTCCTTCAATGCGTCAGGGAATAGATCAGGTAGTTGATGCCAAGTTGATAGGCGAGGTTGGCATAACGCGTCGGGTAGCTCGGGTCGTAGGTGTGCTCCCAGCCGTCTCCCATATCCGAGTTCCAGTTGATCAGCACCATCACCCGTCCGGCATCGTCCAGGATGGCGTGATTGGTTGCACGCTCGACGTCCTGCTCCGGGTAGTTGTCCGGGTTGCCGATCACGGGAATCATCTGCGGGCCGTCGATGTCGTAGTAGCTGCGGAAGATCTCATGATCCGGTGGCAGCTCGATGATCGGTCTGTCCGGAAACACCTCCGCGAAGGCCCGGTGGAAATTGTCCCACTGCCGCGTACCCCAGAAATCATCAATGAGGAGAAACCCGCCGCGCAGCAGATATTCGCGCATGTTCTCGCGCTCGGCAGGCGAGAAGTAGGGCCCGCCATTGCGGCCGACTTCCAGCGCGTACAGGAACGGGTAGTTGAAGATCTCGTCGTCATCGAAGCGCAGCACGATCGGTTCACTCATCACGCGCACATTGGTCAGGCGCGACACCCCGCGCAGGAAATTGGCATCAGCACTGGGAAAGTCGGTACGCCAGGTGCCGGAACGAAAACCGTCGTTGTAGAAGTTTTCGTATTGCAGTCGCACGAAGGCGAACTCTCCGGCGGTGTCATGGGTGTCGAGCACGAAGGGGTCGATGAGCGGCTGGGCCAGGCTGACGCAGGGCGCCAGACTCAACGCCAGCGCCGCCAGCGCGGCGGACACGCCGGGAAGGAAAGTGCGGCAAGCAGACGCAGCCATGAGGAGCTCCGCAGACAAGGCTCGAGGCCTGTAAGCTAACGCGCAGGCGATGGGCTTGGCAAGGCGGTGCAGGGTAGACTCGGCCATCCCTGATGAGGTGTCGGCCTTGGCACGGAAGCGTTTCGCCGCGCGAGCCTGCAGGCCAGATTGACAACATCGGAGCATGACGACAACATGCTGCCCTGTCGCCCGTCCGGGCAAGGAGGCCAACGTGGTACATTCCCCCAAGCGCAAGCTCTTCCTGGATCTCGTCCTTTCCCTGTTTCGTCTGAACGGACTGCTGGTCTCCGAAGGTGATCGGATGGCCGAAGCGCTGGGCCTGACCAGCGCGCGCTGGAAGGTCATCGGCGTGGTTGCACTCGCGCATTCGGGCATGACCGTGCCCGGTATTGCTCGCGTGCTGGGCCAGTCGAGGCAGGCGGTCCAGCGCATCTGTGATGTGATGGAGAAAGACAATCTGCTGCGTTATCTGCCCAATCCGGGCCACAAGCGCTCGTTGCTCGTCTGCCTCACCGACAGTGGCCAGGAAGCTTACAGCGCGTTGCGCAGCGTTCAGGACCCATGGGCCATCCAGAATACCGAGGATGTTCCGGCCGAAGAGCTGGAGACAGCCCTCCTGCTGGTGCGCCGGCTCATTCGCAAGTTCGAACATTGAGCCTTTCCCGCGATTCAACTGAGAGTGCTCTTGCAGAGGCCGCCCCCGTGCAACGATCGCAATGGCTTGCTCAACTGCCCCGCAATCTCTACACCACGGCCCAGGTGCGGGCACTGGATGCGCAGGCCATCCAGGAATGCGGGATGGCCGGTTTCGAGTTGATGCAGCGTGCGGCCGCCGCAGTGCTCCGGCACGTGCAGCAGCGCTGGCCCGCCGCCCGCCGATTGCTTGTCTTCGCAGGCTCGGGGAACAACGCGGGCGATGGGTATCTGCTGGCGTCCCTGAGCGTCGAGCGGGGCCTGCAGGCGACTGTGCTGGAGGCGGGCGATCCTGCCAGGCTCGGCCCCGATGCCCGGCAAGCACGGCAGCAGGCGCTTGCAGCAGGGGTGCCGCTGTTCGCGCTGGAGTCGCGCGAAGCTTCGCAGGCCTGCGAACGCACCGGGGAACTCGTGGTGATTGATGCCCTGCTGGGTATCGGTCTGGCCGGAGCGGTCAGACCGGCGTTGCAAAGGGCGATTGACTGCATCAACGCACTGCAGGCTCCGGTGGTGGCAGTCGATATCCCGTCCGGACTCTGCGCGGATACCGGCGTCGCGCAGGGGGCTGCCGTGCGCGCCGCACTCACTGTGTGCTTCATCGCCCTCAAGCAGGGTCTGCTGACTGCGCAGGGGCCTGATCATACGGGCGAACTCGTCGTCGAGGATCTTGCGCTGCCACAGGCTGTCTGGCGCGGCGCCACCGCTGCTGCACCCGCAGCACGGCGTGTCGATATTCACGGGGTATCCGGCATGCTCGAGCCGCGGCCCTTGAATGCGCACAAGGGACTGGCCGGGCAGGTGCTGGTGATCGGCGGCGATACAGGCATGGGCGGTGCGGCTTTGCTGGCCGCGGAGGCTGCCGGGCGTGCGGGTGCAGGCCTCGTGCGACTGCTGACACGCCAGGCCCATGTCGCGTCCATGCTGGCGCGACGTCCCGAGATCATGGTGCAGGCGATGGAGTCTCTGGAACCCGGCGGTGACCTGGCGCTGGCTGCGCTTGTGCGCGGGGCGACTGCCATTGTCGTCGGTCCGGGATTGGGGCGCACTGCGTACGCCCGGCAACTCTTGCACGAGGTCCTGACCCTGACGCGCCCGGAACAGGGTCTGGTGCTGGATGCTGACGCCCTGAATCTGCTGGCAGAATCGCAGGGGGAGCGTGCGCAGATTGCTCCGGCCGGCGCGACGGTCCCCGGACTGCGCCGGCGGCAGTGGGTGCTCACGCCTCACCCTGGGGAAGCGGCACGACTGCTGGGAAGCTCGACGGCGGCAGTACAGGCAGATCGCTTTGCGGCCGTGCGTCAGCTGCAGTCACTCTGGGGTGGCGTGGTGCTGCTGAAAGGCGCAGGCAGTCTGATCTGTCATGAAACCGGCGAAGGTCAGCAGCTGAGTCTGTGTACGGAGGGCAACCCGGGCATGGCGTCTGGCGGCATGGGGGATGTGCTGGCAGGGCTCACTGGCGCCCTGCTGGCTCAGGGAAAGCCGGCCGCGGAAGCCCTCACGCTGGCTGTGTGCGTGCATGGCGAGGCGGCTGATCTGGCAGCGCAGGTCGATGGTGAGCGCGGGCTGCTGGCCAGCGATCTGCTGCCGCATGTCCGCCATCTGCTCAATCGACGCTGAGGAGGCGCCATGACTCACTCCACTTGCCATCTTGCTGATGAGGACGCCACCGTCGCCATGGGACAGTTGCTCGCGCTCGTCACGAGCGACGGGGCGACAGACCCCGCAAAGCGGCGCTGTCTGGGAGGGCGGCTGTTCCTTTCCGGAGACCTTGGGGCGGGCAAGACCACGCTTGCGCGGGGCCTGCTGCGCGGGTTCGGTCACGCTGGCGCGGTCAAGAGTCCGACCTACACCCTGGTCGAACCGTATGAAGAGACAAGGTATTCCATCTATCACTTCGACCTTTATCGCATAAATACCCCGGAAGAAGTTGAATTTCTTGGTATTTCAGAATATTTTGCAGAGGCGAATCTGTGCGTGGTGGAGTGGGCCGAGAAAGGCAGAGGTTTTTTGCCTGCGCCGGACCTGGAAATCACGCTGGAAAACGAGGGCTCGGGCAGGCGCATTGGCTGGCAGCCACGTTCACCCAAGGGCCAGGCCATGGCGGCCCGTCTCGATGAATTGACCGCACAATGGAACAACGCACGCTGATGCCGATGATCACCTGTGACACACGCTTCTACGCATTCGGGCGCGCCGCCGTGGCTTGCGCGCTGAGGCGCCTGCTGGCGGGCGCCACGTTGCTGTGCTTGCTGCCGGGTACACTGCTGGCTGCCGATGTGCAGGACGTGCGCCTCTGGAGTGCGCCGGACCACACCCGGGTGGTGCTGGACATGGACGAGCTGGCGCAGTACAGCGTGTTTGCGCTGCAGAATCCTGACCGCATCGTGATTGACATTCGCGACGCCCGCATGAGCGCCAGCCTGACTGCGGTGGACTTCAAGGGCAGTCCTGTCACCGGCATTCGCAGTGCGGTGCGCAATGACTCCGATATCCGCATCGTGCTGGATCTGGCGCGCACGGTGAACCCGAGCAGCTTCACACTCGAAGCCAATGCCGAGCACAAGGATCGCCTGGTGGTCGATCTGTACGAGGCAGGGCAGGCTCCTGCCGTGGCACAGACGGTGGAGGCGCCGGTCGAGCGCCCGGCGCAACGGGACATCATCGTTGCCATTGACGCTGGACATGGCGGCGAAGATCCGGGCGCGCTGGCCTATGACCGCAAGATCCGCGAAAAGGACGTCGCGCTTGCCATTTCCCGCGCCCTTTACGAGCGGCTGCTCACGGTGCCCGGCTTCCAGCCGGTGATGGTGCGTGACGGCGACTACTCCGTGCAGTTGCAGCGTCGCCCGCAGATCGCTCGACAGCAGCGCGCCGACATCTTTCTGTCGATTCATGCCGACTCCTACAGCACCTCCCGTGCCGAAGGCGTCACGATCTATGCCTTGTCCGAAAAGATCGCCGTGGACGAGAACTCGCGCCGTGTGGCGGAAAAGGAGAACAGCGCGGATCTGCTGGGCGGCGTCGCCGGCGATACCAGTCTGCGCAATATCGAGGACGATCTGGCCCGGACACTGCTGGATCTTTCAATGGCCTGGAGCATCGAGCAGAGCATCGCCGCCGGGGATCACATCCTGAGCTCGCTCAAGGGCGTGGCGACGTTGCGGCGTGACAAGACCCAGCAGGGCAATCTCTGGGTGCTGCGTTCGCCGGACATCCCCTCGCTGCTGATCGAAACGGGTTACCTCTCCAACCCTGACGAGGCGCGCAAGCTCAATTCCGCCAGCTATCAGCGGCGCCTGGCCGATGGCATTGTGCAGGGCGTGGTGCGCTACTTCGCCTCGAGCCCCCCCGAAGACACCTTGCTGGCCTATCAGAAGGCCAACCACATCCAGCCGGACTTCGGCCGCAGTGTCGCCTCCGGCAGCAGCGGCAGTCTTGGCGGTACTCATGTGGTGGCCCGTGGCGACAGTCTCTCTGTCATCGCCCAGCGTAATGGCATCAGCACCCGAGAGCTGCGCGAATACAACAATCTGCGCAACGACGTCATCCATGTCGGGCAGGAGTTGCGCATCCCTGGCGGTTTCAGCCTGCCGGAAACGGTGGAAGTGCAGCACAAGGCCGAGCGGGGTGATACGCTGTCGGGCATTGCAGCGCGCTATCGGGTCAGTCTCTCCAGCCTGCGTGCCGCCAACGATCTGCGCAACGATGTCATCCACGTGGGGCAGGTTCTGACAATCCCCGCTCCCTGAGCGGACACTGTGTCTGCGTAGCCCATGAAACGAATTGCCCTTCTCAGCCAGCGCCTGGCCAATCAGATCGCCGCCGGCGAAGTTGTCGAACGCCCGGCCTCCGTGGTCAAGGAATTGCTGGAGAACTGCCTGGATGCCGGTGCCGATCGCGTCGAGATCGATCTGGAGCAGGGGGGCATGCGCCTGATCCGCATTCGGGACAATGGCTCGGGCATCGACAAGGATGATCTCGGGCTTGCGCTCAGTCGTCATGCCACCAGCAAGATCGCCAATCTGGACGATCTGGAAAACATCGCCAGTCTTGGCTTTCGCGGCGAGGCCCTGGCCAGCATCTGTTCTGTTTCGCGTCTTGAACTGGTATCCCGCGCCCGCGACGCCCGCGATGACACCGCCTGGCGCGTCGAGGCCCAGGGCCAGGAGATGGTCACCGCAGTCTCGCCGGCGGCGCACCCGCAGGGCACCAGCGTCGAGGTGCGGGATCTCTTCTTCAACACCCCCGCACGCAAGAAATTCCTGCGCACGGAAAAAACAGAGTTCGAGCGCATCGAGGATGTCGTCAAGCGTCTTGCTCTCAGTCGCTTCGATGTCGGCTTTCTGCTGCGCCATAACCAGCGTGTCGTGCACCACCTGCAGGCCGCAGAGACACTTGCGGAAATGCAGCGTCGCGTGGCACTCGTGTGTGGACCGGCGTTTCTGGAGAACTCCCTGCATGTCGATGTCGAGGCGGCCGGCCTGCGTCTGTGGGGCTGGGTGAGCCTGCCTACCTTCTCGCGCAGTCAGGCGGATCTGCAGTACTTCTATGTCAACGGTCGCATCATTCGCGACAAGCTCGTCAGTCATGCCGTCAAGCAGGCCTATCAGGATGTGCTGTTCCATGGGCGGCATCCGGCGTTCGTGCTGTACCTGGAACTGCAGCCAGCCCTTGTGGATGTGAATGTGCATCCCACCAAGCATGAGGTCCGTTTTCGCGATTCACGGCTGGTGCACGATTTTCTCTTCCGCGCGCTGCACCGTGCGCTGGCGGATCAGCGACCTCAGGATCGGCTGTCTACCGAAGCAGTCGCGGGCAACGCGGCAGCGGAATCGACAGCCAGGGTGCCAGGTGCCCCTGTTTTCGGCAGCGGTTCTGCCGTGCAGAATCGCATGCCACTGGGCATCGCCGAGCCGGGACCTGTCTCTTCAGCATGGGCTGCCAGTGCCGGCTTGAACTCGCGTGGGTCACTGGCGCTGACCACGCGGCAGCTCTCCGCCCTTGAGTCGCTGCACAAGGACGACGACGTGCCCCCATTAGGCTTCGCCATTGCCCAACTCCACGGCATTTATATTCTGGCGCAGAACCGACAGGGCCTGATCATCGTGGACATGCATGCCGCGCACGAACGCATCACCTACGAGCACATGAAGGCGGCGGTGCAGCAGCAGGGAATTCGAGCGCAACCATTGCTGGTGCCGCTCTCGCTTTGCGTCAGTCAGGCGGAGGCCGATTGCGCGGAGCAACAAGTCGACGCACTCCTGGCGCTGGGACTGGGCATTGAGCGGGTGGCCAGCGAAGCGCTGCTGGTGCGGCAGGTACCGAGCATTCTTGCGGCCGCCGACATCGAACAGCTGGTCCGTGATGTGCTGGCGGACATCCGCGAGCATGGCAGCAGTGAACGCCTTCGCCAGCATCAGGACGAACTGCTTGCCACCATGGCCTGCCATGCGTCCGTGCGGGCGAACAGGCAGTTGAGCATCCCCGAGATGAATGCCCTGTTGCGCGACATGGAACGCACCGAGCGCAGCGGGCAATGCAATCATGGGCGTCCCACCTGGGTGCTGCAGTCCCTGGATCAGCTGGACAAGCTGTTCCTGCGAGGTCGGTAGACCTTGCCCATGCAGCACCCTTCCGCACAAGCAGACGCGCAGAGCGGGCAGCCACGGACACCGGTCATCTGTCTGCTCGGGCCCACGGCCTCCGGCAAGACGGCGCTGGCCGTCGAGTTGGTCAGAAGACTTCCCTTCGACATCATCAATGTGGATTCGGCGCAGATCTATCGTGACATGGATATCGGCACGGGCAAGCCCGATGCCGCGACACTTGCGCTTGCGCCGCACCGATTGCTGGGTTTTCTCGATCCTGCGCAGGTGTACTCCGCCTCGCGCTTTCGTGCCGATGCCTTGCGTGAAATGGAGGTTATTCGTGCGCAAGGCCGAATTCCCCTGCTGGTGGGGGGGACGATGCTGTACTTCAAGGCGTTGCGCGATGGTCTGGCCACCATGCCGGGCGCAGACCCGCAGATCCGGGAGCAAATCACGGCGACGGCCGCAGCGCATGGCTGGGCAGCAGTGCATGCGCAGTTGCAGGTAGTGGATCCAGCGTCTGCGCGCCGCATCCACCCGAATGATCCGCAACGATTGCAGCGTGCTCTCGAAATTTTTCTGGTGTCCGGCAAGTCTATGACACAGTGGCATCAGGAAAGTCATGCCCTGCGGGCTCCCTCGTTCGATCCGTTCGATCTCCACTTCCTGTCGATCCAGCCGCGTTCGCGCAGCGTACTGCATCACAAAATTGCAGCGCGATTCCGAAACATGCTCGAACGGGGGCTTGTCGCGGAAGTCGAGGCCTTGCGCAGCAGGGGTGACCTGACCCTTGCAATGCCCTCGATGCGAGCCGTCGGATACCGGCAGGTGTGGCAATACATCGCGGGAGAATTGGCCTTTGATGCCATGTTGGAACAAGGTATCATCGCGACTAGGCAACTGGCCAAGCGCCAGATGACGTGGCTGCGAAGTTGGGAAAATCTGCAGAATTTTGACAGCGAAAACCCGGAGACTCTTGAACTGATCTTGAAGTTCGTGGATCGGATCGCATTATAGAGATTGTTTGGACGCAAACCGCTGGGTTTTCCAGCTCAATTCAAAAACCAAGGAGAAAACAAATGTCAAAAGGGCACTCTCTACAAGACCCTTTCCTGAATGTGCTTCGCAAGGAGCGAATTCCCGTATCCATTTATCTTGTCAGTGGCATCAAACTTCAGGGGCAGATCGAATCCTTCGATCAGTTCGTGATCCTGCTGAAGAACGCCGTTAATCAGATGGTATACAAGCACGCCATTTCCACCGTAGTCCCCGCCCGTTCGGTCAAGATTCCAACTCAGGGTTCTGGCGATCTGCCTGTCGAGGAAGACGAAGAAGCGCCGGGGAATGTTGCTTGATCTGAGGAGCATTCTTGTTCTTTGAAAGACCCGATGGCGGTGAAACCGCAGTCCTCGTGCATATTGATCTGGAAGCAGAAGAGGATCAGGAGGACCCCCTTGAGTTCGAGGAACTGGCGCGATCCGCAGGCGCGATTCCTGTTCAATTCATAAAAGGCAGTCGCAAGAAGCCAGATGCAGGGCATTTCGTCGGGACAGGAAAACTCGACGAAATAGCCGCCGCAGTCAAGGAGCATCAGGCCGAACTGGTGCTGTTCAATCATTCCCTCAGTCCGAGTCAAGAGCGCAATCTCGAGAAGGCTCTGCAGTGCAGGGTGCTGGATCGCACCGGTCTGATTCTCGATATTTTTGCCCAGCGCGCACGCAGTTATGAAGGCAAGCTGCAGGTGGAACTCGCGCAGCTTGAACACACGGTGACACGACTCAAGCGCGGCTGGACGCACCTGGATCGGCAGAAAGGCGGGATTGGCCTGCGCGGTGCCGGCGAGACCCAGCTCGAGCTGGATCAACGCATGATTCGGCAGCGTATCAAGAACATCAACAAGGGCTTGGTGAAGGTGCGCGCCCAGCGCGAGCAAGGAAGACGTTCCCGCAGCCGCGCCGATATCTCCACCATTTCTCTGGTCGGTTACACCAATGCCGGCAAGTCCTCTCTGTTCAATGCGCTGGCGGGCGCCGAGACCTATGCCGCCGATCAACTTTTCGCCACACTTGACTCCACCTTGCGGCGCATCGCCGTGCCGAGTTTCGGTCCTGCCATCCTGGCCGACACGGTCGGGTTCATTAGTCATCTTCCTCACAAGCTTGTCGAGGCCTTCCGCGCCACGCTGGAGGAGACGGCACAGGCGGATCTGCTGCTGCATGTCATCGATGCGGCCAACGATCAGCATGAGTATTTCACCGAGCAGGTCAACGAAGTGCTGGCGGAAATCGCCGCAAGTCAGGTGCCTTGCCTTCTGGTCTATAACAAGATCGATCTGCTTGCACAGCGCGAGCCGGCACTGGAACGTGATCAGCGCGGCAAACCCGTGCGACTTTGGTTGTCCGCCCGCACGGGCGCAGGGGTGCCCTTGCTCTTGCAAGCGATAGGGGAATTGCTCGGTCAAGACATCGTTGAACGCAACATCGCCCTGCGTCCCGATCAGGGGCGCTTGCGAGCCCGTCTTTACGCCAGGGGAGCCGTTCATCGCGAGGATGTGAATGCCGATGGCGAGGTCTCCCTCGCCATCCGCTTGCCTCGCGCCGATCTGGACAGACTCTTGCTGGATGAGGGTCTGAGCCACGTGGCTGGCGGGTAAAGAACTGGGTTAATCTGCAATTATTCGTTAAACTCACCGCCCGTATTTTGCGGTATGGAGAAGCCAATGGCTTGGAATGAACCTGGAAACAAAGGCAATGGGAACGACCCCTGGGGCGGTGGCCGTCGCGGCGGCGACCAGGGCCCACCGGACATTGATGAGATCATCAAGAGTGTTTCCCGCAAACTCAACGGCTTGCTGGGCGGCAAGTCTGGCGGCGCTTCCGGAGGTGGTGGCGCCGGTGCGGGCAATCCTCCGGGAGTGTCCGGAGGCCTGCTCGGGGGCGCGCTGGTGGTCCTTTTCGTTATCTGGGCGGCCATGGGTTTCTATACCGTGGATGAATCCGAGCGCGGCGTCGTCATGCGTTTTGGTGCCTTGCGCGACGAGGTGGTGACGCCCGGGCTGCGCTGGAACCCGCCCATCATCGACAGTGTGCAGAAGGTCAACGTCTCACGCGTGAACACGCGCTCCTACGCCCGCGACATGCTCACCACTGACGAGAACATCGTGAATGTCTCGATTGACGTGCAGTACGTCATCGACGATCCCGTGAAATTCGCTCTCGTGGTGCGCGACCCGGAAGTGAGTCTTGATCATGCTGCTGAATCCGCCATACGCCATGTAGTCGGTGGCACCACCATGGATCGCGTGCTGACTCAGGGGCGCGCGGATGTCGCGGCGGAAGTGCGGGATCGTCTGCAGCGCTACATGAACAGCTACGACTCCGGCATCCAGATTTCCCAGGTCACTGTCCGCAATGCTCAGCCGCCAGATGCGGTACAGGGCGCCTTCGACGACGTGATCAAGGCGCGCGAGGATGAACAGCGCGTGCAGAACGAAGCCCTCGCCTATGCCAATCGAGTCGTCCCTGTTGCGCGCGGTGAAGCGCAACGCATCATCGAGCAGGCCAATGCGTATCGCGATCAGGTGATCGCCCGCGCAGAAGGCGAGGCCTCTCGCTTCGAACAGTTGCTCACGGAATATGAGAAGGCGCCGCAGGTCACCCGCGAGCGCATGTACATCGATGCCATGCAGGCGGTGATGAGCAACACCAGCAAGGTGTTGATCGACGTGGAAGGTGGCAACAACATGTTTTACGTCCCGCTGGACAAGATCATCGAGCAGACTGCTGCGGCCGCCTCCAGCGGCGCTGCCGCGCTGACGCCCCAGCAGCTGCGTGAAATTTCCGATCAGGTGTCGCGACAGCTTTCCACTTCGGACACCGATCGCGCCCGTGTGCAACCGGCCCCTGCGGAAAGAGGAGTACGCTGATGAAGAGCACTTTTGCCGGAATTCTGATGTTTTTTCTGTTCATCGCTGGTTCGGACGCTGTTTTTGTCGTTCGTGAGACCGAGCGCGCGATACTGCTGCAGTTCGGCCAGATTGTTGAGTCCGATCTTGAGCCAGGGCTGCATTTCAAATTGCCCTGGGTCAATACCGTACGCAAGTTCGATGGTCGCGTCCTCACCGTGACGGCAGAGGCACAGCGCTACCTGACCCTGGAACAAAAGGCATTGGTAGTGGACTCCTTCGCCAAGTGGCGCATCGTCGATGTCGAGAAGTACTACACCTCGTCCTCGGGCGAGGAGAGCCGTACCAGCAATCTGCTCGCGCAACGAATCAACGACGGCCTGCGCAACAAATTCGGCGAGCGGGATCTGCAGGAAGTGGTCTCAGGGCAACGTGATCTGCTGATGGAAGAGCTGACTCGGGAGCTGAATCAGTCCACCGCCGAGGAATACGGCATCGAGGTCATCGATGTCCGCGTCAAGCAGATCGAACTGCCTCTGGACGTGCGCTCTTCCGTGTATGAGCGCATGACCTCCGAGCGTCAGCGCGAGGCACAGCAATTGCGCTCGCGCGGAAACGAGCTGGCCATCGGCATCGAGGCGGATGCCGATCGGCAGGAAGCCGTGCTGCTGGTGGAAGCCTATCGCGATGCCGAGCGCATTCGTGGCGAGGGCGATGCCATTGCCGCGGCCACCTATGCCTCCGCCTTCTCACGCAACGAGGAGTTCTACGCGTTCACGCGTAGCCTCAACTCCTATCAGGAAAGCTTCTCCAGCAAGGGCGACGTCCTGTTGTTGGATCCGGACAGCGAATACTTCAAGTATCTGCGCGGCAGTACAGCAGAACAGTAAGGCCCGGGCCAGGACCAGCAGCAGGATGTCTTGCTGCTGGTCTTTGTCCGTCTGAGAAAACCGCTCGCCGGGAGTCGCGGCGGGAAGGACTCTATTACGACAGGATTGAATGCAGGACGTGACAACAATGACAACGCGGAATCGATGGTTGCTTCCCGAGGGCGTGGAAGAAATTCTGCCTGACGAGGCGTTCAAGCTGGAGACGCTGCGCCGTCGCATCCTCGATCTGTATGCCGGCTGGTCCTACGACCTGGTCATCACCCCTCTCATCGAGTACCTCGATTCACTGATGGTCGGGTCCTCCCATGATCTCGACATCCACACCTTCAAGATCACGGATCAACTGACCGGCCGCATGATGGGGGTGCGGGCGGACATCACGCCGCAGGTGGCGCGCATCGATGCACATTGCCTGGGGCGTCGTCGCGGTGCCGGCCACCTTCCCGTGCGACTGTGCTACGCCGATCATGTTCTGCACACACTGCCGCGCGGACTGCTGGCGTCTCGAGTGCCCATCCGTATCGGCGCCGAGATGTTCGGGCATGCCGGCACGGGATGTGACATCGAGTTGATCTGCTTGATGCATCAGACGCTGCAGGCTTCCTCCATCGAGAATGTGCATCTGGTGCTGGGACATGTCGGCTTGTTCCGCGGCCTGGTCAAGGCATGTGGCATGTCGGCCCGCCACGAGAGTGACCTTTTCGATGCGCTGCAACGCAAGGCTTACGGTGAGATCGATGAACTGCTGGCGGAGCATGTCAAGGACGAGCGGATCCGCGCTCTGTTGCTGCAATTGTCGCGTCTGAGCGGCGACGAGAGTGTGCTAGACGAAGCCTTGCAGGTTTTTGGGGATGCCCCGCAAGGTGTGGTTCAAGCCTTGTCAGAGCTGGCCGAGATTGCCAGGGGTGTCCGTCAGCGGCTGCCAGACCTGTCATTGGGCTTCGATCTGTGTGAACTGCGTGGCTACGAATATCACACCGGCATCGTCTTCGCGGCCTACACGCCCGGCTACGGCAGTGCAGTGGCCCAGGGCGGGCGTTACAACGATATCGGTGCCGCCTTTGGCAGTGCCCGACCAGCTTCGGGATTCGATGCGGATCTCAAGGTTCTGGCCCGCCTGGGCACGGAGCGTTTCGAGCGGCGTCTGGCCATTTCGGCCCCTGCGGACAGAGATCTGCACCTGCAGTCCCTCATTGCCGAGCTGCGTGAGCAGGGTGAGCGCGTGATGGTTGACCTGAGTGCCACACCGCCCTCCGACGGGGATTTCGCCGTTCTGGGCTGCGATCGACGCATCGTCCGGCGGGATGGTCAATGGTTCGTGCAGAGCGTGAAGTGACAGGCAATCGTCTCGGGATGATCCGTCTGTCTCCAATGAAGTTCTTTCAAGAAGAGAAGATGACAAATGGGTAGAAGTGTCGTTGTACTGGGTACGCAGTGGGGAGACGAAGGCAAGGGCAAGATCGTGGATCTGCTCACGGAGCAGGCGGCTGTCGTTGCCCGTTTCCAGGGCGGCCACAACGCCGGCCATACCCTGGTCATCAAGGGCGAGAAGACAGTCCTGCACCTGCTGCCCTCCGGCATCCTGCGCGAAAACGTCACCTGTGTGATCGGCAATGGAGTCGTGCTGAGCATGGATGCACTGATGACGGAAATCACCCGCCTGGAAGAGCGCGGCGTTGTGGTGCGGCCCAAACTGAAGATCAGCGCATCCTGCCCCTTGATTCTGCCTTCCCATGCCGCGCTGGATCAGGCGCGTGAGAAGCGTCTGGGCAACGAGAAGATCGGTACCACCGGGCGGGGCATCGGGCCAGCCTATGAAGACAAGGTCGCGCGTCGCGGACTGCGTGTCGGTGAGCTCTTCAACGAGGCTCATTTCGCCGCGCGACTCAAGGAAGTCCTCGAGTACCACAACTACATGCTTGCCAATTACTACGGTGTCGAGACCATCGATTTCGAAAGCACGCTGGCAAAGACCCTCGCGCTCGGTGCACAGATCCGCCCCATGGTCAGTGACACGATCGACATCCTGCACAGTCACCGCAAGGCTAACGACAACATCCTGTTCGAAGGCGCACAAGGCTCGCTGCTGGATATCGATCACGGTACCTATCCCTTCGTGACTTCGTCCAACACGACGGCCGGCGGCACCGCTACCGGCAGTGGTTTCGGCCCGCTGTATCTGGACTATGTGCTCGGCATTACCAAGGCATACACCACCCGTGTCGGTTCCGGGCCTTTCCCGACCGAACTGTTCGATGATACCGGCGCTCATCTCGCCACCGTCGGCAAGGAAAAGGGCGCCACGACCGGCCGCGCCCGTCGTTGCGGCTGGTTCGATGCGGCAGCAGTGCGTCTCGCGATTCGCATCAACTCGGTGTCCGGCATCTGCCTGACGAAGCTGGATGTGCTGGATGGTCTGGAAACCATCAAGATCTGCACGGGGTACAAGGGCGTGGACGCAGACGCGTCATCCTACCTGATGAACATGGACAGCTATCAGGATCTGGAGCCCGAATACGTCGAACTGCCGGGCTGGAGCGAGTCCACCGTCGGCATCAAGAGTCTGGATCAACTGCCGGCAAATGCGCTGGCCTACATCCGCTTCATCGAGAAGATCATCGAAGCTCCCGTCGACATCATTTCCACGGGCCCGGATCGCGAAGAGACCATCATTCTCCGGCATCCGTTCGCCTGACAATCCCGGGAGTTCTGCGTGGACGCCGGCACCATCAACAATCTCTTCCTGATCGGCGCCGTCCTTGTCGGATTCAGTGTTCTGGTGAGTTCCCTGTCCTCGCGACTGGGTATTCCCATCCTGGTCATCTTTCTGGGCGTGGGGATGCTGGCCGGTGAAGATGGCATTGGCGGCATCCATTTCGATGATTACTCATTGGCCTATCTTGCCAGCAATCTGGCGCTCGCCATCATCCTGCTGGACGGTGGCATGCGTACGCGTGCTGCCACCTTTCGCGTGGCACTGGGGCCGGCCCTTTCGCTGGCGACCGTCGGAGTGGTTCTCACGGCTGGCCTGACAGGCTATGTGGCAGCCTGGCTGTTTGACATGACCTTGCTGCAAGGCCTGCTGATTGGCGCCATCGTGGGCTCGACCGATGCGGCGGCGGTCTTCTCCCTGCTGGGGCACCGCAGTCTCAATGAGCGGGTCGGCGCGACGCTCGAGATCGAATCCGGCAGCAACGACCCGATGGCCGTGTTCCTGACAGTCACTCTCATCGAGATACTGGCCTCTGGTCAGACTCAGATCGGCGTCGGCTTTCTGCTGAGTCTGGTTCAGCAGATGGGCCTGGGTGTCCTCCTCGGCTTCGGCGGTGGCTGGCTGCTCTGGAAGCTTATCAATCGCAGCGAACTGGCCAGCGGTCTCTATCCTCTGCTGGCGCTCAGTGGAGGTCTCCTGCTTTTCGCCTTCACCAACATGCTCGGAGGCAGCGGCATCCTCGCAATTTATCTGTGTGGTCTGTTGCTGGGAAACAGACCGATACGCGGTCGCACCTCGATTCTCGCCATCTTTGATGGCCTGGCATGGATGAGTCAGATCGGCATGTTTCTGGTGCTCGGTCTGTTGCTCACGCCCAGCGAGCTTGCGCCGATCGCCTTGCCAGGGTTGTTGCTTGCGCTGTGGATGATTCTCGTAGCCCGGCCTGCTGCTGTATGGATCAGTCTGGCGTTCTTCAGTCGCTTCAAGACCCGAGAACGCTGGTTCATTTCCTGGGTCGGGCTGCGGGGAGCGGTGCCGATCATTCTGGCTGTGTATCCGGTCATGGCGGGGCTGCCGGAATCGCAGCTGTACTTCAATCTGGCTTTCTTCGTGGTGCTGGTTTCGCTGATTCTGCAGGGCAGCTCGCTGCCGCTGGCCACCAGACTGGCGCGTGTGGAAGTGCCTTCTCAGCCTTCCCCGATTGCCCGCTCCGGGCTGGAAATTCACCCCACCAGTCAGTGGGAAATGTTTGTCTACAAACTTGGTGCCGAGAAGTGGTGCATCAATATGGAGCTCAGGCGCTTGCACATGCCGGAAAGCACCCGCATCGCCGCCTTGTTCCGCGGTCGTGAGCTGCTCCACCCGAGTGGCAGTACGAAGCTCATGGCCGACGATATTCTCTGCATCATCGGGCACGAACATGATCTTCCGGAACTGGGCAAGCTGTTCAGTCAGGCCCCAGTCTCCAACATGGACAACTGGTTTTTCGGCGATTTCATACTGGACGCCAACGCCCGATTGGTGGATCTTGCGCCAGTCTATGGCTTGTCCCTCGAGGGATGTCGGCCCGAAGCGAGCATCGGTGAATTCTTCGCCGAGAAGATGGGCAGCAAGCCAGTAGTTGGAGACCAGATCGAGTGGCAGGGCTTCTACTGGACAGTCGCCGCCGCAGAACAGGGGCATATCTTGAAGCTCGGTCTCAAACTCGCGCACAAGGCGGAGTGAGGCCGGCGGGTCGACAGATGCAAGCGTTAGGATTTTTACAATCATCACAACAAGAAGGAGTCATGCATGCACACCTCATCTCGAATGAAACAGCTGGCCAGCTTGCTGTTTGCCGGCAGTCTGCTGGCAGCCAGTGCCCAGTTGCACGCCCAGGGCCAGACACCACCCGCAGAAGCGCCTGCCGACTGGGGGCCGCTGTCCTCCACTCTTGAAGAGGTGCCCTATCCGCATCCGGTGCACTACCTGGACGTGCGGCATTTCGGTCAGGATGGTCGCATGGCCTACATGGACGTCGCCCCGACGGGAACCCCCAATGGCCAGACGGCCATGCTCTTTCATGGCATGAACTTCGCCGGCAAGGGCTTCGAGGTCACGATCACGGCTCTGAGTGAAGCAGGCTTCCGCGTGCTGGTGCCGGATCGCATCGGTTACGGACGCTCATCGAAGCTCGATATCCCCTACAACCTTCATATCTTTACCCTGGACTCCAAGCGTCTGCTGGACCATGTTGGTGTCGAGAAGGCAGCCATCGTGGGGCATTCAATGGGAGGAATGGTGGCAAGTCGCTTTGCCATGACCTATCCGCAAGTCACCACGCACGTGGCGCTGGTGAACCAGATCGGGCTCACTGACCAGCGTCAGGGCCGCCCATGGCGCGATTTCGAGGAGCTGTATCAGGCCACGCTCACGAACACCACCTACCAGAGCATCCTGCGCAATCACATGAGCTACTACCCGACCTGGGACAACAAGTATCTCGAGTGGGTGCGTTACCAGTACGGCCAGACCCTGATCGCGGAATGGCCCCTGCTTGCTCGCATCCGCACCTGGCAACAGCAGATACTCTTCCTGGATCCCGTCGTGTATGACTGGCAGCACATCCAGGCGAAGGCACTCGTGATCGGTGGTGCACAGGACAATCTGACAGCCAATTACGCCGAACTGGCGCGTCACGTGTCAGAAACTATCCCTAACGCCGAGCTGATTCTCTACCCTGGTATCGGACACAATCCGCACTTCGAGATTCCCGATCAGTATCATGCAGATCTTATTCGTTTCCTGCGTTCGGAGCCGCTGCCGCCTCCAGTCAACTGAGGAAATGTCACACATTGCCAAACCTTTGAACTGAATGAGGATGGACTTGGACGGCCTGGGCTTTTATGCTTGGGCCGTTTAAGCAGGTGGGTCAAACCATCTGAAAAATCAGACTTTCGAGGGGGTTACAATGCACAATTACATTCACGGTTTACTGCTCGGATTCTCCATCGCTGGTGCCCTTGCACCAGTCAGCCTGCAGGCTCAGACCCCGGGTTTCACGGAGGCCCGCTTCCCTCAACTGGCGCAATATCTGAATGCTTCCGAGGTCCTGCAGGCCGCAGTGTTCGACGAGATCGTCGTCAGCAATGAGTCTTCCGAGTCGCAGTTCGGCAAGGTTCTGTTGATGGAGGAAATTGCGGAATTGTCCGAGGCCGAGTTCTCGCACTACCACACGGCCACCAACCACATGGCCATGCTGGGCCCGTTCCGCGTGTTCGAAACGCGCGCCACGCCTGGTCTGCAATCCATGATTCGCGACCAGTTCGAAGAGGAAGAAGTGGCCAGTGTTCTGTCCGCCAACGGCAGCATTCCCCCCATTGCCGTTGATGTGCTGGAGCGTGGGCGTCAGTTTGGTCTCACCCTGCTGGACATCTATCTGGACAACAACGTGCTCGACAAGCACGGGGCTGTCGATCAAGCACTGCAGGACTACCTGAGTGAGGACTCGCTGTCTGTGGCGGCATTGCCCAAGTCGCCTGATCTGTTGTCCAAGCACCCGTATGCCTACGCCTTCCGTGTTGGATTCCCACAGCTCAGCGGTCTGGCCTGGGCTTCCCAGTGGCTGCAGATTGCAGCACTCGAGGCCACTATCCTTTCCGGCAACGACGCTGAACTGGAAGCCGCCATCGCTACTGTGCAGGCGCTTTACGAAGAGAAGGTCGCTCCGACCCATGGCAGTCTCATGGGCCTGCCAACAGACATCCCGACGATGCCAGCGATCGCGCCTAATGTGTATAGCTTCCATCCCGGCGCGGCCTATGTGCTGGACAACATTTCGCTGCTCAAGGTCGTGATCGGAGATCTGCTGGCGCATCCGGATGTACCGGATCGTGCAGCTGCCATTGAGGCGGCGGTTGCCAGTTACACCGACAAGGTCAACAACCTCGACGATGAGATGAAGTATCTAGAATTCGTGCTGCGTGGGGGCATTTTCAATCAGGGCGGTCCCGCACTGGGTGGATTGGTTCAGTCCGAGCGCAACCGTGGCCGTTCCGCCACTCAGCACGTGAGCAACTACCCGATGCGTTGAGCCCAAGGGCTGGCATTCGCGTAAATGTATTCATCGGGAGGTAACTGGTGACATGAATAAGGTTCATGCTTCTTGTCTTGGGGCATTTCTCGCGCTTGCCTCCGGCACTGCGAGTGCCGCACTCGACCGCACTGGTGACTTTGCGCTGCTGGACAGCGATGGTGCATTCCATCAACTGAGTCGTTATCAACACCGCAAGGCCGTCGTGTTGATGTCCTACGCGCAGTCCTGCTCAGGCATGCAAGCCAGCCTGGAGCGCTATCAACAGATGCATGCGCGCTATGCGGAACAGGGCATCGAGTTCCTGTTGCTTGATTCACAAGACTTGGATCGCGAAGCGCTCCGGGAACTGAACATGCCGCTGCCAATCCTGCAGGACAACGGACAGCTGATTTCAGAAGCGCTGGGCATCACCACTGCGGGTGATGTGCGCGTCCTGAACCCTGATCGACTTTCCCTGTTCTACGTTGGTGCTGTAAGCGATGAACTGGATGCCACCCTGTCGGGGTTGCTTACCGCGACTCCGCGTGACACTGTCAGGACAGAGAACACCTCCGGCTGCGCCATCGATTTTCCCGTCCGGGAGCGACACGCTGCCGATGTTCCGGACTACGTGACGGATATCGCCCCGATCATCATAGACAACTGCTCGGCCTGCCATCGCCAGTTCGGTGTCGGCCCGTTCGCCATCGACACGTATGTGTCACTGCTCGGCTGGTCACCCATGATTCGGGAAGTGCTGTTGAACAAGCGCATGCCTCCCGCTCAGATCGACCCCAGCATAGGTCATTCGCCCAATGCCCGTTACGTGCCGACGGAAGACATACAGACTTTGCTGCATTGGCTAAATGCCGGAGCGCCGCGTGGCGAAGGGGCAGATCCACTCGAAGCGTTTACCTGGACAGAAAGCAAGGAATGGATTCTTGGTGAGCCAGACCTGGTGGTCAGTGCGCCGGCACTGCGAATTCCCCCTGCTGGGATACTTGACTACGTGTATTCGGACGTGGAGTTGCCCTTCACGGAAGACAAGTGGGTCACTGCGGTGCAGTACATGCCCGATGCCACGAGTGCGTTGCACCATTTGGTTGGATTCGTCACCGCTCCGGATCAGGACTTCTGGGGCGAGGAGCGCAACAGCAACACTTCGACCAGAACATTTCTTGACAGCTATGCCCCCGGCAAGCCCAGTGCAACCACTTTCACGGAAGGCACTGCAGTGTTCATTCCCAAAGGACACAAGCTCTCGCTGCAGTTTCATTTCGTGGGAATTGGTGCTGAATTGCAGGATGCCACCAAGATCGGGCTGTACTTCGCCGACTCGCCCAATGGTGAGGGCTTGAAGCAGCGCCTGGTGCAGGCTGTCTCGGCGCAAGTGGTTCTCCCACCCAACGAGCATGAGATTCCCGCACATGCGGAGTACCAGTTCGAGGAATCAGTGGTGATCACTGGCGTGCGTGCAAAGATGAATGCACGTGGCAAGAAAATGAAGTTCAGTATCGAGCTGCCCGACGGCACGATGCGGGATCTCTTGAGTGTTCCTGCCTACAATTACGGTTGGCAGCCACACTATGTGCTGGACGAACCAGTGACCATTCCAGCAGGCACGAAAGTGCACGTGTCCGGCGCGTTCGACAACTCCATCTCGAATCCTTTCAATCCTGATCCTGATATCGAGGTGCGTACCGGCTTCAGCAGTACTGATGAGGTTTTCACAGGCTACTTCACCTATCACAAGGCGGATTGACCGTCTGTTGTTCAAGAGACGGTTGTTCCACTGATACAGTAAGGCCGTGTGTTCGCCACCGAACACACGGCTTTTTTCTTTCCTGCTCGACAGTGGCACAGCTGATCAGGCAAACAAAAAGGGCCGTGGATTTACATCCACGGCCCTTGTTTCATTCAGTGGGCAAGTCGGCGTACCGACTCACCCTTCTCGAGATTACTCGGCGGCTACTGAACGCTGCTTGGCTGCTTCACGCTCTGCAACGAGCTCGGCGTAGCCGGCGTCGTCCAGGTGAGTGATAGCGATCCAGGCGTGAGTCATTTCGTCAGCTGTACGGCTGCCTTCCACAACCCAGAAATCAGGATCAGGGTTGTTCGGGTTGTTGGCAGTGTTGTCGTACCACTGCTTCACGACCAGTACTGCACCAGTCGGAACCAGCGGTGCCACGTCGTCTGCGTACAGGTGGCTGTGGTGCCATGTGGCGCTCCAGTTGGAGATCTGGCTGATCTGCTCAGTACGACCAGTAGCCGGGTAGTAAATCTCCAGTGACGCAGCGCGCATACGCAGGTGACCGTGCGGCTGGAAGCTGTCGATACGGACCGGATGATCGAATGAGTGGAAGCCCTGAGTCATGGCGGTGCCATTCGGAGGAACAATCAGCTCACCGTGGTTCAGTCTGTACAGCTTCAGATCCTGCTTGTACTTGGCCACTTCTTCGTAGCCTTCCGGGTGCAGCCAGAGACCGATTTCAACGACGTTGTCCTCGATGACTGTACCAGGAGCCGTTGCACCCACACCGCCGGGGAACAGGTGAATGTCCCAGCGAACGCGTGCATTGGCAGGCAGCGTGCGGCACACGCCTTCCGGCATGATCTCGCCCCACTTGCCCATGGCGTACTCGGTCAGCTGGCCGTAGTCTTCGTACTCGCCATCAGCATTTGGGATTTCGATGTCGGAGTTGGCGTGGTGAACTACTGCCTTCGCATTGCCGGCCGGCTTCACTTGAACAGCCTTGATGCAACGATCTGTGTCCATGCCAGTGTAGACATACGGACGGTGCCACATGTCGTTACCCAGCGCAGGCACGTCGATTGGTTCGGAGTCCAGAATCAGGTCGGGCTCACCGAACATGGCGGCATAGGTCCACTGATCGGGATCGGGCAGGTCGGCTACGGGGTGACTGCGATCGCCCCAATCACCTTCAGGCGCCCCTTGTGCTACCCAGGTGGTGATTGCTGCAATCTCTTCGTCAGACAGGCGCCAATCACCCTGCAGATCCTGAATGCCGATGTGATCGTCATAGGAGTAGGGGGGCATTTCCTTGTTGGCAACGCGCATACCGATCAGCGGTGCCCAGGGACGAACCTGTTCGTAGTTGGTCAGCTGCATGGGGCCGACACCGCCTTCGCGGTGGCAGACAACGCAGTTATCCGTGATGATCTGTGCAACGTGGTCAGCATAGGTCACTGCACCCGAGTCGATTGACAAGGAAGACTGTGCTTGGGCCTGACCGGTGAATCCCAACACTGCAAGGACAGCAAAGCCGAGAGCGGCTTTCCCTGAGCGTTGCTTGTTCCAACACTGCTTGATTTTCATGATCCTCTCCTCGTAAATGGGTGAGCAGTCGCCGCAATCTAAAACTCCTGTGGGCGCTTGTCCACTCTTGAATATCACTTTGTGCAACTATTTGTGACGCACAAATAAAAGCCTGATTTCTCAGGCTTTTATTTGTTTTTCTTGCTCTTTGAATCGACAGGGAAAATTGTCGGTTACGGAGTCACGGTAACGCGCTGATAGACGTTTGTCCAGCAGCACTGGTCAGCCTCTGTACTGTCGGTAGCATCCCAGTTGTCGGCCATGGTTCTGATCATGTATTCGCCAGGTTGAGAGAACGTCGCGATAACGCTTGCGACGCCACTACCTGTGCTTAGCTGGGTCTCATCCGGTCCTGCTTGCTGTGCACCACGCGCTCTTGCCAGTTCGGACAACTCGGGTGGTGCCTCGGAAGAAGGATGGCGCTCCCAGGTAACTTGGCCTTCGCCTTGGTGCTTGTACCAGGACACACGGACAGGAATGCCCTTTATGTTGCGCGGGTCGGTCATGTCGCGTACGGAGGGGTCTTCCACGTGCACTGTGAATGTGACCGGAGAGCCGGCTTTTACTGTCAGCGCATTGTCAGCAACCATGCCCATCGGGTCCTGTGCTTTCGGACCGTCGGCTGTGAAGGCAACAAGCGGAGCGACGGAGCCCGCAGGACGTGGCTTCTTGTCCAGGGTGTAACCCAGGCGGCCACGACGACCAGGGACCTTAAGCTCTTCATGCTGACCCGTTTTGATGTACCACCAGACTTCGCCGTCGCGCATGGATGCAGGCACTGTCACGGTGAATACCCCGGTGTTGCGGCTGGTTTCAAAACGCGCTGGCTGCATTCCGCTGAATTCTGCCGGCTCTATGCGATTGTTCGGGCCCAGCGGGATCTCGACTGCCTCACCTGTGTTGCGGTTTAGATAGCCGAAAGAGTAGCTTACAGAGCCGTCCTCATTTTCGTAGGCGCCTTCGAAAATCGGAATGACCGGAAGGCCAACCGGCGCACGCAGTCCGAGAGGACGCGAAATCGTCGGCAGTTGCTGCGCGTGTACAGGAACAATACTGGCCGCGACGAGGATAGCCCCCACCACCAGACCGAATACAGTCCTCAGGTTCTTCTTCATTGAAATTACTCCCATTACCAGTGACATTATTTTTAAGGCTGAAATTCAGGCGCCCAATTGAATCAGGACTTTAGCCTTCCCGCAAGGTCAAACGATTTACTACTCCAGCTCGTCACTCTGCCCCTGCAGAAGTTCCTGGCGAGACTGGATTTGTCGGCCGGAAACAGCACCAACTCCGTGATGCGAGTACCTGCCTTCCAAATCAGATCGACGTTCCTTTTCTTTCTGAGTACTGCTGCGCCCTCGCCTCTTTGTGCGATTCAGCGGTCCTGCTGTCATGCAAAAATTGTTGCGTTTATGCCGGCGAAATGCCGGTGAATTTAGCAATAGAGCTGCTCTTGATTCAAAGGGCAGGGGTCTGCTAAACGCTGTTTTGCTGATCTATATCAATTAATCTCGCATTGCATACCGGCGAGGATCGCCGCTGCTCCCATGCCGCCTGCCGTGCACACGGAAATCAGTCCCCGGGCCTTAGGATCGGACTCCAGCAGCTTGCCCAGCGTTGCGATCACCCGCGCTCCTGTTGCCGCAAACGGATGTCCAACGGCGAGTGAGCTGCCTTTTACATTCAGTCTTGCGCGCTCTATGCTGCCCAGCGGCGTTTTGAGACCGAGCACATCGCGGCAGTAGTCTTCGTCTTCCCAGGCCTTGAGTGTGCAGAGAACCTGCGCGGCGAAGGCTTCATGAATCTCGTAGTAATCGAAGTCCTGCAGCGCAAGACCGGCACTTTGCAGAAGCTCGCTCACGGCAATCGTGGGTGCCATCAGCAACCCTTCGCCCTTGACGTAATCCACTGCGGATATGCGCGCACCCAGAAGCCAGGCTTGCACGGGGAGATCGTGCTTGTGCGCGTAGTCTTCACTGGCCAGCAAAACAGCGGCAGCACCATCAGTCAGCGGAGTGCTGTTGCCGGCCGTCAGCGTGCCGCTGCTACTGCGGTCGAATGCCGGTTTCAAGGTGGCCAGTTTTTCCAGCGTGCTGTCGAGACGCAGATTGTTGTCGCGTGCCACGCCGTTGTAGGGCGTCACCAATTGGTCGAAGAAGCCGTCGGTCCATGCTGCGGCAGCCTTGAGATGACTCTCGAGCGCCAGCAGGTCCTGCTCTTCGCGGCTGATGCCCCACTGCCGGGCCATCAACTCGCAATGCTCTCCCATGGACAGTCCTGTACGCGGCTCGGCATTGCCGGGTGCCTGTGGCGCCAGTTCGCTCAGGCGGAATCCCTTGAAGGCGCGCAGGCGCGACTTCAGGTCGCGGGCCTGACTCAGGGCTACGAGGCGCCGGGCGAAACGTCGCTGGAAAACGAGGGGGACGTCGCTCGTGGTGTCCGTGCCGGCTGCTATCGCGCAGTCGATCTGCCCGCTGGCAATGCGCGCGCCCAGCAGCATGGCGGCGTGCAGCGAAGTGCCGCAGGCCATCTGCAGCGTGGTACCCGGCGTACGCGGCGACAGGCCGGAACTCAACACCGCTTCGCGTGCCAGATTCCAGTCTCGTGAATGCGTGGTGACCGCGCCGGCGATCACGTCATCGATCTTTCTCCCTGCCAGCTTGTACTGCTTGACCAGTGCCTGCAGCGTATCGGCGAGCATGTCCAGATTGCTCAGATCGCCATAGGCGGTGTTGGAGCGACAGAAGGGGATTCGAGTCCCGCCGATGATGGCAACGCGGCGCAGGGTGTTCATGTCAGGCCGCTCCCGTCTTTGCTGTGGACACTGTGGTTTTCAGGTAATGCAACGGGCCGCCGCGGAAAGGCGCGAAACCTGTACCGAAGATCATGCCCGCGTCTAGCAGGTCGGCATCCGCGACGATACCGTCACGCAGGGCGGCTTCGCATTCTGCGGTATATACCCCGATCAATCGCTCGCCGAGTGCGACGAGGTCATGTCCGACAGCCTTCTCTCGCAGCTTGACAGGTTTTTCTTTCGACCATGCATAGAAGCCCTTGCCGGACTTGCGGCCGAGATAGCCTGACTTGACCAGGTTGCCCAAGGTTTCGGTGGCCTTCGTCACTCGCTCGTCGTCAGCACTCTGCAGGGTGCCGGTTACCATGAGGCACACGTCCAGCCCCACCGTGTCCGCCAACTCCACCGGCCCCATGGGCATCCCGAAGTCTTCGGCGGCGGCATCGATCGCCTCCAGTGCAATGCCCTCGCCGTGCATGACCATGGCCTCGAGCATGTAAGGTGCCAGGATACGGTTCACCAGAAAGCCCGGGCTGCTCTTGACCGGCAGCGGGTAGCGATTGATCTGGCCGCAGAAGGCTGCAGCGCGGCGCAGGGCTTCCTCATTGCTGCGCTCGCCGCGCACGACTTCCACCAGCGGCATCCTGGCCACGGGATTGAAGAAGTGCAGCCCGATCAGGCGGGAAGGGTCCTGCAGGGCGGAGGCAATGGCTTCGAGCGGGATGGAGGAGGTATTGGTGGCAAGAATGGCATCGGGACGCAGTCGCGGTTCGAGGTCGGCAAGCAAGGCCTGCTTGGCATCGAGTCGCTCGACGATCACTTCGATCACCACGTCCGCCTTGCCAACCGCGCTGCCGTCGATATCCGGCTGCAGGCGTGCCAGAGCGGCCTTCACTGCCGCCGGCTCCAGGCGCTTCTTGCGCAACAGTGTCTCGGCACGCTTGAGGGCGGGCTCGATGAATTTCATCTCACGGTCCTGCAGTGTCACCTCGAGCCCCTGCAGCACGCACCAGGCCGCGATGTCGCCGCCCATGACGCCAGCACCGACCACATGCACGCGTCGTGCACGGAAGTCGCTCTGCCGGCCTTCGCGCTTGAGTCGTTCCATCAGGCCGAACACGCGGCGCAGGCCGGCAGCCTGTGGTGTCACCATCAGTTGTCCGACAGCTTCAGCCTCGGCCGCCATCATGGCGACACGGTCGCCGCCGTAGCGCTCGAAGGTGTCGATCAGCCGAAACGGCGCAGGATAGTGCTCGGCTCGTGCACGCGCGGCTGTCTGCTTGCGCATCTGCTGTGCCAGCAGGCGCCGGGCCGGGGTGAGATTGCTGAGTCTGGCCAGCAGGGCGGGGCCGCGACTGCGACGCTTGCTCAGGATGGCGCGACGCGCGGCCCAGTAGAGTTCTTCATGCCGGCCGATGACTTCATCCACCAGGCCTGCCGCTCGTGCCTGTCTGGCATTGAGCTGGCGTGCGGTGAGCATCAGCTCCATGGCCTTGATGCCGCCGATCAGGCTGACCGAGCGTGCCGAGCCACCGAAGCCCGGGAAGATCCCCAGCTGCACTTCCGGAAAGCCGATGCGGGTGGCTGGGATGTCGCGGGCAATGCGGTAGTGGCAGGCCAGAGCGAGTTCCAGTCCGCCGCCCAGGCAATAGCCTTCGAAGGCTGCCACCGTGGGGCAGCGCAGGGCTTCGAGGCGGGAGAAGATGGCGTGCACATCGCGAATGGAGGCAGAGACGGAAGTGGCATCGGTGAAACTGCCGAACTCGCGGATATCGGCACCCAGCACAAAGCCCGTGGTCTTGCCCGAGAGAATGGCGAGTCCTGCAGGCAGATTGCGTTCGGCACTGGCGATGATGGTTTCAAGCTCCCTCAGCACCTGGGCAGACAGGGCATTCACCGACTCGCCATGACGATCCAGGAAAAGCCAGAGAATGTCGTCACTGTCGCGCTCGAGGCGCCAGTGCTGACAGTGGGGAAGCTGATCTTTCATGGACAGGTTATGCTCGTTGATCATGCCGGATAATTCCCCGGTTGTTGAGTCTCCGAGGAGGGTCGGTCGGGTCACTTGCGACGGATTCAAGCAGCTTTCCCAAGGCATGACAACCGCGAAAATGTGGGGAAGTGTTACATCAGGTAACAAGATTGATGCACTTTGAAGAAGGGAGAAAGTCGGCCTGAGCAGATGAAACGACAGGCTTGCGTGGCAGCATGTCACAGGAATGATCAGCGACGGCACCCGGCTGGTTTGCTACCAGGGGCCCTCGTGCCCGGAACCACGCAGTCGACACTCGGTTTCTTCCTGGATGTCGTTCAGAGAGCCAGTCAAGGACTGATTCGGGATATTCACTCCGGGCGCCGCCTGTCGCAGCCTCTCCGGGGCCCGGTGGGCTATCTGCCCCGGTTTGTTGTCTCTGAGCGCGCAATGGAAAGAGCCCAACACCGCCCTTGTGCACCCCAAGATCGATGTGATCGGCAATGACTGCAGCGTCGAGGACACTGCCATTTCCCTCGCGATTTCTCCGGATACCATCAAGGGTTACGTGAAGTGGATCTTTGCCAGGCTCGAGGTGAGCAATCGGGTCGAGCTGACGCTCGAAGCGATTCGGCTGGGAATCATCGAATCCTGCTGGCAGGGCTGGCGAGTCCGACTCGCTTTGCTATGATGCAGCGGTATTCTTCCGTCTGGCCGAATCCATGCGTTTGTTGTCAGTGCTGTTCTTGAGTGTTCTGCTGAGCGCCTGTGCCCAACGAGCTGGGCCGGCCGCCTGGCCAGCCCATCTGCCGCCTCAGTCCCATTTCCTGCGCGTTTACGCAGCTGACATTCCCAATCAGGCGTTGCAGACCCGACAGCAGTATCTTGAATGGGTGCTGCGCTTCTATGAAGGCTCGGAGTTCATGGCGCTGGGCTGGAATGCGATTGCCGAATCGGTGCTTGTGGATCTGCCGGCTCCCGATCATGCGGCCTTGTCCCGACAGCTCAGGGCGCTGGGCCAGGCCATCTCCGGCGAGTGGGCCAAGGACAATCAGGTGCGGCGCATCGACACGGCCATGCTGAGCCTCTGGGGCGGCGTCATGCAGGCGGACTTCACGCGGGAGTACCGCGTGGCGGCTGTGGCCATGATCCGGCAGGACGTGGCTGAGTTGCTCAGCGCCAGGCTGTCGCCGGAACACGTCGACGAGCAGCGTTACACGCTGGCCCTGGGCGTCTCACTGGAGCCATGAGCCGGACCCTGGCAAGCCTTCGAGCGCAAACCGGCGCAGTTCTGCGATCGCATCGCGGTCATTCTGCAAATAGGCTTCCTTGAGATAACTGTCGACATCCAGCCCCCCCGATTCATTGCTCGAGTCGCGACAATAGAAGAAGCGCACGACCAGATGGCCGGGGGCCGGCTCCTCGATGCGGGTGATGCTGTGAGCGAACATCTGCCCGACCACGCCAACGGTCCGTGTCTCGATCTCCTGCTCCGGTCGCAGACTTACCACATCGCGCAGGCTGTCCTCGCCAAAACGCAGGTGACGAACGAATTTCGTGGCACTGATCTGTTGCAGGCTCGTGCTCAGGCTTGGATTGAAATGGCCCGGGTAGCGGGTACGGAACACAAGGCCTTCCCACAGCTGGGTGCGTGTCATCGTCGGCAGATGCGGCTGCCGAGGGTCGTTGACCTGGATGATGTGTTCGAACTCGAGCCGTGGCATCCGGACCTCATGCGTCAGTGAATTAGGGCATCGCGCCCGTTTCCCATGGTATGACCCTTGCCGCTGGCAGGGCAACGGTGAGCACCAGCCCGATGGCCACAGAAGCGCTGGCAAACAGCAAGCCCTTCTCGCCTGGCATGACGTAGGCGATGGGAATGCCGGTATGGAGGATGAACAGCGAGGCCGTCATCAGCCCCCTCCAAGGCGAAGATCACCGCAGCGGTGGGCAGCGGGCGCAATCGGTCCAAGCTTGGTCAGGCGGTGTCGAAGGTCAATGCCGTACAGGCAAGCTGCGCTGCGAAGAGGGCGCCGACCAATATCCTGACGATGCCTCAGACCACGGTCATGAGGGCGAACTGCTGGACGATTCTGCAGTTGTACGCGGGCTTGTCGATGATTGGTATGTTCTGGGAGGTGCAAGGATTGACGGCCATCGGGGTGCGGTTGTTGACCAGACCCGCCATGCGGCGGCATGAATGCGAAAGGCTTCCGGTAGAGCCCCCTGAACGGAACATCATCTTCAAGGGCAGCCTTAGCAAAGTTCTTATCAGACTGATGCCTTGGAGCGTGACAGGACAAACTCGCCATTTTTCTGCACCAGCGCGAAGTTTTACTAGCTTGCGTAGTTTTGTAACACACTGTGGCGGGAATGTGATTTTTGCGCTCCCAAATGATAATAGTTTGCAATAAGTGCCCGTTTTCACTAGGGTGCCGACTTGTTTTTTTC
>JBEDFR010000155.1:0-11389 GCA_041175045.1 Pseudomonadota bacterium | reverse complement strand
GCCTGTGGGTGCTGATCACGTTGGCACCGGTGCTGGCCGCCATCACCTCGGGCCGGGCCGTGCCCATGAACGCGCTGGCCTGGTTCGGGGTCGCCCTCTGGCTCGGCGGCTTCCTGCTGGAGGTGGTAGCCGACAGACAGAAGACCGAATTCCGCAAGGACCCGGCGAATGCCGAACGCTTCATCACCAGCGGTCTGTGGTCCGTCTCGCGGCATCCGAATTACCTGGGCGAGATGATCCTGTGGGCGGGCGCTGCGCTGGTGGCGCTGCCGGTGCTGCAGAGCTGGCAGTATCTGACCCTGCTCTCGCCGGTGTTCGTGGTGTTCCTGATCGCCCGCATCAGTGGCATTCCCATGCTGGAAGAGCGCGCCGATGCCAAGTGGGGGGATGACCTGGCGTATCAGGCCTACAAGCGCGCAACGCCCGTGCTGGTACCGGGGTTCAAGGGGCGGTGAAAGAACTTCGCGGGCAGGCTCGCTCCCACTCGAGCGCTGCCGACAAGCGCCGCGCACAGGCATGCTCTGACACCGACACAGATTTCTACGCAGCTGAGGGTGCTCACTCGGCGCAGCAGATCGCGCAGTATTACGATGCCAACACCGCGCGTTTCCTGAGTCTGGGGGGCAGCGGGGAGGTGGCGGCCATTCACCGTGCCATCTGGGCGCCCGGTGTCACCACCAGGGCTCAGGCATTCGGCTTTCTGAACCAGCTGGTCGCCAATGCGCTGCAAGGCGCGCTGCCCGAGGATGCCGCGGCGGCCCACGTGCTGGACCTGGGCTGCGGCGTGGGCGGCACGGCCACCTGGGTGGCGCAGGCACTCGGCGTGCAGGTGACGGGCGTGACGATCAGCCCGGCCCAGGTGGCTCTGGCGCAGCAGCGCGCCCGGGCACTGGGACTGCAGGAGCGCGTGCACTTCGCGCTGGGCAGTTTTGCCGCCATGCCGGCCCTGCCCGCCAGCCATGGCGCCTATGCCATCGAATCCTTCGTGCATGCCGACGACGCGGCCGCTTTCTTCGCCATGGCAGCGCAGCAGCTGCAGCCCGGCGCCCGTCTGGTACTGTGCGACGATTTTCTCCATCCGCCCCACGCGCCCGAGGCTCGGGAGTGCGTGAATCGCTTTCGCCGCGGCTGGCATCTGAACACGCTGCTGTCGGAAGAGGACACCTGCGCCCTCGCGGCCAGTGCCGGGTTTCGTCTGCTCGAGGTGCACGATCTGAGCGCGTATCTGCGCGGCTTCCACCCCGTCGTGCTCTGGGCGGTCAGCACACTCACCCGCGTGCCGCTGCCCTGGGCCTACTGGCATAATCTGGCGGGCGGCACCGCGCTGCAACGCTGTGTGAAGAAGGGTTGGACGCGCTATCTGGCGCTGGTGTGGGAGCGACTCTGAGCTCAGCGAAAGCGAGGCGGGGGCTGACTCGCCTGAGGCTTCACGCCGACAGCGTCTTGCCCATGCGCCGATGCGGGATGCCGACTTCCTCGAACTCCTCCGACTCCACCGCATACCCCTGCCGCGCATAGAACGGCACGGCACTGGCCCGCGCATGCAGCAGCAGCTGGGTCGCGCCCTGCTCCTGCAGCACTGCCTCCACCGCCGCCAGCAGGCACGAGCCCCGCCCCTGCCCCTGCTGATCATCCCGCACGGCCATTTGCCGCAATTTGAAGACACCCGACGCCTGGGGCACGGCGACGACACAGGCGAGCAAGGTGTCGGCTGCGTCGAAGAAACCGAAGTGCAGTTGCGCATCCTCGCCCTGCAGATCCTGCGGCGAGAGCCGCAGGCCCAGCGGCACGCGCAGCACCGCCTCGCGCAGACGCAGCGTGCCGGCGTACTCCGGCGAGCCGAAGGCGATGCGCCGCACGCGCGGCGCGACCACTGTTGCCAATACCTGCGCTGCCAGCTTCCGGCCGCTGCGCCAGGCGCCTTCGACCTTGTCGTCCTGCAGCCAGTCGCCGCACAGCCCCATACCAGACCGGGCATTCCAGAGACAGGGCTCGCCCAGGGGGCGCTCGCTGTCGGCATAAAGCCAGCGGTGCAGCGTCCGGGCACGCAGCTGCGCGCGCGCGTCGCAACCGGTGACGAGGGCGAAGGCGTCCAGCATCTGCTCTGCCACCGTTTCACGCTCCGCCTCGAGGCAGGTCGCGCTCCAGGCCGCCGTGCCGTGCAGCAGCCAGGTCTGCTGCGCCGGGCGGCCCGGCTTGCTGGAATCCCGCGCAATCCAGCGCAGCGGGCCGGCGTTGACGAAGGCGGCATCGAAGGCCACCGGCAGGGGGGCGTCATACTGCAGCATCAGCGCCCAGCTCGGGCGCATGTGCACGCTCGCGGCGCGGGCGGCCAGGGCTGGCGCCACGTCCTGCAGCAACGCGGCGGCCTGGGGCGCGGGAATGGCCAGCAGCACGGCATGGTAGCCGCCGTGGACCTGGCCTTGCGCGTCCTGCAGCTGCCAGAGCCCGTCATCCCGACGCAGTGAAGCGACGTGGCACTGCGTGTGCACCCGCAGCCCCTGCGCCAGCAAGCGACCTGGCGCCGTCATGCCCGGCGTCCCCACAAAACGCTCCACACTGGCGACATGTACCCTGCCGGCCGCCGCCTCGGCGCGGTCGAACACCCGCATGCGCGGCGTCCACAGCGCGGCAGCGCCGGCCGCCATCCAGCGCTGCACCTCGGCGTGGAAGAGCGGGTCGCGCGCCGTGAAATACTGGGCGCCGTGGTCGCACTGCCAGTCCTCGCTGCGGCGGGTACTCATGCGGCCGGACACGCCGCGACTTTTCTCGAACACCTGAACATCGACGCCGGCCTCGCTCAGCACGCGGGCGCAGGCCAGGCCGGCGATGCCGGCGCCGAGAATGGCGATGCGGGGAGAGGCAGAAAGGGACGAGGACATGACAACTCCAGCGATAGTACAGGCATCTTACCTCATGCCAGGCGGCACGCTGGATACCTACGCGACAGACTATGTCAGGCGCGGGAATTCTATGCTCTACTGCTGCAAACACCGCTCTGGAGGTCTCGATGAATCGTTATGCCCTGCCCCGTCGCGTCGTGCACTGGGCCATTGCCGTCTGCGTTCTGGTGCTGGTGCCGGTGGGCCTGTGGATGGTCGCCCGCGGCGAAGCCAATCTCTGGGATTCGCTGACCAATACGCTGTACGGCGTTCACAAGGCCACGGGCTTCAGCGTGCTGCTGCTGATGGCGCTGCGCATCGCCTTCAAGCTGCGCAGCGCCGATCCCGCCTGGCCGGCCGACTTCCCGCGCGCCCGTCGCATCGCCGCGAAGAGCCTGCATCACAGCTTTTATGGGTTGCTGGTGCTGGTGCCACTGCTGGGCTGGGCGGGGGTGACGGCGTTTCCGGCCCTGATCGTGTTCCCCGGCCTCGACCTGCCGCCCATGCCCTTCGTGCCGGTGGACGAGGCGCTGGCCCTGCGGCTGTTCCAGATCCACGGCGCGCTGGCACTGCTGCTGGCCGTGCTGGTGCTGGGGCACATCGGCGCCGCGCTGCAGCATCTGCTGCTCGCGCGGGACGGCCTGTTCCAGCGCATCTGGTTCGGGCGCTGAGCGGCGCTATCGAGCGCTGCGTCGGCAAGCCCCGCGAATGTGCTGACTTCAGTGCCGGGTGATACGGTCCAGTGCGCCCATGGCGAACGCCGAGACCACGAAGGTCAGATGCACGATCACGTACCACATCAGCTTCTGGCTATCGACATTGTCCATGTTCATGAACACGCGCAGCAGGTGAATCGAGGAGATCGCCACGATGCTCGCGGCCACCTTCATCTTCAACGAGGAGGCGTCCATCTTGCCCAGCCAGCTCAGGGTCTCGCCCTCGCCCTTGCTGTCCAGTTCGGACACGAAGTTCTCGTAGCCACTCATCATCACCATCACCAGCAAGCCGCCCACCAGGGAAATGTCGATGAGCGAGAGCACCACCAGCACCACCTCGGCCTCGGTGGCACTGAAAATGTGGGAGAACAGGTGCCATACCTCCTGGAAGAACTTGATCATCAGGGCAATCAGCGCAAGGCTCAGCCCGAGATACACCGGCGCCAGCAGCCAGCGCGAACGCAGCATCAGGGTTTCTATCGTCTTTTCCATCGTGGGGACTCTCTTTGACAAAAAGGGGTCGGGGGGGCCTTGGTGCGGCCGGTGCGCGAGTATAGCGAAATGCTCAGGCGGTGGCGTCGTCGGCTCAGGACTTCGGCGCCTCATCCACGTCGCCGAAATCGCTGCGCAGAGACCCGGCCTTCGCCTGGAACTGTTCACTGTCGCCGTATTCCACGAAACGCTGGTAGCGGCTGTGTTCGTGCTTGAGCTGCGAGGCATGCTTGATGGGACACCAGTACTGCTCGGAGCGCGCCGCGATCTCGCCGACATAGGCCATGAGCCCGTTGAAATAACCACAGAACAGGCAGTTGGCCTTCTGGATGAGGTTCAGATAGGCGAGGTAGTGCCGATCGAGAATGATGTAGTCACGGCGCCGCACCCTGGGGATGCCGTACACCGGAAAGCACACGGCCTGGTAGAACGTCACGATCAGATCCATGAACAGCGCCGGGAATATGCACAGCCAGATCACCGGCGCAGTGAGCACGTGCTTGAGACGCGCGTGGCGCAGATAGTCGAACAGCCGGATGGCCTGGGCCTTGTGGTGGGAGCGGATCTCGTCCTTGAAGTGCACCGTGCGATCACGGATCTCGTAGGTGTCGATGCGGATGCGCTGGATCTCCTTGCGCAATTCCTTTTCCAGCGCCTTGATACCGGCCAGCAGTTCTTCGATGCGATGGTTCATGACGACTCCCGTCAGGACAGCGAGGGGGCCGGTTGTGGTCGCCGGCAATGTGGGAGATTATGCCCGCGCCATGACCAATCACCCATCTTTTCTCCCGTTGCAGCGCAGCGGCCTGCTCGGCGCGCTGGCGCTGCTGTGTGCCGCCGCGCCCGTCGCCGCGCTGCAGGGCGCCGCCTACGCCGGGCTGTGGCTGCTGCAGAGTCTGGCGCTGTGGGCGCTGTGCTGGCAGCAGGCATGGCAGCGCCGCACGCTCAATCGGGCGCACCCGCAGGCGCCTCTGTACGAAAGTCTCGGTCTTGCCAATCACCTCAGTCTGTTGCGCGGCCTGCTGATCGCCGCGACCGGCGGCTTTCTGCTGCGGCTGCCCGATGCGCCGCTGCTGATCTGGGTGGCGGCCGCGTGTTATTCCGTGGCGGCGATCCTGGACCGGGTGGATGGCTTCGTCGCCCGCCGCACGCGCCACACCAGCCTGCTGGGCGCGGAGCTGGACACCGTTTATGACGCCTTCGGCCTGGTGGTCGCACCGCTGCTGGCCGTGCTGCTGGGCAAAGTCCACGCGAGCTATCTGCTGGTGAGTGGCGCCTATTACCTGTTCGTCCTGGCACGTTCACGGCGCGAGCGTCTGGGTCTACCCGTGTATCCGCTGCTGCCCAACACGCTGCGCCGCACCCTGGCGGGTTTTCAGATGGGCTATGTCGCGGTGGTGCTGTGGCCACCCTTTGCGGCGGAGCTGACGCGCCTTGCCGGGTTTGCCTTCATGCTGCCGCTGCTGATCGGTTTCGTGGTGGACTGGCTGGTGGTGAGCGGCCGTATCGATGCCTCGCGGCAAGCCGCCTTCGACGCCCTGGCCCGGTTCAGCGAACGCTGGCTGCAGCCACTGTTGCGCCTGCTGCTGGGGCTTCTGCTGCTGGCCCAGAGCCTGGTGGCGGACGCAAGCAGCCTGCCGGCGCAGCTCGGCAGCGCGCTCGCCGCTCTGTTGATCCTCAGCGGCAGCGGTGCTCGCCTCGGGGCTCTCCTGCTGTTGCTGCTGTGGGCGTTGTGGCCCCCTGTGGCGGCGACGACGCCCCTGTTCCTGAGTCTGCTCGGCTGCACCGTGGCCGTGCTGCTGCTGGGCAGCGGCCGCTTCAGCCTGTGGCAGGGCGATGACCACTGGGTGCGCCGCCACGACGGTGCCGCATGAGCCGCGCCACGTTCATCACACTGCTGCTGTGGTCGCTGGCCCTCGGGCTGGCCGCCTGGACGCTGCGCCAGCTGCCCCTTGCGGCCATGGGCGCGGCAGTGGCCGGGCTGACACCCGGGCAGTGGCTCGTGTGGCTGCTGCTCAATGGCGTCGTCATGGCCCTTTCCACCAGCCGCTGGCAGCTCTTCGCCCGCGCGCTGGGAGATCGTGTGGCCTTGTGGCCGCTGCTGCTCATCCGCATGGCCGGTCAGACCGTCAGCTTCCTCACACCAGGTCCGCAGTTCGGCGGCGAGCCGCTGCAGGTGTACTGGCTGTGCCGGCGCCATGGCCTTGCTCTGCATCGCGCCGTGCTCTCGCTCGGGCTGGACCGCTTCTTCGATCTGTGGGTGAACGTGGCCGTGCTGCTGGGCGGCGTCGGCCTGCTGCTCGTCAGCGCACTGGTGCCGGCGCAGGACTGGCGCGGCACGCTGCTGGTGCTGAGCCTGGCCGTGCTGGCGCTGCCGGCACTCGGGCTGCTGGTGTTGCGCCAGCCGGTCTGGCTGGCCACCCGACTGGGCGCACTGGTCGCGCGCTGGGAACGCCATCCGCGTCTGCAGCGCAGTGGCGCGGCCCTGAGCGAGCACTGGCAGGCACTGCAGAATGCGCTGCGCCAGCTGCTGCAGACCCAACGCACGCCGCTGTGCGCCGGCCTGTTGCTCTCCCTGCTGGGCTGGGCGGCGATTCTGGGCGAGCTGCGCGCGCTGCTGTGGTTCTTGAACGTCGCGGTGGAAACAGGCGACTTCGTGCTGCTGTTCGTCGCCATTCGCCTGGCCATGTTGCTGCCCCTGCCCGGCGGCATCGGCACCATCGAGGCAGCCGTGCTGTGGTGTTTTGCGACGCTGAATCTTGGCAGCGCCGAAGCGCTGGGCCTGATCGCGCTGATGCGGCTGCGCGATGCGACGATTCTGGCGTTCGGCCTGACGAGTCTGGCGGCCATGGGACGCTGGACGGGCGCCGGCCCCCGCGAAGCCGCCACCGACAGACCCTGAGCAGCCACCACGCTGGCGGCAAGGCCTCGTCACGGGCATCATGCTCCGCATTCAGTCCACTTGGAGTCCGACTCATGCCTGGCCGTTCCTGCGTACTGCCCGCCCTGCTCGCCCTCGCCCTGCTGGCGCTGCAGGCCTGTTCCGGTGAATCCCCGTCCCCCGTTCAACCGCCCGTGGAGCCCTTCGATGTCCTGCTCACCGGCGGCACGCTCTACAGCGGAGCCGACAGCCCCGGCGTGCGCGGCGACCTCGGCCTGCGCGGCGGCCGCATCGCCGCCATGGGCGAGGACCTCAGTGGCCATCCCGCCACGCTGGTGCGTGACGTCAGTGGCCTCGCCGTCACGCCGGGCTTCATCGACATTCACAGTCACGCCGTTGGCGCCGATCTCGGCGATGGCCTCTACCGCTGGCCCGACGCGGAGAATCTGGTGCGGCAGGGCGTCACCCTGGTGGTGGGCGGTCAGGACGGCGATTCGCCACTGCCGCTGGAAGACACCTTCTCTGCCCTGGAGGCGGCGGACATCGGCATTCACTACGCCACTCTGGTGGGCCACGGCTCCATTCGCGGCCTGATAGTGGGCGAACAGGACCGCCCGGCCACCGACGAGGAACTCACGCGCATGCAGGAACAGGTGCGGCTGGCCATGGAGGCGGGCGCCTTCGGGCTGTCCAGCGGCCTGATCTACGCGCCCGGACGCTTTGCCACGACCGAGGAAGTCATCGCCCTGGCCCGCGTGGCGGGCGAGCACGGGGGCGTGTACATCAGCCACATGCGCGAGGAAGGACTGCAATTGCTGGAAAGCGTGGCGGAGACGATCCGCATTGGCGAGGAAGGCGGCCTGCCCACCCAGATCACCCATCACAAGGTAGTGGGCGCTCCGATGTGGGGACGTTCGGTGGACACGCTGCGCCTGGTCGATGAGGCCATCGCCCGCGGCGTGGATGTCTCTATCGACCAGTACCCCTACACGGCCTCGGCCACCACCCTGACCATCCTGTTTCCCGGCTGGAGTCTGGATGGCGGACGCGACGCCCTGCTGGCGCGCATGGAGGACACCGAGCAGCGGGCACGCCTGCAGCGCGAGATCGCCTACAACATCGAGGTGGATCGCGGCGGCAATGACCCGGCCAACATCGGCCTGTCGAACTGCCCGCACGATCGCACGCTCAACGGCCTGAACCTGGCGCAGGTCCTGCAATTGCGAGAACGTGCCGTCAACAATGACAACGCGGCGGACATGCTGATGACGCTGGTGGCGGCAGGCAATTGCGATGCCGTCTTCCATGCCATCGACGAGTTCGACGTGCGCCACATCATGCGCCACCCACAGACCATGATCGCGTCCGACGGCGGGGTGGAAGCGCCTACCGAGCGCATGCCGCATCCGCGCAGCTATGGCACTTTCGCCCGGGTGCTGGGCCACTATGCCCGCGACGAGGCCGTGCTGCCCGTGCACACGGCCATTCACAAGATGTCCCTGCTGCCCGCCGACCGACTCGGACTGGCGCAGCGCGGGCGCCTGCAAGTCGGCGCCCACGCCGATGTGGCCGTGCTTGATCTGGGCGCCGTGCAGGACATGGCCAGTTTCGCGGAGCCGCATCAGTATGCCGAGGGCGCCGTGCATGTGTTTGTGGCGGGGGAAGCCGTGCTGCTGGATGGCGCCATGACAGGCGCCCGCCCGGGGACCATCGTGCGCTCGACGCAGGAGTGAGCAGAGGCCGTAGAGCGTCAGCGCTGCGCCGACGCGGCGCCGACCTGGCCCTGCACGAGGTCTCGCGGGTGCCAGAGGGGGAGGTGGGGTTCAGCTCACGCTGTGGCGATAGGCCGCCCAGCAGGTGGCGTTCTCCCACAGCTTGATCTGCAGCACGCCCTTGCCGGGAAAGCCGATCAGCGCCAGCATCTTTTCACACAGAATCCGGCTGAAATGCTCGATACTGGGATTCAGGCCCGCGAACTCGGGCTTGTCGTTCAGCACACAGTCGCGGAAGTAGGCCACCAGCTGATTCAGCGCGCCCTCGATCTCGACGATGTCCACCAGATAGCCGTGGCGATCCAGCTGCGCCGCCTCGATGCTGACCTCGACCACATAGTGATGGGCGTGGGTGAAATTCTCACTGCCCCAGTCGCCCCCGACCAGATAGTGATTGGCAATGAAATCCTTGGTGACGGCGACGGTATACATGGTGCTCCTCAGCGGTTACGAAACGTTTCGTCAAGAATTCAGTGGTGTACCAGCACGGCCTGCAGCACATCGGCAGGCGACTCGTGCAGGCGCTGGTAGAGTGCGTCCGCATTACGCAGCGGCACGCGGTGTGTAATAAGCGATTGCGGATGCGTGCAGCGCAGCATCTCCCAGCACAGCGCGAAACGGCGCTGTTTGTCCCAGCGCCCGGAAAGTTCCGGCGCCAGCGTGCTGACCTGACTGGTGCTGATGCGCACGCGATTGCGATGCGCGGCGCCACCCAGCGCCAGCGGCGCGCTCTTGCTGCCGTACCAGCTGCCGATCACGAGACGGCTGCAATAGCCGCTCAGATCGAGCGCGAGGTTCAGGGCCTGGGGCGCGCCGCTCACTTCGTAGATCAGGTCGGCCCCGGCCACGCCCGCACCTTCGTGCAGTTGCGCGCGCAGGGTCTGCACGGCGGCGGCGTCCAGCGGATCGAAGGCCGCGTGCACGCCCAGCTGCAGGGCCCTTGCGCGCCGTGCCGGCAAGGCCTCCACCGCGAACAGGTCCCCCAGCGGACAGCGCGCCAGCAGGCTGTCCAGCAGCAGCCCCACCACGCCCTGGCCGATCACCACCACGCGCTCGCCAAGGGCGGGCGCGCCGTCCTGCAGCAGATTGACGGCCGTTTCCATGTTGGCCAGAAAGACAGCCGCCTCGAAGGACACGTCATCAGGAATCGGGATCACATCCGCTGCACAGGCCAGGAACTGCGACGCATGCGGCGCGAAGGCGAAGACGCGGCGGCCGAGCCAGGCGGCATCCACGTCCGGGCCCAGCGCCAGCACCTCGCCCACACAGGCGTAGCCATACTGCAGCGGAAAGGCCGCGGCGCCCTGCAGTGCGGCGAGACTGGCGTCCAGCGCCATGTCCTCGGGAATCTGCCCGCGATAGACCAGCATCTCGGTGCCGGCACTCACTGCCGAGAGCCGTGTGCGCACCCGCAGCTGCCCCGGGCCCGGCGGCGGCAGCACGACCTCGCGCACCTGCACCTGCAGTGGCCCGGTGAACCAGAGCTGCGCGGTGGTGTCGTCCTGAGTGGAACGGCTGTTCTTCATGGCGCGACTCCTGCAGCCTGCGGTGAAAACGCGAGATCACCCCAGACGATCAGATCATCGTCCAGACGCTGCGTCTGCAGCGCATGAATGCGTGGCAACTGCGCGCGTGCCATGTGGCCCAGATTGCCCACTGCCTTGTAGCCGCCAGCAAACACCGGCGCCACCGTGAGCACCAGCGCATCGGCCAGACCGGCCTGCAGGAAGGCCGTGATGACATTGGCACCCCCCTCCACCATCAGGCTGCGGATGCCGCGCTGCCACAGGGCCTGCAGCACGTCGGCCAGATCGAGATGGCCGCGCGCATTGCCAGTCAGGCGGATGACGTCGATGTCGGCGCGCTCGGCGCGCACGCTGTCATGGCTCAGCACCCAGCAACGCCGCTGTCCGGGTGCGCACAGGCGCGCCGTGGGCGGCATGCGCAGTTGACTGTCGAGCACGATGGGCTGCGGGCTCGGGCCGGGACATTCGCGCACGGTCAGCTGCGGGTCGTCGGCCAGTACTGTGCCGATGCCAACCAGAATGCCATCGTGCAGGCTGCGCAGCTGGTGCGTCAGGCGCAGCGCGCGGGGATTGCTCAGCGCCAGGGCTTTGCCGGCATGCAGGGCGATGCTGCCATCCCAGCTCTGCGCCCAGGCGAGCGTGACGGCCGGACGCGCGGCACGACTGCAGCGTTCGCGATGCGCGGCAAGCCAGTGCGCCAGGGTGGCAGACAGGGAGTCATCGGTGGGTAGTGGGGACGCAGTGGACATGGCGGCGATGGTACGGCCCGCCCCCGCGCAAGGCAAGGCAGGCACGCTCGTGCCGCGCCCCCCTGCCAATGCGCGCCCACTCCAGTCACAATGCGGCCAGTCTCGGCGTCACCTTCAGGAGTCTGCGTGCCCCCCATTCTCTACTTCGCCATTCCGGGCAATCTGCAATCACTTACCGGCGGCTATGCCTGGGATCGCCGCATGATCGCCGAACTGGCGGCCCTGGGTCTGCCAGTGCAGGTGCTATCGCTGTCGGCCCGTTTTCCAGACCCGGATGCCGCCGCACTGCAGGATGCGCGGCGGCAGATCGCCGCCCTGCCCGACGGCGCCGTGCTACTGGCCGACGGCCTCGCCTGGGGTGTGCTGGACAC
>JBEDFR010000154.1:0-2767 GCA_041175045.1 Pseudomonadota bacterium | reverse complement strand
CTCGCGGACCTGCCTGGTGCGGCCTCGGCAGCCGTACCAGAGTGGCTCGACTTTGCGCTGCGCGAGCAACTGCTCGTCGGCAGCAGACCGGCAACCGCCGCTGCGCGTACGGCCAGCGATTACGCCGACACCGCCGATGAGTTGCGCCAGGACGGTGAAATCCTGGCGGCCTACGTCTGTCAGGACCACGCCACGATGCTGGAGCCGAGTGCGCCGAACTGGCGGGCGCGCGGCAATCTGGCCCATATCCTCGGCCGCCGGGACGATGCGCGGTACTCCTTCGAGCAGTACCTGACGCTGCGCCCCGACTCTGCCGAAATCCGGCACTTGCTGAGCGCACTGCGCGACCAGCCACCGCCACAACGCGCGCCCGACGACTGCATACAGCAGCTTTATTCGCGCTTTTCCGGTTTCTACGAACACAACATGTGCGAGCAGTTGCTCTACCAGGCGCCGGAGCGACTCAAGGAAACGCTTGATCTGGTGCTGGGACCGACCGGCGCCCTCGACGTGCTCGAGCTCGGCTGTGGCACCGGGTTGGCGGCCAAGTACCTGAGACCGCTGTCACGGCTTCTCACGGGTATAGACCTGTCCCCCGAGATGGTAGAAAAAGCCAGCGACACGCAGTTGTACGACGTGCTGGCCGTAGCGGAAATCACCGACCATCTGGCCCGGCAGACGCTGGCGCTGGACCTCATCGTCGCCTGCGACACCCTGATCTATTTCGGTGACCTCGCCCAGATAACCCAGCCCGCTGCCCGACTGCTGCGCCCCGGCGGCTATCTGGTGTTCACCGTCGAGAAGGGTACGCAGGCGCCGTTCAAGCTGATGGACTCCGGACGCTACTCCCACACCGAACAGCACATTCGCGAGGTGGCCACCGCGGCCGGCCTGACCGTAGTCAGCGTGGCTGAGGGATTCTTGCGCAAGGAATACGGGGAGCCGGTGACCGGGCTGATCGCTGCACTGCGAAGGCCCTGATCCTCCTAGCGCTACGCTCGGCGTGCGACGCCGGGCCTAGCCCGCCGCCCGGCGGAACCAGCGCGCCTTGGCGGCTTCCAGCAACAGCAGCGCAAGTCCGGCAGTCGTCGCGGCCAGCAGCAGATCCTGCCAGCCGAGCGGGCCGAAACCGAACAGTGTGCGCGCCGGTGACCAGAGCAGGGCAGCGGCCAGGATGCCACCCACGGCGCCGAGCAACACCCACAGCGAACGGTTCGGACGACGGAACGCGCCGGCGAGGGACGCACTGAAGCTGCGGTTCACCAGGATCAGTCCCATGTTCATCAGCACCAGCGCGGTGAACACCAGCGCCCGCAGTTCCGACTCCGCGCGGCCGGTGGCAGCACTGGTCAGCAAAACCGTGGCGAGCAGACCCAGCACCAGTGTGCCCTGCAGCAGGGCCCAGCGCAGACGTTGTGGCGGCAGCAGGCGGCTGGCCGTGTGACGCGGGGGGCGCTGCATCACATCATCCTCTTCCTGCTCGGCTTCCAGCACCACGGAGCAGGCGGGATCGATCACCATTTCCAGAAACGCGATGTGGATCGGCGTCAGCATGAGCGGCAGACCGCCGAGCAGCGGCAGCAGCGCCAGACCAGCGATGGGGACGTGTACCGCCACGATGTACTCGGTGGCCTTGCGCAGGTTGTCGTAGATGCGGCGCCCCAGCCGGATCGTGGCCACGATCGAGCTGAAATCATCATCAAGGAGCACGAGCGAGGAGGCTTCGCGCGCGACATCGGTGCCGCGTCCTCCCATGGCGATGCCGATGTGCGCCGACTTGATCGCTGGGGCATCGTTGACGCCGTCGCCGGTCATGGCCACCACTTGGCCGTCGGCCTTCAGGCACTCGACGATGCGCAGCTTCTGCTGCGGCTGGATGCGGGCGAAGACCGCAGTGCTGCGGACGCGTGCTGCGAAGGCAGCAGTCGACAAGCCATCGATCTCACGCCCCTCCAGCACGGTGTCCGCCTCGATGCCAGCCTGGCGGGCGATGGCCTTGGCAGTCAGCGCGTAATCGCCGGTGATCATCACCACCCGGATGCCGGCACGTCGGCACTCCGCCACGGCAGCAGGGGCACTGGCGCGCAGCGGATCGGCAAAGCCGAGCAGCCCGAGGGCCTCGAAGGGCAGTCCGCGCGGCGATGCCGCGGGCCGCTGCGTGAGGGCAGGAGTCAGCAGGCCGGTGCTCGCCACCCCAAGCACGCGCATACCGGCTTGCGCCAGCGCATCGGCCTCGGCGCAGAGCGCAGCGCGTTGCGCGGCGGACAGGCAGCACAGCTCCGCGATCGCTTCCGGCGCCCCCTTGGCGAAAGCGCGCGGCCCCTCGCCAAGGTCGACCAGTGTGGCCACGGCGAAAAGATTGGCACGCAGGCCCCACGTGTGCAGCAGGCGGCGCTGACCCTGCTGGGGTATGACGGCGGCCAGCGAGAGAACGGCGAGGTCCATCGGATCGGCGGTCTGGCCAGGGCAGGCCTGTGCGGCTGACCGCAGCAATTCGCTGACCTCTACCCCCAGCTCATGCCCGAGCTCCGGCGTCCAGCGAGCAGCACCGGCCACGATGGCTGCCACCGACATGCGGTTTTCCGTCAGCGTTCCGGTCTTGTCCGTGCAAAGCACCGTGGTTGCCCCGAGGGTTTCGATGGCGGCCGCCCGCCGCGTCAGCACCCGGGCCCGGGAAATGCGCCAGGCACCCATCGCCATGAACACGGCCAGCACCAGCGGAAACTCTTCGGGCAGCATCGACATGCCGAGCGCGATGCCGCTCAGC
>JBEDFR010000153.1:0-2549 GCA_041175045.1 Pseudomonadota bacterium | reverse complement strand
GCGCTGTATCCGCCCCGACCCTGCACGACTCCCGCACCTCAACAACAAGAACTCGAGGACACCGTCATGACCAAGCGCCCCCTGCCCCTCGCCATTTCCCTGCTCACTCTGCTGGCCCTGCAGTCCTGCGGCGATGCGCCCGCGACAAGCGGCACTCAGCCTGCCGCAGCACCCGCCCCTGCGCCTGCTGCGCCCCAGGTGGACGACGACGACATCGCCGGCAGTGTCTACGGCCCCAACGGCCCCGAGGCGGGCGTGTGGGTGATCGCCGAGACGCGGGACCTGGCCACGCTGTATTCCAAGACGGTGGTCACGGATGAGAACGGGCTGTTCGTGATCCCCGACCTGCCGCTGGGCAACTACGAGGTCTTCGTGCGCGGCTACGGGCTGGTGGATTCGCCCCGGCAGAGCACGCAGCCGGGCGTGTCGCTCGACCTGCGCGCGGTGCCGGCGCCGGACCCGGCCACCGCGGCGCAGTACTACCCCGCGGGCTACTGGTATTCCCTGCTGGAGGTGCCTGCGGCGGACGAGTTCCCCGGCACGGGGCAGGACGGCAACGGCATCGCCGAGGGCGTGGTGCATCAGGACGACTTCATCCGCCGCATCAGCAATGGCGGCTGCGTGGTGTGTCACCAGATGGGCACCGAGGCCACGCGCACCATCCCCGATCTCTTCGCTGTCGCCGAGAACTCCTTCGAGGCCTGGAACCAGCGCGTGCGTGCCGGCCAGGCGGGGGCCTTCATGACCAACACCCTGGCGGGCATGGGCGACAAGCGCACCCTGCAGATGTATGCCGACTGGACGGATCGCATCGCGGCAGGCGAGCTGCCGCCGGTGCCGGAGCGGCCCCACGGCCTGGAGCGCAATGTGGTGATCACCCAGTGGGACTGGGCCGACCCCCAGGCCTATCTGCATGATCTGGTGTCCACCGACCGGCGCGACCCGACGGTGAACGCCTATGGCCGACTCTACGGCGCGCTGGAAGAGAGTGCTGACTATCTGCCCGTGCTCGACCCGCTGGCCCATGCCACCTATCAGGTGCCGGTGTTCCCCGCCGACCCGGACTACAAACAGCCCCTCGTGCCGCCCATGGGGCCCTCGGCCTACTGGGGCGAAGAGCCGATCTGGGACACCTCCACTTCGGTGCACAACCCGATGATGGATCAGGACGGTCGTGTGTGGATCACCTCCCGCGCCCGCGATCCGGCAGACGTGCCGGACTACTGCCAGGCGGGGTCAGAGCATCCTTCCGCCCGGATGTTCCCCACCGGCCGCACCAGTCGGCATCTGGGCGTGTACGATCCGCAGACGGACGTCTACACCCCCATCAACACCTGCTTCGGCACGCATCACCTGATGTTCGCGGAAGACGCCGACAACACGCTGTGGACCAGCGGTGGCGGCGCGGTAGTGGGCTGGCTGAACACGCGGCAGTTTCTGGAAACCGGCGACGCGGTGGCGGCCCAAGGCTGGACGCCCATGATCCTGGACACCAATGGCAATGGCGTGCGTGACGAGGGCTATGCCCAGCCCGACGAAGCCGTGGACCCGGCGCGGGACAAGCGCATTCAGGCGGGGCTCTATGCCGTGTCGCCAGCGCCGGACGGCTCGATCTGGGGTTCGACACTGAGCTACCCGGGCGCGGTGCTGCGCCTCGTGCCGGGGGCCGACCCGACCACCACGGCGCTGACCGAGTACTACGAATTGCCGGTGGACGCCGACGGCAATGCCATCGAGGGCTTCTCGCCGCGCGGCATGGACATCGACCGCGACGGCGTGGTGTGGGCGGCGCTCTCCAGCGGCCACATGGCCAGCTTCGACCGCCGCAAGTGCACGGGGCCTCTCAATGGCCCGACGGCCACGGGCCAGCATTGCCCCGAAGGCTGGAGCTTCTTCACCGAACCGCTGCCGCAGTTCAAGAATCTGGACCAGCCGGGCAGCTCCGAGGGCAGCTATTACACCTGGGTGGACCAGCACAACACCTTCGGCCTGGGGGCGAATACGCCCATCAACACGGGCAATCAGTCGGGCGCGCTGCTGGTGCTGGACGATGGCGAGTGGGTGCGGCTGACGGTGCCCTATCCGCTGGGCTTCTACACCAAGTGGCTGGACGGGCGCATCGACGACGCCTCTGCGGGCTGGAAAGGCCGGGGTCTGTGGGCGACGCTGAGCAGCCGCGCGCCCTTCCACATGGAGACCGGGCCGGGCACGACGAGCAAGGTGTATCACTTCCAGATGCGGCCGGACCCGCTGGCGCGGTGAGCCCCCGCTCCTACAGGGTCCATCGCGAGCAGGGCTCGTTCAGCCCAGCGCCCGCACCCGGTGGTTCTCGCTGTCGGTCACATAGAGCACGCCCTCGTGCATGAACACGCCATGGGGCCGCGCCAGCGCGCAACGCAGCGGGTCGCCATCTGGCCCGTCGGCCACTGCGCCGGTGCCCAGTACTGTGCTGATCAGTCCGGAATTCAAGTCCATGCGGCGGATCACGTGATTCTCGGTATCCACGATGTAGAGCGCGTTGTCGGCCGCTGACCAGGCGATGCCCTTGG
>JBEDFR010000152.1:0-3768 GCA_041175045.1 Pseudomonadota bacterium | reverse complement strand
CCTATACTCCGGGGCACCGCCGACCCCGGAGTGTTCGTCTGCCATGCCCATCGCCCGCCTGACCACTGCCCTGACACTGGCTTGCCTCGGCATGCTCGCCACCTCCGGCACCGCCCAGGCCCAGCTCTCGCCGCGCTATCAGGATGCTGACGGCGACCTGGTCGCTGATGCCCCCACCGACGCCACCCGCTGGCGCGACCCGAACATCCTCATCTTTGCCTACACGCCCGTGGAAGACCCGGCCATGTATTCGAAGGTGTGGGATGAGTTCATCGCCCACCTGGAAGCCGCCACCGGCAAGCAAGTGCGCTTCTTCCCCGTGCAGTCCAATGCCGCGCAGCTGGAAGCCATGCGCGCAGGGCGTCTGCATGTGGCGGGCTTCAACACGGGGTCGACGCCCATCGCGGTGAACTGCGTGGGCTTCGTGCCCTTCGCCATGATGTCGGCGCGCAACGGCAGCTATGGCTACCAGATGGAGATCCTGACCTGGCCCGGCAGCGGCATCAACGCCATTCCCGACCTCAAGGGTCGCACCCTGGCCTTCACCGCACCCACCTCGAATTCCGGCTTCAAGGCGCCGTCCACGCTGCTGGAGACCGAGTTCGGTTTCGTGGCCGACCGCGACTACAAGACGGCTTTCTCGGGCAGCCACGACAATTCCATCCTGGGCGTGGTGAACCGCGACTACGACGCCGCCGCCATCGCCAACGAAGTGCTGCATCGCATGGTGGCGCGCGATGTGGTGAGGGCTGAGCAGTATGTCAGTCTTTACCAGTCGGACTCCTTCCCCACCACCGGCTACGGCGTGGCGCATGATCTGCACCCCGAGCTGGCCGCGAAGATCCGGGGCGCCTTCTTCAGTTTCGACTGGGAGGGCACGGCGCTGCAGGCCGAGTTCCGCGACGCCGGCATGGAGCAGTTCCTGCCCATCACCTACCAGGAACACTGGGCGGTGGTGCGCACGATCGATGAAGCGACGGACACGATCTACAACTGTGATTGACTGGAATCGCGGGCAGGGCCCGCTCCTACAGAAGAGATTTTCATGCTGACCATTACCGCCCTCACCAAACGCTACGACACCGGCGACCTCGCGCTGGATCAGGTCACGCTGACTGTGCCCGCCGGCCAGGTGCTGGCCTTGATCGGCCCCTCCGGCGCCGGCAAGAGCACGCTCATCCGCTGCGTGAACCGCCTGGTGGAACCCACTTCGGGCAGCATCGTGCTGGATGGCCAGGACATCACCCGCGTGCGCGGCAGGGCCCTGCGCGAGGCGCGCCGGCAGATCGGCATGATCTTCCAGAGCTATGCCCTGGTGGAGCGCCTGTCGGTGATGGAGAACGTGCTCTCCGGCCGCCTGGGCAGCGTGGGCTTCTGGCGCAGCTGGTTCCGCCGCTTCCCCAGGGACGACATCCGCCAGGCCATCACCCTGCTGGAGCGCGTGGGGCTGGAGACCATGCTGGACAAGCGCGGCGATGCACTCTCGGGCGGGCAGAAGCAGCGCGTGGGCATCGCCCGCGCCCTCATGCAGAACCCCAAGCTGCTGCTGGTGGACGAGCCCACCGCGAGCCTCGACCCGAAGACCTCGCGGCAGATCATGCGTCTGATCTGCGAGCTTTGCGCCGAGCAGAACCTGGCCACCATCATCAATATCCACGACGTCGCCCTGGCCCAGCAGTTCGTGCATCGCGTGGTGGGGCTGCGTGCCGGCGCCGTGGTGTATGACGGCCCGCCCGAGGGGCTGACGCCGCAGATTCTCACGACCATCTATGGCGAAGAAGACTGGACGGCCACGAAGAAGCAGGACGATGACGACGCACAGGACGACACCCGCGACATGGCCGCCGCCGTGCTCGGAGGTCATCCGTGAGCGGTGTTTCCGCCAATGCGGTCAAGAATGGCGCGCTGCAGACAGACTCGCTGCGCGTGGCCGCCGCAAAGAAAGGCCACTGGCGCCCCTTGCCCATAATCGGCAGCAAGGCCCTGCGCTGGAGCCTGAATGCCGCCGTGCTGGCCTATGTCGTGCTCGTCTACTACAGCGTCGACATCAACTGGGCGCGTGTGGCGCAGGGGCTGGACCGTGCGCTCAACTTCATCGGTTCCTTCTTCACGCCCGACTTCGTGAGCCGGGGCGGCGAGATCGTGGTGGGGCTGCGTGAAAGCCTGACCATGAGCGTCGTGGCTACCGTACTCGGCATCGCCCTGGCCATTCCCGTGGGGCTGGGCGGCGCCCGCAATATCGCGCCGCGCCCGGTGTATTTCTTTTGTCGCGGCATCATCGCGCTGTCGCGCACGTTTCAGGAGCTGATCATCGCCATCCTGTTCGTGGCCATGTTCGGCTTCGGACCACTGGCCGGCGTGTTCACGCTGGCCTTCGCCACCATCGGCTTCATGGCCAAGCTGCTGGCCGAGGACATCGAGGATGCCCAGCGCGAGCCCATGGAAGCCATTCGCGCCACGGGCGCGAGCTGGTGGCAGTGGATCGTGTGGTCGGTGCAGCCCCAGGTGATGCCGCGACTGATCGGCCTGTCGCTGTACCGCCTCGACATCAATTTCCGCGAGTCGGCCGTGATCGGCATCGTGGGGGCAGGGGGCATAGGCGCCACGTTGAACACCTCCATCAATCGCTACGACTACGACACTTCGGCGGCGGTGCTGCTGCTGATCATCGGCATTGTGCTGATGAGTGAGTATCTGTCGGGCTATGTGCGGAGGTGGACGGCGTGAGTCATTCAGAGCCAAACACCCTAGGAGCGGGACTGCCCGCGAACAAGCCCGCTCCCACCTGGACACACCGCACCCCCCGCCAGGAACTGCTGCTGTGGGGCGGCTGGTTCCTCGGCCTGTGCCTGTTCCTGTTGTGCTTCAAGGTGGTGTCCGACGCCACCATCTGGGAATTCCTCAGCGATGCCCATGTGCAGGCCGCCAGTCTGATCGGCCGCATGGTGCCGCCCGACTGGTCCATCACCGGCGCGCTGATGCTGCCGTTGTGGGACACCCTCAACATCGCCACCGTGGGCACTGGGCTGGGCGTGCTGATCGCCTTCCCGCTGGCCTTCCTGGCCGCGCGCAACACCACGCCCCATCCTGCCGTGCGCGCGCTGGCGCTGGGCGTGATCGTGAGTTCGCGTTCCATCAACGCGCTGATCTGGGCCATCCTGCTGGTGACCATGATCGGCCCCGGCCTGCTGGCCGGCATGGTGGCCATTGCCCTGCGCTCCATCGGCTTCGTGGGCAAGCTGCTCTACGAGGCCATTGAGGAGATCCAGCCCACGCCCGTGGAGGCCATCGCCGCCACGGGAGCAGGGCGCCTGCAGGTGCTGTCGTGGGGGGTGTTGCCGCAGATCCTGCCTGCATTCGCCGGCATCGTGGTGTACCGCTGGGACATCAACATCCGCGAGTCCACCACGCTCGGCCTGGTGGGCGCGGGCGGCATCGGCCTGCAGATGAACGCGGCCATCAACAACCTGGCCTGGGGGCAGGTGGCCACGGTGTTCGTGCTGATCTTCGCCACGGTGATCGTGTCGGAGTGGGTGTCGGCGAAGGTGAGGCATGCGGTGATCTGACGATCACGCGGAGAATGCAGCCGATTCGGCGCCATCAGCATGGCAGGCTCCGCCACTTCCCCTGGCGTTCATGGCGGTGACGGTCTGCTTGATCTGACGCTGCTGTTCCATGGTCAATCGAATCGGCCATGCCCATTCCCGCCTTATCGCCGCCATTTGTCCACAAATAGCCTCCTTTTCGCCCACGAGCACTCTGGAGGCC
>JBEDFR010000151.1:0-2776 GCA_041175045.1 Pseudomonadota bacterium | reverse complement strand
ATGCACACCCCCGCCGGCCACGCCCCGACAGACAGTTCCGACCCCGCCACGCCCGCCTCCGCCGACAGCATCCGTATCCGTGGCGCCCGGCAGAACAATCTGCAGAACCTGAACCTCGACCTGCCTCTGGGACAGCTCATCGTCATCACCGGGGTCAGCGGCTCGGGCAAGTCCACCCTCGCCTTCGACACCGTCTATGCCGAGGGCCAGCGCCGCTATGTCGAGACCTTCTCCGCCTATGCCCGGCAGTTCCTCGACCGCATGGACAAACCCGCCGTGGACAGCATTCTGGGCATCCCGCCGGCCATCGCCATCGACCAGAGCAATCCGGTGCGCACCTCGCGCTCCACGGTCGGCACCATGACCGAGCTGAACGACTACCTGAAACTCGCCTATGCCCGGCTCGCCGTGCTGCACTGCCCGCAGTGCGCACGGGAAGTGCGTCGCGACACGCCGCAGAGCATCCTGGCCGACCTGCAGGCCCGGTTGCCGGCGGAGCAGCGTCTGCACGTCTGCGTGCCCCTGCGCGTGCCGCACAATTTCAGTGACGAGGAAGTGGAACAACTGCTGGCGCGGCAGGGCTATACCCGGGTGCAGGGGCGCCAGGGGGATGTGGTCGAGGCGGTGCAGGACCGGGTGCGGCTGAATGCGGCGCACCGTGAACGCCTGAGCGAGGCACTCGACATCGCCCTGCAGCAGGGCCAGGGGCGGGTGCTGGTCTACCCCATGGCCGCTGCCGACACGGTGGCGGGGCCGGTGCTGCGCTATTCACGCCAGCATCACTGCCCGGACTGCGACCTCGCCTTCGACGAGCCCCAGCCCAGCCTCTTTTCCTTCAACTCGCCCATCGGCGCCTGCGAGACCTGCCGCGGCTTCGGCCGGGTGATCGGGGTGGATCTCGATCTGGTCATTCCCGATGCCGACAAGACGCTGGCCGAGGGCGCCATCCGCCCGTGGCAGACGCCGAGTTTCAAGGAGTGTCAGGACGACCTCGTGCGCCACGCGCGCCAGCAGAAGATTGCGCTGGATGTGCCCTGGCGACGTCTCACGGCGGCCCAGCAGGCCTGGGTGCTGGACGGCGACGGCCGCGCGCAGGACGGCCACTGGTACGGCGTGCACGGCTTCTTTCGCTGGCTGGAGAGCAAGGCGTACAAGATGCACATCCGCGTGCTGCTGTCGAAGTACCGCGCCTACACCGAGTGCAGCGCCTGCCGGGGCACGCGACTGAAGCCGCAGAGCCAGTGGTGGCGGCTGCAGGCCCGGGGCGCCGACGGCCTGCAGGCATTGTCGCTGCATGAACTGATGACGCTGTCGCTGGAAGACTGTGCCGATTTCTTCGCCCGCCTGGAGGCCATGCCCCGGCAGGCGGGCAGCGCCCTCGACGAGGCCACCCGACTGCTGCTCACCGAGATCCGCTCGCGCCTGGGCTATCTGCTGGAGGTGGGCCTGGGCTATCTCACGCTCGATCGCCAGTCGCGCACGCTCAGTGGCGGCGAGGTGCAGCGCATCAACCTGACCACGGCGCTGGGCAGCTCGCTGGTAAACACGCTGTTCGTGCTGGACGAGCCCAGCATCGGCCTGCACGCGCGGGACATGACCCGCATGATCCGCATCCTGCAGCGGCTGCGCGATGCCGGCAACACGCTGCTGGTGGTGGAACACGATCCGCAGGTGATGCTGGCGGCTGACCTGATCATCGACATCGGCCCGGGGCCGGGCAAGGACGGCGGCGAGATCCGCTTCATGGGCACGCCGGTACAGCTGCTGCAGGCGGCGGACTCGCTGACGGCAGACTATCTGCGGGGCGCGCGGCGGGTGGATGAGGAGGCAGGAGCCTGCTTGCAGGCGAACGCCCCCACCCTCCACCTCGAAGGCGCCAGCGCCCACAATCTGCAGGACCTGTCTGTGGCAATTCCCCTCGGCCAGCTGGTCTGCCTCACCGGCGTCAGCGGTTCGGGCAAGTCCACCCTGCTGCACGACGTGCTCTACCGCGCCGCCTGCAAGCAGCTCGGCCGCCCCACCGAGGCGCCGGGCGCCCACCGCGCGCTGCGCGGACTCGAGCAGGTGCAGGACGTGGTGCTGGTGGATCAGAGCCCCATCGGCAAGACCACCCGCTCCATCCCGGCCACCTATGTCGGCGCCTTCGACGTGCTGCGGGAACGCTTCGTGGCCGAGCCGCTGGCGCAGGAGCGCGGCTACACCCCGGGCAGCTTCAGCTTCAATGCCGGCAACGGCCGCTGCCCCACCTGCGCGGGCAACGGCTTCGAACACGTGGAGATGCAGTTTCTCAGCGACATCTACCTGCGCTGTCCCGACTGTCACGGCAAGCGCTATCGCCGCGAGATTCTGGAGGTGCGCATCGGCGGCGCCCTGCCCGGCCGGCGCTCCATGGCCGAGGTGCTGGAGATGACGGTCAGCGAGGCACTGGCCTTCTTCGCCGACGACCCGGCGGTGCTGGTCTGCCTGCAGCCGCTGGTCGATGTGGGTCTGCACTACCTGCAACTGGGACAGTCCGTGCCCACGCTGAGCGGCGGCGAGGCCCAGCGACTGAAACTGGCCGGGCATCTGGCGGAAGTGGCCCAGGCCCAGCGTGCCGCGTCCGGCAAGGGTCGCAAGGCCGCCAAGGCCGCCGCCCCGGCGCCGCGCGGTATCCTGTTCCTTTTCGATGAACCCACCACCGGCCTGCACTTCCACGATATCCGCGTCCTGCTGGGCGCCTTTCGCAAGCTCATCGAGGCAGGGCATTCCCTGCTGATCATCGAGCACAATCTGGATG
>JBEDFR010000150.1:0-50790 GCA_041175045.1 Pseudomonadota bacterium | reverse complement strand
GCCGAGAAGCAAGCCCTCAAAAGCGCCGGTGATGTCCCCCGGGGCGCGCCCGAACAGCAGCGCAAAAGCGTCGACGCCGATCAGCTTGCCCAAGGCTCCCACCAGCATGCCACCGAAGGCCGCACCCAGCAGCGGCCACCCGCGCGCCGTCGGCGCCAGTCGCCGCGCCAGCACGAAACCGCCGACCACCCCGGCCGCGCCGGGCACGGCCACCAGCAGACTCAGACAAAGCATGACCAGCAACACCGACAGCGCGCCGGCCTCCTGCTGCTGGGATGCTGCCACGAACCCATAGGCCAGCCCGCCCAGCATGCCGGCCACGGCGCCGCCGAGGATGCCCGCAGCCAGAGGAATCAGCACCCCGTTCGACGCAGTGACTGGTGCAGGCTGAGCGGCGCCTTGCCCGTGGTCCGCCGTCGCCGGCTGCGCCTGCACGGCGGCGATGAAGCGATAGCCATGCTTGGGCACCGTCTCGATGAAGCGCGGGCTGCCGGCGAGATCGCCCAAGGTCTTGCGCAGGGTCTTGATGCACTGGGTCAAGGCTTCGTCCGTCACCGGAATGCCCTGCCAGACTTGCGCCAGGAAGCGCTCCTTGCTCACGAGCTGCCCGCCTTCCCGCACCAGCAGCGCCAGTGCGTCCAGATAGCGCGCGTTAAGCTCCAGCACGTGCTCGCCCCGGCGCAGCTGACGCTGGGCGATGTTCAGGGTGAAGTCGTCGAAGTGGTAAACGGTCTGGTTCATGCGAAGTCGGCTCCGGGCTGCGGAGCGTCCCATGCTGTGCCGTGGGGCGATGGTCGACAGTGTGCCCGATTCAGCGCACGTCTGCCTCTGCCGCGGCACGGAACAAGCCTGCGGACAGACACCACAGCAGCGCGAAGAAGGCGTTGATGATCAGCGTGAAACCCAGCCCTGCCGCCAGCACCAGCAGACCCACCAGCATCTGGGCGGCGGCGGTGGCGAACATCGCCCGCGCCATGCCGGGGGCCTGCAGCCCTGCGGCCACGGCCCCGCCCAATGCCGTCGCCAGCACGGCCACGTAGAGCAGATTCGCCGGATTGTCCTCGCTGCCGATGATGCCCACGGCCAGCGATATCCATACCAGCAGCACTGTGGCGAGAAGCGCCACGGCCACCCCAAGGCGATACGCGGTGTTGTGCGACATGCGCACGGTCAGTTCCAGCAGCAGCCCTGGCACGCTGAGCAGGAGGCCGGCCGTGACGAAGTCGGCCCAGTCCCAGTGCACCTGCTCGGTGAAGGGCATCGCCACCAGTGGCGTCAGCCACAGTGATACCGCCGTGCCCCAGCCGAGCCAGCGCCAGCGCGTGCCGCGCCAGCTGGCGGTGACTTGTCGGGCAGCAGCGTCATGGGAAGGAACAGGTGGAAGCGAGGCGCTCATGGCGGACTCCTGTGCAGTGGAAGGAGTCCGCAGTGTGGCGCGCCGACACGCCCCCGGCATGAGCAAACGCTGAGCAATGGCTGAGCGTTTGCCGCACAGCTACTTCAGACTCTTCCCCACCACCTCGGCCACATCCTTGGACAGGCCATCCACGGCCTGGATTCTCTCCAATGCCACACGCATCAGGCCCTGGCGAGTCTCGTCGAAACGCCGCCAGCGGGTGAGCGGCGTGACCAGACGCGAGGCGATCTGGGGATTCAGGGCATTGAGCTGAATGATGCGCTCGGCCAGGAAGTCATAGCCCGCACCGCTGATGTCGTGGAAGGCCACCGGGTTCTGACCGGCAAAGGCGCCAATCAACGCCCGCACCTTGTTCGGATTGCGGATGTCGAAGGCCGGATGCTGCAGCAGGGTCTTCACCCGTTCCAGGGTGCCCGGCAGAAGACAAGCGGCCTGCAGGCTGAACCACTGATCCACCACCAGGGCCTCATGCTGCCAGCGCTTGTAGAAGGTCTGCAGCGCCTGCTCGCGCAGGGGCACTGCTTCTGGCAACGGACAGTTCACCAGCAGACGCAGGGCGGCGCTGACATCCGTCATGTTGTCGGCCGCCGCGAACTGCTGCTGACAGACCTGCACCCACTGAGTGCTGCCCGTGCGCAGCAGATAGCCGAGGCAGGTGTTCTTGAGCGCGCGCTGCGCGATTCCGGCCGCGTCGGCGGCATAGGGCAGCGGCGCCGCGTTGAGCGCATGCAGACGCGCGAACTGCGGTGCCAGGCGCTGTGCCAGCGTGTCGCAGGCGAAGTCGCGCACAGCATGAATCCCGGCCACGTCGATCTCGGCCGACAGCTCCGCCAGATAGGCCTCGGCCGGCAGACTCAGCAGCTGGGCCACGGCTTCCTTGTCGTGCGGCAAGCCGCGCTCGCACTGCGCGATGCAGTCGGCGAGGATGCTGGCAAAGGCCTGCACCAGACCCGGCTCCAGGTGCAGTTCGCGGCCGGCCTGATAATCGGCCAGCAAGGCCTGCAGGGTCTCCACGCCGAGTTGCTGCGCGGCATTCCAGCGATTGAAACCGTCGGTGTCCCGGGCCATGAGGAACAGCAGCTCCTCCCGTGTGTGCTCCCCGAGCAGCTTCACCGGCGCGGAGAAACCCCGCAGCAACGAGGGCACCGGCGGCGTGGTGATGCCGGTGAACACGAACTGCTGCTGCGCCGCGCGCACATCCAGCACCCGCTCGGTCGGCGCAGCGCCCTGCTCACCCTCAAGCTGCAGCGGCAGCTCCCGGCCTTCGCGATCCAGCAGCGCCATGCGCAGGGGCATGTGGAAGGGCTGCTTTTCGGGCTGCTCCGGCGTGGCCGGGCAGCTCTGGCGCACATGCAGCACATAGCGGCCCGTTGCCGCCTCATGCTCGCCCTGCACCTGCAGCACCGGTGTGCCCGCCTGGCTGTACCAGCGCCGGAACTGGGTGAGATCGACGCCACTGGCATCCTCCATGGCCTTGACGAAGTCCTCGGTGGTGACGGCCTGACCGTCGTGGCGATCGAAGTACAGATCGCTGCCGGCGCGGAAGCGTTCCGGACCGATCAGTTCACGAATCATGCGCACCACTTCCGCCCCCTTTTCATAGATGGTGACGGTGTAGAAGTTGGAGATCTCCATGTAGGAGTCGGGGCGCACCGAATGCGCCATGGGCCCGGCGTCCTCGGCAAACTGCACCGTGCGCAGGAAACTCACGTCATCGATGCGCTTGACCGTGCGCGAGCCCATGTCGGACGAGAACTCTGCGTCGCGATACACGGTGAAGCCTTCCTTGAGACTGAGCTGGAACCAGTCGCGGCAGGTGACGCGATTGCCCGACCAGTTGTGGAAGTATTCGTGCGCCACCACGGCTTCGACGCGCTGGAAACCGGCGTCCGTGGTGGTAGCCGGATTGGCCAGCACGCAGGAGGTGTTGAAGATGTTCAGACCCTTGTTCTCCATGGCGCCCATGTTGAAGTCGTCCACCGCGACGATCATGAAGATGTCCAGATCGTACTCGCGACCGAACACTTCCTCGTCCCAGCGCATGGCGTTCTTCAGCGCGTGCATGGCGTGGTCGCACTTGTCCACGTCCTTGGCCTCCACGAAGATGCGCAGCGTCACCAGGCGGCCCGAGGCCGTGGTGAAGTGATCCTCCACGCACGCCAGATTGCCGGCCACCAGCGCAAACAGATAGCAGGGCTTGCGGAACGGGTCTTCCCAGGTCACCCAGTGCGAACCATCCGGCCCCTCGCCGCGTGCCACGGGATTGCCGTTGGAGAGCAGCACGGGGTAGCGCGCCTTGTCCGCCACCACGGTGGTGGTGAACGCAGCCATGACATCGGGGCGGTCGAGATAGTAAGTGATCTTGCGAAAGCCCTCGGCCTCGCACTGAGTGCAGAACATGGTCCTGGACTTGTACAGCCCTTCCAGGCTGGTGTTCTCCTGCGGCTTGATGCGGGTCACGCATTCCAGAACGAAGGCGTGCTGGGGCGGTGTGAAGATGCTCAGACTCTCCGTCTCCACACGATACTCGGCGCTGCCGAGCGGGCGACCGTCGATGGCGAGCGACTCCAGCACCATGTCCTGACCATCCAGCACCAGGGGCCCGGGCACATGGCCGGCGTGCAGCGGATTGGGCCGCAGTTGCAGACGTGCCACAACGCGCGTGGAGTCCTCTCCCAGCTCGACGCGCAGATCGGTGGTGTCGATCAGATAGGCCGGGGCCTCGTAATCCTTCAGATAGATGGTCTTGGGTTGTGCGTCACGCATGCGGGTGTCCTTGTCTCGTCAAAAGGGTCGGGTCAATGGTGCAGCGTCAGGGTGTAGCCCCCGAAGCGGCGCAGGTTGATCACGCCAGTGTCGAAGATCAGATACTGGCCCTTGATGCCCAGCAGGGTGCCTTCCACCAGGGCATCGGTGTCGAAATTGAACGATGTGATCTTTTCCGGATACGCCAGGATCGGGTAGTCGATCAGCACTGGGTCGATGCCGGTGAGCACGCTGATGGCATGAAAGCCATAGCGCTGCACCAGCTCGTCGATGTCGTGGCGACAGGCCGCCAGCAGGCGCTCGCGTTCGGCGTGCAGGTCGGTCAGATGATCGCCCCCCCTGAGCATGTCGCGCCAGTGGGTCTTGTCCGCCACGTGCTGTTTGAACAGCACTTCCAGCGCACCCGACTGCAGACGGCTGCGTACCCGGATGATGGCCAGGGCCTGCACCGCGCCCTGATCGATCCAGCGCGTAGGCACCTGGGTGGCGCGGGTGATGCCTACCTTCACGCCGGAGGAGTTGGCCAGATAGACGATGTGATCCTGCATGCAGAATTGCTCGCCCCAGGCCGGCTCGCGGCAGGTGCCCAGATCGTAGTGGCATTTCTCCGGATGGATGATGCAGGAATCGCACTGGGCCAGTTTCTGGAAGCACGGGTAGCAGTAGCCCTGATTGAAGCTCTTGCTGGTGTTGCGGCCACAGTGCACGCAGTTGATCTGGCCGCTGAAGTGCAATTGCACGTGACTGCCGAGCAGGGGGTTGAGCGGCACCAGGGTCTCGCCCAGTGGCAGGGCATAGTCCACGGGCGTGCCGAGACGAGTCTTCATCTTGCGGACGATACCGCGGGCGATGGTGTGCACCGGATACTCCTCTCGCTCAGTGGCGTGTGACCTTGTCCTGCTCGGCCCACAGCAGCGGGCGCGGCTCGCTGGCGCAGCTGTCGCCGGCAGCGTGGCTGTGACCGGGCTCGTCGCAGTGGGATTTCTGCAGGCCGCTGGTGTCGATGTAGCCCACCCGCTGCTCCTCGGGAAGATGCCGCGCCTCCCAGGCGATGATGGCCTGCAGACTGTGCTCCAGCTGTTGCGGCGTCAGGCGCTCGCCATTGGCCCAGCGGCCGGTTTCCACGGCACTCTTGAGCGCCTCGTGGATATCGGGAGTAATGCTGTCGAGCAGCGCCTGCATGGAATCGGGTGTGGCAGACATCATGGGATCCTCTGAGTGGAGCGCCGCTCAGGCGCGTCGAATACGCTGCAGGCCGGCGCTGAACAGGCCGGCCGCCATGCCCGCGAACAAGCCGCCCGCGTGCGCCGCCGTGGCGATCCAGGCCGAGGCCAGCACTTCCATCAGCACCAGGGCCAGCAGCAGGAAGCCGATCATCGCCGGCGGCAGCTGCAGGCCGGCACGCGGCGCCACCAGCTGCCACATCCAGATATAGCCCAGCAGGCCGTAGACCACGCCGGAGAGACCGCCGAAATTCACCGACAGATTCCACAGGTACTGCACGGTGTTGGAGGCGAACGCCAGCAAGCACAGCAGCAGCAGAAAGCCCACGCTGCTCTGCCTCCCTTCGATCATGCGGCCGAAATGCCAGAGCCACAGGCAGTTGAACACCAGGTGCAGCGCGCCGAAATGCAGCAAGGCAGGAGAGAGCGTGCGCAGCAGCGCTTCCACGCTGTCAATCTGGCCGAGAAGACGCAGCACCGAGGCCGGCCCGACCTCCGCACCCGGATAGAAGCCGGGGTAAAAGAGGCGCTGCACCCCCCCCAGATCGCTGCCCAGGTCGCTGAGCAGGGCAACCACCAGCGTGGCGAGCAGCACCAGCACGGTCACAGGCGCACGAAAGAACGCGCGCAGCAGCTCACGCACATAGCTGTGCAGCGGGAAATAATGCCCCAGTGCGGATGTGGCTTGCGGTGGCGGGTCGGCCAGCAGCCCCTGCTCGCGCAGGCCCTGCCACTGAAGCAGCAGGGCCGTGACCATTTCGGCTTCGGCTGGGCTGGCCACCCAGATCACCTGGGCGCCGGATTCCTCGTTGACGCGAACGCGCAGCCCTTGCCGGGCCAGCGCCTCCAGCAGCGGCCGCAGATCGGTGCCGGCATCCAGCACGGCGGCCCTAATCATCGGCGCGCACCAGACGGCTGCCCCAGCCCAGCTTGCTGCGGCAGGTCTCGTAGTAGTTGTGATCCAGCGGGTGAATCAGTCGCAGAGCCCCCTGCTTCTTGCGCACGATCAGCTCGTCGCCCGGCTCGGCGGGAAAGCCGGTAGCGCCATCGCAACTGACATGAGGCACTATCGAGCGCTGCTTGCCTACCACCACGCGAATGCTGCTGTCGGCGTCGATTACCAGCGGGCGGCTGCCAAGGGTGTGGGGATACATGGGCACCAGCACCAGGGCATTCAGACTGGGGTGCATGATGGGGCCACCGGCCGACAGAGCATACGCAGTGGAACCGGTCGGCGTGGCCACAATCAGCCCGTCGGCCTGCTGGCTGTTGACGAACTGCTCGTTGATGAAGAGCTCGAACTCCAGCATGCGGGCGGCGGTGCCCGGATGCAGCACGACATCGTTCAGAGCACTCCCGGAATGAAGCACACGGCCTTGGCGCCGCACCTCGCATTCGATCAGAAAGCGCGACTCTTCGGTGTAGCGGCCGGCCAGTACATCCGTGAGCCGAGTGTCAATTTCTTCCGGCGGGATGTCGGTCAGAAAACCCAGTCGCCCGCGGTTTACCCCGAGCACCGGCACATTGTGCGCCACCAGCCACTGCGCCACGCGCAGCATGCTGCCGTCGCCGCCCACCACGATCACCAGGTCGGTCTGCGCCCCGAGCTCTGCGCGCGGCACCACGAGCGGGGTGGCGCCAGTCAACTCGGCGGCACTGTGCTCGTCACACAGCACTTCCAGACCACGGGACACCAGTACCCTGTGCAGCAGACTCAGGGTCTCGACCACCCCCGGATGCCCCGCCCGACCGATCAGTCCTATGCGCTTGAATGCCGCCATGGTGTGCTCTGTGGTGTCGTGTTTGAAGTCAGAAGAACGATGGGCCGCAAGGGTGTCGCGCGGCCGGCGGCAGTATAGCAGAGAGACTGACGCCGCCGCTCAGCGGCTGATGTCCAGCGCCAGGGGCTCCACGGTATACACCACTTCCCCCTGACTCGGCACGCTGTAGGCAATATAGATCTGCAGCCGGCGGCCGACGAAATCGGTGCCGAGGCGCGCCGCGTTGGCGATCTGTACGTATTCGACCGCGCGCAGCTGCGGCACGCTGCGGAAGGCACGCAGTCCGGCATAGCTGCCGTCCCAGTCATGGACGGCGCCCTGCTCGTCCAGCGTGACGAACTGCTGGCCGTCCAGTGTGGCCAGGACAAAGAGCGAGCCGCTCTGGCCGCTGTGGCGGGAATCGACGCTCAGACTCAGGTTGATGTCCACGCTGTCCGAAGGGGTGACCAAAGAGACATGACTGAGCCCCTTGTTGATGCTCGCTGCAAGCGCAATGCGGGCGTTGGTCGCCACTCCACTCAGGGTTCCCAGGGGCTTCTCAGGCAGCAGCGGCACGCGCTGAGCGTAGTAGCGAGCGATCTGATGACGCACCACATCGAGTGCCCGCACGGCATCCGCCGGGGGCTGGGTCCCTCCCGCTGCGACCCCGCAGGGCACCCCGAAACAGTCACGCAAGGGGCTCGAGAATCGGGCAATCCGCACGTGGGTGTTGAAGGCTGCAGGGAAGGCCATGACGGTGGTGAACAGTGAATCCACGCCATAGCCTGTGGCGAAGTCGAAAGTGCCGCCGTGACCATCCTCCCGGTGAGAGTGCGTGAGGCCCATGTTGTGACCCAATTCGTGGGCCACCACAGAACTCACGGGACAATCGATGGCGATGGTCGAGAATGCGAACTTGCGCTCTTCGGAGGAGGTGAAATCCCCCTGCATGCGAAAGCCGCCCAGATTTGCCAGACCGCAGCGATCGAGCTCCATGCCCTGTGGACGGAACAGCATCACCAGATCGGCACCGAACTGCTCGCGCAATGCGTCAACGCGGGCAAAGGCCGGATCAACACGAGCCGTCAGCGCACTCAATGCCGTGTCCATGTCCACTCGGTCACTGTAGGCCACTTGTGCGGTGTACACCGGACGCAGCGTGATGGCCACGCCACTGTCGGCATAAATCTGATTGGCCATGGCGATCAGCTGATTGATGCGGGTCTGAGCAGCACCCCCGTAAAGTGCATCCGCGCCGGGCGTGTAAAGCGCCATCACATCGATCACCGAGGGTTCGCTCAGGGCGGCGGCACTCCCGACTCTGGCCACATCGATGCCAAGCAGGGCTTCGTTGAAATCGCTGATGCCATTGTTGTCGCTGTCGCGCAGCACATCCTCAACAACATTCAGCACCGCGTCATGGCGCAGTTCACCCACCAGCGCCGTGCTGATGACACGTGGTTTGGAGGCGGCAGTGGTGGCAATGACATAGCTCACGGTGCGGCTCTCACCGGGATCGAGATCGCCGAGCAGACAGTTCAGCACACGCTGGCCGCCCACTGTCCCCTGTCGGCAGCCTTCGCTGGCACTGACCAGCGTGCTGTTTTCAAGGACGAAGTAGAAATTCACGGTGAGCGCCACATGACGCTCGGGACTGGTATTGCGAAACGTCGCCTCGACGGGCGCCGAGCCACCTGCCAGCACACTGCCTGTTCCCAGATTCTGGGTGATCTGCAGATTTCCCGCATGGATGCCGATGTTGCGGGCCCGTTGCACCTGTTTGTCCACGCTCGCGTTGCCCAGACGCAGTGGCAGCGTGTTCAGCGGCAGAGCGGGTAACGCAATGGGGTCAACCCGCTGACGCTCGGGGATCACATAATCCTGCTGGATGGCCCCGGCCGGCAGCCCGGCCGACTGGTAGATCCACCCGCGAAAGTCTCCTGCCGCCTCGTTCCGGCTGGCGTGCAACTGCCAGACTTCAGTGCCGATCTCGGCGTAGGCAAAGACATCCCGGGCACTGGCAGTGAGCACGAAGGGGGCAGGTCGGCCATAACCGGCCAGTTCCCCGTGCAGGCTGCGATCTCCATTGAGCAGACGGGTCTGAGACTGAATCAACAGAGCCGTGTGCGACGCGCCGAAAGCCTGTTGCTCCCGTGGCACCGCCACGGCGCTGCCTTCCCGCAAAGCGTCCAGGACGTCGCCATGCAGCGCAATGGGAACCACATGAGAAGCATGGGAGGGCACGGCAGGCATGCCGGATTCAGGTGCACTCAGTATGCGCCACAACGGGGTCTGCGCAGGCTTGCCCTGCGCCTCGACGATGCCCGGCTGCCAGAGGCCGAACGCGGCCGCCAGACAGGGCAGACTGAGGCGCAGCAGGCGCTGCCGCAGCGTAACAGACATCGCGGTTGATCACTCTTTGCTCAAAGACGGGCGGTCATTATGCGAGCGCGTGGGAATATTTTCCATCTTTATGTCGAAGGCGGTGAAATACCACCGGTGTGAATGGCGATGACCTCACTACCGGACGGGATTTCTCCGCTGGCCATGCGCCCGTAGACGCTCCACATCATCTTGCCGGTATAGACGGGTTCCAGCGGGATGCCGGTACGTCCCACAAAGCCGGTGATGAAGGCGTCCAGTTCGGGGCATCGGCGCGCATAGCCCCCGGCATGCCAGCCCGGCACGATCTGCCAGCGGGCTCGAGGACCTGCGGGCAACAGCGCAAGCCACTGCCGAACCTGGTCAGACAGGCGATCCTCACCCTTGAGCACCAGGGTGGCCTCGACGCGCACTGACTCGTCCAGCGCGGATACCAGGCCTGCGAGCGTGGTGCCCGTGGCCGTCGCCAATGTCACTCGGCGCGGACTGGTGGCAGGCCCCGTCCAGCGCAATGCCCCGGCGATTTCCTGGCAGCCCAGCACCCCTTCCAGTGACGCGCCCCCTTCAGGAATGATGAACGCCTGTGGCCAGCGCTCCTGCACCGCCTGCAGGAAGGCCTGCGTGTGGCGCGCGCGGTAATCGGTGCGGGATACCGGGAGCAGCTGCATGCCGCAGGCCTCGGCCGCCTCCAGCACGGGATTGAGCGGACGCAGCACCTCCCCGCGCACCAGCCCGATGGTCGTGAAGGCATCCTGCTGTCCGGCCGCCGCGAGCGCGAGCAGATGATTGGACCAGGCCCCACCGAAGCTGAGCAGTGTGCGCTGCCCCTGAGCCCGGGCCTTTTCCAGCACGGGGCGCAACTTGAACCACTTGTTGCCGCTGATGAAGGGATGCAGGAGGTCCAGCCGCAGCACGCTGAGCCTGACCCCGTGTGCGTCCAGCACGGCATCGTGCACCGGCTGCAAGGGCGCCGATGTGGCTGAAAGCGTGATCTGACGCACTCGATTTTCCGCCTGCCCTGTAGTTGAATAGCTCGCACTTGTCACTTCACAGGCGCCCCCACAGCGAGCGCCAACGCCCTCAGGAGCTCCCATGTCCGCTACGTCCCTGCCCCCGTCCGGGCGCCGATCCTTTCTTGGCCGTCTCGGCCTCGTCGCCGCGCTCGCCTCGGCTGCCGCTGCCACCAAGGCTGTCGCGCAGACCGCGCGCCAACGCTTCGAACCGCGCATTCACGACGAAGACGCCTGGATGGACATGCCCGGCACCCACCGCACGCTCATTGATTGCTACACCGGTCTGGGCGGCGTGAACGCCATGAACTACGCGGCCAACATCCTGGCCACGCACGCCGATGTCTACAAGGGCACGGATACGGACTACGCGATGATCATCTGCTTCCGCGCCGCGGCGGCGCCGCTCGCCTACAGTGACGCGATGTGGGAGAAGTACGGGAAAGTGCTGGCAGACTACACGCAGTACCAGGACCCGAAGACTGGCGAGAACTTCCCGCGCAGCCCGATCACGATGTCTGACCGTGTCGACCTGCCCAGCCGGGGCCACACGCTTGCCTCCAATGCGGCGCGCGGCGTGCAGTATGCGGTGTGCAGTCGCGCCACCCGCAATCTGGCCACGTTCCTGGCGGCCGCCACCGGCGGCGAAGTCGATGCGATTGCCCGGGAACTGGCAGCCTCCATCGGCGTCAATGCGCGCATGGTGCCCGCTGGCGTGATGGCCACGACACGGGCCCAGGAGCGCGGCTACACCATGCTGGTAGCCGGCTGACTAGCGTCCCCCGGCGTTGCCCGTCGCATTGCGCGCTGCGGTCTGCGCCGCGTAGTACTCGCGGATCGGCCCGAACGGCCCGAACCTGTGCTGTTCCACCGGAAAAGGATCGGCGTAGGGCGGGTACGGGCTGTCAACCGGCTTGGTGGTGCGATCCGGGTAATCTTCCTCCAGATTGGCCATCTGCGGCCGCTCCCTGGAATTGATGTAGGCCGAAACGTCGAAGGCCTGGTCATCCGTCAGATCCGGCTGCCCCAGCGGCATGCGCGCCTTGATGAACAGCGCCGCCGTCAACACCCGGTTCATGCCGGCACCATTGTTGTAGCTGTCCGGTCCCCACAGAGGCGGGAACAAGTAACCGTCCTTGATGTCCCGCGTGGCCTGCAGGCCCAGCCCATCGATGCCGTGACACACGGCGCAGCGCTGCTCGAACACGACCTGCCCCGCAGCGATGTCCGCTGCCCTGTCCGGCTCGCGGAAGGCCGGCGGCTCGTCCGGCTGCAGGCGGCTTTCGCTGGAAGCCTGGGTCTGCGCCCACAGGCTGTTGATGTACAACTCCATGGACACCATCTGCACACCGTCTCGCGGCAGCTCTCTGCCATTCATGCTGCGAGTCATGCAGCCCTGGATACGATCACGCAGATCTCCCTCACCGCCATCGCGGCCGGAGAAACGCGGATAACGCGAACTGGTCTGCAGCAGGGACAGCGTGCCCGGTTTGCGGCCGCTGTCCAGATGACAGGAGGCACAGTCCAGATGGGATCCGGTGTAGCGCATGGCAGGGTCGGGGTTGGCCGGGCCCATCTCCTCGGGGGTGTGGCGAATCAGGCGCTCGCCGTACTCGGCCGTGGCCTCCAGCGGCACCCCAGGCGTCACCGCTGCCGGCCGATACAGCCACAACGCCGCCGCGATGATGCCCAGGCCCGCTGCACCACCGACCAGAACGGTAAATAGGATGCTGCCACTCTGCTTATCGGGGTTCATGGGGAGCCTCCCTGGAAATGGACGCCTGCTGGTCCTCGTCAAACCGATTGATCTGTTCTGCAAAGACAAACTTGGGCTGTTCAATGCGACGTCGCACGCTCGGCCGCAGCCACGCCATCAGCAGCCAGAAGGCGGCGAACAACACACTCAACCCGACAATCACATCGGAAATCATCGCGCTGCTCCAGTGGTGTCGCCTGCGTAGAATTGGCGAACAAAGTGTGAGACCGCCGCGATCTCGGCATCATTCAGGCGGTCCGTCCACGGCGCCATGGAGGTGCCCGGCACTCCATTGCGCAGCACCCGCTCGCTCTCGGCATGAGTGGGTCGCTCGCCGGTGAAATCCGTTGGCATGATCGGCAGCTGATCCGCGGCGAAGCCATTCCCCGTGCCGGTATCGCCATGACACTCGGCACAGTGCTGCTGATAGACACGGGCGCCTTCCTGCAACTGTACCGCCGCTGCGGCGCTGGTATCCTGCGGCCCGAAGTTGCGAACCACGGCGACCAGGGCGGCAAGACTCTCCAGAGACTGATCACGCCAGCCCGGCATGGCGGTGCCATGCACGCCGTTCCACAGAATGTCTGCCAGGCGCTGCGGCGTGTAGTCGCGCGCGGTGAGGTTCACGGGTGGCGGCGCCAGCCACCCTGCGGCCTGTCCCGCGCCATCGCCATTCGCGCCGTGACAGCCCGAGCAATTGGCCTGCCACAGGGCACTGCCCAGTGCCGGATCGCCATTGCCAGGCAACGCCGGCGCATTGCCGCGCGGCTGCGTCCTGCCCGGATGCGCATTGAGCACGGCAGACGAAAAGGCCATCTGCGCCCATTCGCTGTCGCCTGCCACGGCGCGGGCAGCCGTGTCGCCTTCGGGCCAGGCCAATTCACGGGCGCGACCGAGGGTTTCGAGGTAGGCCACCAGATCGCGTGCCTGCTGAGTGGGCCGCGTCGGGTCACCGGCGAAGAACTGCGGGTAGGCCGGCATCACCGAACCCGGCACCACGGCGCGCGGGGCGTAAAGATGGGCAAGATGCCATTCGGCCGTGCGAGTGTTGCCGGCGCGCGCCAGATCCGGCCCGATACGCCGGGTGCCCAGCAGATGCGGGAAGTCGAAACGCCCCTCCCACGCCAGCGTCGGCGCGCCGTAGCGCTGGATATCGGCCGGCACATAACGCACCTGCTGAGTGTGGCAATAGCCACAGCCTTCGCGGGCGTAGATGTCACGCCCGCGCTGCTCGGAGGGCGTCAGTGGCAGCGGATTTGCCGGTGCCATCACATTGGTCTGGTCGGCCAGCATGCGCCGGGGCATCTCGCCCAGCAGAGACACGGAAAACACGAAGAACAGCACGCCTGCCACCGAGGCGACGACATAGGACATACCCAGCACCCGCGCGGGAGCATCGACACTGCCCTCGATCAATACGGGCGCCACCCTGGCGGCAGCCACGCGTTGCCGGTTCTGCGCCACAGCGTCAGCCCCTGCCCCGCGAGCGCCTGTCATCAGACCCGCGAACAGGGCGATGAAGCCGGCGGTGATGGGGATGGCGGTCAGAGTGCGGAACACCCAGTAAGGCTGCGACTCACGCAGGGATTCCAGCCAGGGCGCGCCACTCTGCCAGGCGCCGCCCTGCACCAGTCCAGCGACCGACAGATCAATGACCATCAGCCAGATGCCGACGGTGAGCAGCCAGTATGCCCACTCCAGCGCCCGCGCGTTGTAGCGCGCCTGCGGGATGCGCTGCCAGGCATGCAGGATGCCGCCGATGCCGGCGAAGGTCGCAAAGCCCAGCATGGCGAGGTGGGAATGCCCGATCACCCAGTCCGTGAAGTGGGTCAGCTCGTTGAGTGCCATATTGGCCTGCAGCGAGCCCTGCATGCTCACCACGAGGTAGAAGATCACCGCCATCGACACGAAGCGCAGCGCGATGTCCTGCGGAATCCAGCCACTGCCACGCTGCGACAGCATCAGGTTGGAGACCACGATGAGCACCACAACGCCCAGCAGAAACGAGGCATAGATCGCCGTCATCTGGGCTTGCATGGGAATCACGGAAAAGATGTAGTGATGTGTCCCGTTCAACGGGTAAAGAAAGAACAAGCCCCAGAAGCCGAGCATCGACAGCAGATGACTGAATACCGGCCGACCGGTACTGGCGGGAATCACGAAATAGAGAATCGCCAGCGCCAGTGGGGTCACGAACAAACCGACGGCATCGTGGATCCACAAACCACTGAAAGCAGCACCTGCAGCACCGGGCACGAACTCCGGCACGATATTGCCCATGGGATACGAGAGCAGTGTGAACACCAGAGCGCCGATGATGTACCAGCCCGACACATAGAGATCGGTCAGTCCCTTACGGAAGAACGGTGGCAGAAACTGCACGGCGGCGAGCACGAAGGCCAGCACCACGAAGACGTCGACCAGCAGCGGAAACTCCGCCCACTCCAGCGGCTGACTGACACCGGCAAGCACCAGCGCCCAGCCCGGCAGCATCACCACGAAATTCCAGAGCCCGAACAGCACCAGACCGAGCGTGCGCCCCGTCACACGCGATCCAGTCAGGATGGGGACGGCATGGTACAGAAAGGCCAGGAACGCATTGCCGAGCCATCCCAGCATGATGCCCTGGGTATGCGCATAGCGCATGCGGCCCCAGCTCGGCAGCTGGCCCGCAAACAGATCCGGCAGAACGAATTGCAGCGACACCAGGATGCCAAAGGTGACGGCCACAAGGAGCATGACAAACGCAGCGATGCCATGCGCCTGCACCAGCAATGCGTCGACCGTGGCATCCGTTGCGCGCTTGTCTTGAAAAGTTGTCTGCGACACACCGCAGCTCCCCTGCACCTGAAGTTTCGGCATCTTAGCCAGCGCTGAAAGTGGAGTAAAGACGAGTCGCAGACTGGCCACGAGGCATGACTGTGATACGAGATGCAAGGGTGCCAAGTGCGCCTTTATTCACAGGAAAAAACGCGTGCAGTAGAGCTCAGAAACAGTTTGGCAGGGCGATGCGGGGTGACTGAAAAACAGCGACGTTAGTGGCGGACCGGACGGGACTCGAACCCGCGACCTCCGGCGTGACAGGCCGGCATTCTAACCGGCTGAACTACCGGTCCACACAAACATTTTTACGGCAGACCCCGAGAGAGTCTGGTGGGTGTTGAGGGATTTGAACCCCCGACATTCGCCTTGTAAGGGCGACGCTCTACCAACTGAGCTAAACACCCGTTCTCTTGGGTGACGCGCATTTTACCCAGTTGAAATGCCCTGTCAATCAATTTTCTTGGCCGTCTCCGCACGTAAAAACCTGCAGCGATCCTGACCGGAACGTGAAGCTTTATGTCAAGTGCGAGGCTCATTTACTCAGGTCCTGGAAGGATCCATCCCCATGGGATAACAGGCTCTGAGTGCGCAGATTGGCAATCCCTTCCAGATGGATTTCGTAGAGATGAACATGAGATGCGGCTGCGAGTAACGCCTCGAAACGCTGCCGGGCCGCGATCCATTCCTGCGCCCATCAACTGTCGGGCGCTGCATGATATTGCGCCACTTTCGCAAGCAATTTCGCAGAGGCTTTGGCATTCGCGCTCAGCGGATAGGCGCGAGAATAAACCAACTCCATGCCCCAGCGTTCACAATGCCTGTGTGCACGACTATGCCGATGCCGATCGGGAAAAGGCATTTGCGCGAAAACTCCTGTCGCAGGCACTCCACGTCATCGAGACTCCGCAATGCCGCCTGCTCCGCATTGCTGCGATGCTCTAGATTCTCCAGCGTTGCGCCCCGAAGACCATGATCGTACTGATTATGCTGGTGATCTATGTGAAAAGCTCGTTCAACAATTGCTTGCGCCAGGTGGCTGTCAGCGCTTCCGAGTCAGTGGCCAAATGCCGGATTTCTGCAAATAGAATTGCAATTTTGCGACTCTCTCGTGAGACGCTTCAGGTCTCGGGATTCTGCAGCATCGCATCAATGTGGGCAGGTGGCACATATTGATCGCGACAGCGCATGACCAGAGGTACGCGTGGGATGATGCCATCAACAAAAAGGCAGCTGAATCACGATGCTGGCATCCTGGCCGACGATGGGTGAAGACAAGGTGCCAAACTCAACAGCCGGCACAGGATTGAACGACACGGCAAGCAGCCCGGACACCAGGGACTTGGCAGTTGCCTGCCCGGACAAGAGGTCGGCATAGCGGCATCCAGTTCCTGCTCGAGTGTGCGCCGTCGTTTGACGAAATCGGACGCCCGCGTGAGTCCATCGCCTCGAACTTCGATGTGACGCAAGAGCTTGCGCTGAGGCTCTGGAAAGGTGACGTCGAAGCCTGTGACCTGCACACCGGAGTCGGTCAGACGTTCCACCAGCTGCCCGAGCTTGCAGCGATCGCTGGGCTACTGCCCGTCGGCCTGCAGGTTTGCGCGTGTCGAGAGAATCGCTCAGCGAACCGATGCCAGCTGCAGGCTGCGGGCAATGCGTTGCCTGGCATCCCTGAGACGCATCAAGGAAGTCGCACTGCGGGGAACGTTCCCGGAATACCGGGGACTATGGCTGTACTTGAATCCGAACTGTGGGTATCCTTGCGGCCCATTCTGGCCAGGGCGCATATCGGAGCCTCTTGGCCAAGAAGCCTCAGGAAATACACCGAGCCAGCATGGATATCTACAAGGAATTCACCTTCGAAGCGGCCCACCGACTGCCCAATGTGCCTGCAGGACACAAGTGCGCGCGCCTGCACGGTCACTCCTTCGCGGTGCGTATCCATGTCAGCGGCCCGGTGGGCGAACACTCGGGGTGGGTGATGGATTTCGGCGACATCAAGGACGCCTTTCACCCGGTGTGGAAGCAGCTGGATCACTACTACCTGAACGAGATTCCCGGGCTGGAAAACCCGACCAGCGAGAACCTTGCGATCTGGATCTGGCAGCGTCTCAAACCTGCCCTGCCCGCGCTGAGTCGCATCGAGATCAGAGAAACCTGCACCAGCGGCTGTATCTACGCAGGCCCGCTCTGAGCTCAGAGCACGTCGTCACGCCGTTCGAAGGAATCAACCCCGCTGTTCTCGTCGGCGAGGGCCTGCACGTTCACCCGCAGGCGCTCCGCTATCAGCCGCTTGCAAGTGATGAACTCTTTCGCACGATTGATGCAATCAGCAGCCACCATCACCTCGCCGCGCAGATGAAAGGCGCAGAACCCGGATTCCTCGGCGTGGTGTGGATCGCCCCGCAGCACGAGCGTTTCCCGCTCCAGCAACAGGCCGGCACTCTGCAGCTTGATGTTGTACTGATCCGACCAGAACCATGGCAGAGCCTCATAGAGCACTTGTTTACCGCAGAGGTTGGCCGCCACCACGCGCGCCTGATCCAATGCGTTTTGCACCGACTCCAGACGCAGACGACGACCATAGCGTGCGGAGGGGTGCCAGGTGCAGTCGCCAGCTGCGTAGATGTGCGGATCACTGGTACAGGCGTAGGCGTCCACGACAATGCCATTGTCCACTTCCAATCCTGCGTCACGGGCCAGCCCAAGCTCCGGCAGCACGCCAATGCCGACAATCACCAGATCGGCCGGATGAATACGGCCGCTCGCTTCTCGCACGCCGCTCACAGCGGATTCGCCCAGCAGTGCTATGCCGCCAATGCCTGTCAGTATCGTCACGCCATGACGGGCATGCAGCGCGGCAAAGTAGTCTGACACCACCGGATGCGCGACGCGCGCGAGCAACCGACTCGCCGCTTCCAGCACAGCGACCTCCAGGCCTTGTGTACGCAACACGGCGGCCACTTCGAGGCCGATGTAACCCCCGCCGACAATCACGGCGCGCTTGGCGCCAGCCGCCGCTGTGCGGATGCGCTGCGCATCCTCGGCCGTGCGCAAGGTAAACACCCCCTGCAGCTCGCTCGCACGTGGGAGGGTTCTGGCAACGGTGCCCGTACACAGGGCAAGTGCGTCGTACCGCAGGGATTCCCCCCCGTTCAGCAACACCGTCTGCGCCTGACGATCGATCGCCACCACACGCTCGCCTTGACGCAACTCCACACCACTGGCTGCGTAGTGCGACAACGGGCGCAGAGCGATCGCGTCAAGCGATTTCTCGCCGGCCAGCACGGCCTTGGACAAGGGCGGACGATGATAGGGCAGCGCGGATTCCGCACCGATCAGCACGATGCGACCACTCCAGCCCTCCTTGCGCAACTGCACGGCCAGCGCCGAACCCGCATGGCCGGCACCCACGACGATGCACACCTTGTCGCTTCCCTGAATGGCAGTCATCACAAGCCCCCTGTGGTCGGAAGAACGCGCCAGTCCACTGCGTCGCGACCATGCGCAAGCAAGTACTGATTGGCGCGGGAAAAATGCCGGTTGCCCAGAAAACCCCGACTGGCGGACAACGGCGAGGGATGCGGCGACTCGAGCACGAGATGGCGGGAACGATCGATGAACTGGCCCTTCTTCTGCGCGTGACTGCCCCAGAGCATGAAGACAAGATGCTCGCGGCGTTCATTGAGCAGCGCGATGATGCGATCCGTGAACTGCTCCCAGCCGCGGCCCTGATGCGACCCGGCGCGTCCGGCTTCCACGCTCAGCACGGCATTGAGCAACAACACCCCTTGAGACGCCCAGGACTGCAGACAGCCATGGCGTGCTGGCAGAATACCAAGATCGCTGGAAAGTTCCTTATAGATATTGCGCAGGGAAGGCGGAATCTCGACACCCTGCTGCACGGAAAAGCACAGACCATGAGCCTGCCCAGGGCCGTGGTACGGGTCCTGCCCCAGAATCACCACGCACACGCGATCGAACGGGGTGGAATTGAGCGCGTTGAACATGTCCTTGCCAGCGGGGTACACCTGCTTGCCCGACTGCTTTTCCTGCAGCAGGAAGGCGCGCAACTGGCGCATGTACTCGTGCTCGAATTCCGGCTGCAGCAATGCCTTCCAGGACGCGTCAAGCTGCACTCTGTCCACCGGATTCTCCGCCTTGCTCTACTTGTCGAGATGCGGCCGCATATGGGGGAACAACAACACATCCTTGATCGAGGGAGCATCCGTGAACAACATGACCAGTCGGTCAACACCGATACCCTCACCCGCCGTTGGCGGCAGACCGTACTCAAGCGCGGTCACATAGTCTGCGTCGTAATGCATGGCCTCGTCATCGCCGGATTCCTTCTGCGCCACCTGCTCGTGGAAGCGACGGGCCTGGTCTTCGGCATCATTGAGCTCGGAGAAGCCATTGGCGATCTCGCGTCCGCCAATGAACAGCTCGAAGCGATCGGTGACATCCGGATTCTCATCGTTGGCGCGGGCCAGCGGCGATACCTCGGTGGGGTATTCGGTGATGAAAGTGGGCTGCAGCAGCAGGTGTTCCACTTTCTCGTCGAAAATGGCCATGCAGACGCGGCCGTGGCCCCAGGAGTCTTCCATGTGCACACCCATCTGCCGCGCCAGCGCAGCAGCGCTCTCCCGCGTCGCCAGCTGCTCCATGCGCACGCCCGGGCAGTGACGCACGATGGACTCGCGCACGCTGAGGCGACTGAAAGGCTGACCGAAATCGATGGTCAGCCCCTGATAGGTCACCAGCATGGTGCCCTGCACCTCGGTGGCAATGCGACGGAACAGCTCCTCGGTCAAGTCCATGAGATCGTGGTAATCGGCGTAGGCCTGATAGAACTCGATCATCGTGAACTCGGGATTGTGGCGCGTGGACAGCCCCTCGTTGCGGAAATTGCGGTTGATCTCGAAAACACGCTCGAAACCACCCACTACCAGACGCTTGAGATAGAGTTCCGGCGCGATGCGCAGATACATCTGCTGGTCCAGGGCATTGTGATGCGTGATGAAGGGCTTGGCCGACGCACCGCCCGGAATCACCTGCATCATCGGCGTTTCCACTTCCATGAAGCCATGGGCCTCGAAGAAGTGACGCAGGCAGCGGATGATTCTGGAACGCGTGACGAACGTGGCACGTGAGGCTTCGTTGGCGATAAGGTCGACATAACGCTGGCGGTAACGCACTTCGGTGTCGGCCAGACCGCGGTACTTGTCGGGCAGCGGACGCAGCGACTTGGTGAGAAGGCGCAGCGAGGCAATCCACACAGTAAGTTCGCCCTTGCCGGTCTTGAACACGCGCCCTTCTACACCGACGATATCCCCCAGATCAAGCCCCTTGATCTCGGCCAGCAGCGCTTCGTCAAGCTCCTTGGGATTGAAGTACAGCTGGATCTGTTCGGACACATCCTGAATCACCAGGAAAGGCCCGCGCATGCGAATGAGGCGACCTGCCACCTTCACGTGTGGTGCCAGCGTTTCCAGTGTTTCCCTGTCCTGCTCGCCATGAGACTTGATCAGATCGGCCGCGTAATGCGTGCGACGAAAGTCGTTGGGGAAGGCATTGCGGCGCGCACGAATGGCATCGAGTTTCTCGCGGCGCAAGGCAATCAGTTTGTTCTCGTCGTGATGCGACTCGTCGCTGCCGCCCTGCTGATTGTGTTCTGTCACGTGATTCATAACCCCATTTTCAAACTAGCTTCGATGAACTTGTCCAGGTCGCCATCCAGCACTGCGCCTGTATTGCTGACTTCCACCCCTGTGCGCAAGTCCTTGATGCGTGACTGATCCAGCACATAGGAGCGGATCTGACTGCCCCAGCCGATGTCCGCTTTCTCTTCCTCGATCGCCTGCGCAGCCTGGCGACGCTTCAACTCCTCCATCTCGTACAGACGGGCTTTCAGCATCTTGATGGCTTCGTCCTTGTTCTTGTGCTGCGAGCGCTGGTTCTGGCACTGCACCACGATGCCCGAGGGTTCATGGGTCAGGCGCACGGCGGAGTCGGTCTTGTTGATGTGCTGACCGCCGGCACCGCTGGCGCGGTAGGTATCCACGCGCACATCGCCCATGTTCAACTCGATGTCGATGTCATCATCCACTTCGGGTGACACGAACACGGAAGAGAACGAGGTATGACGGCGATTGCCCGAATCGAAGGGTGACTTGCGAACCAGACGGTGCACACCCGTCTCTGTGCGCAGCCAGCCGAAGGCATACTCGCCGGACACGTGAATCGTGGCACTCTTGATGCCAGCCACTTCGCCGGCCGAGACTTCAGCGACTTCGACATTGAAGCCCTTGGCCTCGCCCCAGCGCAGGTACATGCGCAGCAGCATTTCAGCCCAGTCCTGCGCCTCGGTGCCGCCGGAACCTGCCTGGATGTCGAGATAGGCATTGTTGACATCCATCTTGCCCGAAAACATGCGACGGAATTCGAGTGCGGATAGCTTGCCGCCCAGCGTCTCGAGCTCGGCATTCACTTCATCGAACAGAGCTGCATCCTGCTCCTCTTCGGCAAGCGCGAGCAGCTCGGTGCAATCGTTGAGACCGCTGTAGAGCGCGTCGATGGTGCTCACCACCAACTCCAGCTCGGAACGCTCGCGCCCCAGAGCCTGAGCCACTTCGGGCTTGTCCCAGACATTGGATTCGCCGAGTTCCAGCTCTACTTCGCGCAGACGGTCTTTCTTTTCATCGTAGTCAAAGATACCCCCGAAGAACATCGGTGCGGGCGGTGAAATCCTTGATCTTCAGATGGGTCGGATTGGTTTCGATCATGCGGTTCTCGATAGGCTGTCGGAATTTGAAAGTCGCGCATTTTACCCTATTCGTCCGCAGATGCCACGGCAACAGGGCAAGGGGCCACTGCAGACAGGGCTTCTGCTACACTGCTCCGATGCAAAATTCAGCCTCAGACAGCCTGACAACCCTGCAAAACGCCAGTCTCGAATGGCAGGAGTCAGGTGCTCCCTTTTCTGCGCAATACCAGGACATCTATTTCTCGCGACAAGGCGGACTGGCGGAGACGGAACATGTGTTCATCGCCGCCAACAGGCTGCGCGAGCGCTGGGCGGCACTCGACGAGAAACTGCGCAACGATACCCCCGAGGCTCGCGGTCACTTCAGCGTGGCGGAACTGGGATTCGGCACCGGTCTGAATTTTCTGTGCTGCTGGCGAGCCTGGCAGGAAACCGCTCCACACTGTCTGCGCCTGCATTACATCGCTTGCGAAAAATACCCTCTGCAGCATGCCGCCATGCACCGTGCACTGGCCCAGTGGCCTGAGCTTGCAGACCACGCCGCGCAGCTGCTTGCGCAATATCCCGACCACACCAGCGGAGTGCATCGGCTGCTGTTTCACGATGCCCGTGGCCGCGCGAGCATCACGCTGGACCTGTATTACGGCGACGCGCAACAGTCGCTGAGCGCCCATGAAGATGCACGTGGTGGTGTCGTGGATGCATGGTTCCTCGACGGCTTTGCCCCTCGCACAAATCCCGAACTCTGGAGCCCCTCCCTGATTGCACAAGTCAATCGACTCAGCCGAGCGGATGCCACCTTGAGCACATACAGTGTCGCCGGGCAGGTGGTAAGAACCTTGCGCGAGAACGGTTTCAGCGTGGAAAAGCAGCCCGGCTTCGGGCAGAAACGGCAAATGCTGCGTGGCGGCCTGCAAGCGCGACCGCGCGAGACTCAGGCCCCGACAGTAGCAAGACGTTGGCTGCAGCTTCCCCCGCCCTCACCGACTCTACGCCACGTGATCGTCATTGGCGCCGGACTTGCCGGCTGCAGCACCGCCTGGAGCCTTGCTCAACGGGGCTGCCGCGTGAGTGTTCTGGAACGCGGCACCGAGATTGCCTCAGGGGCGTCTGGCAATCGCCAGGGCGTGCTGCAATGTCGCCTCAACAATGCCGTGGACGGAGCCTGGCAATTCAATCTGCAGGCATTCCTGTACGCCTCGCGTCACTATGACACGATGCAGGCCTTGCACCCTTCGATACACTGGCAACGCTGCGGCGTGCTGAATCTCGATACCGCGTTTTCCTCACGTCGCGAACGCTGCCCGGACGTTCGCCTGGACCTGTACGCACCTGCGGTCGTGCATCGCGTCGACCAGGGTCACGCAAGCCAGCTCGCGGGGATGGCACTGGATGGCGGCGGCAATTTCATCCCCCTGGGCGGTTGGCTGCGTCCCGCCGCCCTGTGTGCTGCATGGCTGCAGCACCCCTTGATCTCCACGCATTGCGGCAGGGACGTGCGCGCACTGCACGCGTATTGCGGGAAGTGGCAGGCACTGGGGCCGCAGGGCGACATTCTGGCTGAAGCGGACAATGTGGTGATCGCGAACAGCACAGCAGCGACGGGTCTGGCGCAGACCGCGCACCTGCCGGTGATTCCGCTGCGCGGCCAACTCAGCCACTTGAGCGCCACCTCAGCCAGTAGCGCTTTGCGCACCGTCGTCTGTGGTCGCAGCTACATCAGTCCGGCCCTGCATGGCGAACACTGTGCCGGTGCGAGCTACTCCAGGGATGTGAGCGACATGACGCCCACGCCAAGAGAGGACCGTGAGAACCTGGAGGGAATCGCGCCGCATCTGCTGCAGGCAAACATCACCGACATGACGCTGACGGGAGCAAGAGTGGCTGTGCGCGCCGGCAGCCCGGATCGCATCCCCATGGTTGGACCGGCAGTGGATGCATCAGCGCTGGAACTGCTTTTCCGGGCATTGCCGCAGCAGCAGCGCAAGCGTCCGCACACAGCACTTCCGTGTTATCCAGGCGTGTACATCAACGTCGGGCATGGCTCTCACGGCATTGCCAACTCCCCACTGCTGGCGGAATACCTGGCAAGCCTGATGTGTGGCGAAGCGCTGCCATTGGCGACGCCTGCGCTGGAAGCGCTGCATCCGGCAAGATTCATTCTGCGCCGACTCAGACGCGAACCGGCGAGCGCGTGAAGAAAACGCGAACCGCCTTGTAAAGACTAAATGCGTCTTCACTACCGGCAAGTTCGCGAATGGAATGCATCGCAAAGGTAGGCACGCCGACGTCCACGGTCTCAATGCCCAGACCGGCTGCCGTGATTGGCCCGATTGTGCTGCCACAGGCCATGTCGCTGCGCACCACGAAACTCTGAAAGGGCACATCCGCCTGCAGGCACAGTGACTTGAAACTGGATACCGAGCGGCTGTTGCTGGCGTAGCGTTGATTGGCGTTGATCTTGATCACGGGTCCCTGGTTCAGCACCGGACCGTGATTGCCGTCGTGTTTGTCCATGAAGTTCGGATGCACGCCATGTGCATTGTCGATCGACAGCAACAGGGAGCTGCGCACGGTGCGTTCGAGATCCTCTGCACGCAAGCGTGTTTCCCCTGGACCGCTTGCAATTATGCGTTCCAGAACAGAGCGCAGGAACGGCCCCTGCGCCCCGCTGGCTGATGTGCTGCCCACTTCTTCGTGATCGGAACAGATCAGCATGTTGCAGGTGTCGACACCCGCTTCGAGCAAGGCTTCCAGACCGACGTGACAGCTCAGCAGATTGTCGAGTCGTGCCGAGGCGATGAATTCCTGATGCAGCCCGATGATGGCCGGCGCCTGGGTATCGTAGAAACTGAGCTCATGACTCATAACCCGTGCGGCATCCGGTGCAACCCCGGAGTCGTGGAGGTGGGCAAGCAACAGGTCATCGAAAGAGCCGTCTCGCACGCCGGCAATTGACAGCACAGGCGGCAGATCCCTCTGGGCATTCACCGACTTGCTCTGGTTCGCCTCGCGATCCAGGTGAATGGCCAGACTGGGGATGATGGCGACCGCTCGTCGCATGTCGATCAGCGACGAGCGCAGAGAATTGTCCGTACTCAGATAATCCACGCGACCCGCGATGGAAAGATCGCGGTCGAACCACGGATTCAGCAGAGCGCCCCCATACACTTCAACACCGAGTTGCAGGTAGTTGTTGCGACGCAGGTCAGGCAGTGGCTTGATGCGCAGGCAGGGACTATCGGTATGAGTACCCACCAGACGTACGGCCAACGGTGCTGCCGTCAGCACACTGGCGTGAGGCAAGGTGAATGCGATCAGCGAGGAGGCATTGCGAGTGACGAAATAGCGGTGACCCGGCTGCAATTGCCAGGCATCGCCTTCGTCCAGCAGCTCGAAGCCGGCTGCCAGCAGACGATCGGCCATGCTGGCCACGGCGTGAAACGGGGTTGGGGAGGAAGCAATGAAATTCAACAGGCGCGCGTTGAAATCGTGCATGTGCATTGCCTGCCTCTCCCGTGATTATTGACCGTTGATCTCAAGAAGCTCGACTTCGAAGATCAGGGCCGAGTGCGGGCCGATGGGACCGGAACCGGTTTCGCCGTAAGCCAGGGCTGCGGGAATGAAGAGCTTCCACTTGTCACCTTTCTTCATCAGCTGCAGTGCCTCTGTCCAGCCGGCGATCACCTGACTGACACCAAATTCGGCGGGTTCACCACGCTCAACGGAACTGTCGAAAACAGAGCCATCGATGAATGTCCCGTGGTAGTGCGCGAGCACGCTGTCCTGCAACGTCGGGGAGGTACCGGAGGCATCGCCGGATGCCAGCACCTGGTACTGCAATCCGGAGGCGGTGGTGATCACGCCATCGACCTGGGCATTGGCAGCCAGGAAGGCGTCGCTTTCGGCCTTGGCGGCCGCATCGGCCGCTTCCTGTTCGGCGGTCAGCTGAGCCTGAAAGCTCTGCAGCGCCGTCATCATCTGCTCCATGCTCAGCCGGGGCTGTCCGGCGATGACATCGCTGATGCCGGCGAAGAATGCGTCCAGATTGACGGAATCCATGATGCCCTGGCCCTGCAGGTTCTGACCGATGTTCACGCCGATGCTGTAGCTGATCTGGTTCTGCTCGGAGGTGAGATCGACATCACCCTCTGCAGCCTGCACTGTCAATGCAGAGAAAGAGAGAGCCGCAACAACGCTGCGCAGGCTCAGAGAACGATTGAATGTCATGGTGATATCCTTGATTGGGAGTGGGAAATGACGGTGAGGCATACTAACTGGACTCGTGGCGCAATTCCACAGCGCCAGGGCGATGAAGTATGCTGCCTGACTGAGACTGACGCAGGCATTGACACAGACGCACGCGGTTGCGCAAGGACGGTAGAGTGAGATATTCGAGGCGGATCCTGTGGCTCGTGCTGATGACCCTGACAGCCTGTTCACAGCGCTTTGCAGTGAGCATCAATGAGCGCACGGTCTTTGATCCACGGCCTGCTGCCAGCACCTATCGATTTGCCGATCCAGGCTTGCAGGCCTGCGTGAATTTCGCCTTGCAACAGCCCGGAGCGACTCTTGCTTCCTTATCCATACTCGCCTGCCCGGACTGGGAAATCGAGGACCTGGAAGGTATCGGAGCCATAGCCGGGTTACAGTATCTGGATCTGAGCAACAATCGGCTCAGCAGCCTCGCCCCTCTTTCCGCCCTGCCCCGCCTCAGCGGTGTGAATGCCACCGGCAATCAGCTGACCGACATCGCCCCGCTGCTGTCGATGCGCGCACTGACTACCGTGGTGCTGACGGGCAATGAACGCGTCCTTTGCCGTCAACTCGATGCGCTGGAGCAACGGTTGCAGGCCAATCTCACGCGTCCTGCGAACTGCGCTGGCTGATCTCGCCTGGCGGAACGCCGCTGTGGAACCGAAACACCGGATCCTCACTGGTGATCAGTTGCTCTTCCACCGCGCGAATGCGCTGCACATGGGGCGCGATGTCTTCCTTGCTGTAGAGCTGTGCAAGACTCAGATAGTCCTGAAAATGGCGCGCTTCGGAGCGCAGCAGCCCTCGGTAGAAGCGCGCCAGGACGGGGTCGAGCAGGGGTGCAAGGCGTGCAAAACGCTCGCAGGAGCGCGCCTCGACGAAGGCGCCGACGATCAAGGTGTCAATCAGCTGCCCCCTGGCGTCCTTGCGCAGTTGATCACGCAGCCCGCCGGCATAGCGCGAGGCACCGAGATGAATGTAGCGGATGCGGCGCTCGGCCAGCAGATTCACCACTTGCTCGAAATGCAGTAATTCCTCGCGCGCGAGATGGGACATCTTGCGCAGTAGCTCGGTGTGCTCGGAGAACTTGTAAAGCAGACTCATGGCCGTGGCCGCAGCCTTCTTCTCGCAATTGGCATGATCGATCAACAGGATGTCCTGCTGATGCAGCGCTTCCTCCAGCCATGCATCAGGGGTGGCGCAAGGCAGAAACGCCAGTATTTCGTCCAGCTGGTCGAGCATGCTCATTCTTCCCCCTTCGCACTGGCACGCTCCAGCGCCTCGAGGCCGCCATCACCGGCCTTGGCCAGCAGTTGCGCTGCATGTCTCTTGCTGGTGCGCGCGCCAAGCTTTTTCATGTTCTCGACGCGCGCAACGAGATTGCCATTGCCCGAACTCAGCTTGTTGTGGGCCTTGTCGTAGGTCTTGCGCGTCGCGTCGATACGCTGACCGATCTCTTCCAGGTCGCCGACGAAAGCAACGAACTTGTCGTATAGTGCCCCCGCCGCAATCGCGATCTCGATGGCATTGCGATTCTGTTGTTCATGACGCCAGATGTTCTGGATCGTGCGCAGGGTGGCCAGCAAGGTGGACGGGCCAACCAGAATGATGTTTTGATCGAAGGCCTGGCTAAACAGCTCGGCATCCTGCTGCACGGCGACGGAGAACGCGGCCTCCACGGGCATGAACAGCAACACGAAATCCAGGGAGTTCAGGGATTGCAGATTCTGGTAGTCCTTGCTGCCCAGGGCCTTCACATGCTGGCGCACCGACTGCACATGCTGCTGCAGCAGCGCCTGGCGCTTGTCGACATCCTGCTCTGAGCACCAGGCTTCGTAGGCTTTGAGTGACACCTTGGCGTCGATGATGATCTGCTTGTTCTCGGGCAGCTGCACAATGACATCGGGTTGCACACGTGCGCCGTCGGCCGACTTCAGGCTGACCTGCGTCGTGTACTCACGCCCCTTGACCAGGCCGGACTTCTCAAGAATGGATTCCAGGATCACCTCACCCCAGGTGCCCTGTGTCTTGTTCTCTCCCTTCAGGGCATTGGTGAGATTGACGGCATCATCACTGATGCGCGCATTGAGAACCTGCAGATTGCGGATCTCGCTGGCGAGGGAGAAGCGCTCCCTCGCTTCCTTGTCGTAGGTTTCCTCGACCCTTTTTTCAAAGTGCTGCAGCCGTTCGCTGAGGGGGCGCAGTATTTCGCCGATGCTTTCCTTGTTGCTTGCCGTGAAACGACGACTCTTGTCCTCGAGAATGTCGTCAGCCAGTGACTTGAACTGCAAGGCCATTTGCTCACGCGCCGCATGGAGCAGCGTCAGCTTCTCAGCGGTCTGACGCCGCTCTTGATCCAGCAACGTCTGCAACTGCACCACCTGTTCACGATACCCGGCGACAGTCTCCCGCAGGGCCGCAACTTCGGCATCAAGCGTGCTGCTGCGCTGGGTCTGCGCAGCCAGATCGCCCTCCCGCGCACTGATACGCTCCTTCAGGGCGGCCACCGAGGCCGAAAGGTCTGGCGGACGACGCAGGACCAGCGCCAGACAGAGACTGCCTAGCACCAGCACCACGCCCGCCAGCGCCAGTACTTCCGGTGTCATGCTCATGAGTGTGATATCCCGGAGCTTCTCGCCAGCGTTCGGCGCATGGCATGGGGCTCAGATCAGATTGGTGTGCACGGCGCGGATGAGGGCGTCGCGGATTTGCACTGGCACGTCCGCGCCCTCCTCCGCGACCACGGCGATGTAACCCTCTTCCCGCTCCAGGCGCAACGTGATGGCCACAGGCAGCAAAGCCTCCTCATTGCCGCCAAACAGGCGCCCGAAGAAACCAGGTCGATCCTCTTCGGCAACCGGGGAGTAATTCACTAAGAGGGTAGCTGCATCCCGCTCGCTGCTTGTTATCTCGACGCCAGCATTGCCGAGAGCCTGGGACACCTGAGACCATGCTCGATCAAAATCAATGCGCAGCTGCAAAGTGTCGCCGGAGGCGGTGCGTACGATGCCCGCCTTGCTTTCAGCCTCGATGCTACCGGCTAGCAGGGAGACCGAAGAGGCGCGATACAGGTCCGTGCGGTCCGCCAGATAGAGCGAAATATCGTCGAGCATGCGTGTCTCGATCTCGAGATCAGCCGAGCGCGTGGGCCAGACGATCGGGGCATTCACATCCGCCACGAAGGCTTCGCCCACCTGCACGACATAGATCTCGGAATTGCCCGAATGCAGGCCCGGCTCGATACGCACCTGGTACTTGTTGCGGGTACCGGGTTCACCCAGCCAGGCCGTTTCCATGATGGCCGCGATGGGATCTTCCGCGCTCAGCGGAATCTGCGCGGTGGACCAGTAGTCACGCAGGCGTGGCCAGACCTGCCCTGGTTCGGCGCCGATCACGATCCAGCGACGATCTCCGAAACGCTGCACCACCACGCCTTCGCGGACATTGGTGTCCATGGCTCGCGGTGCAGGTGCCTCCATGAAGAAAGGCTTGTCTACGGGGACATCGTCGGGCACCACATAGAGCGCATCAAGCGTGTAGCTGTCCAGGGTGTCCGGAATGCTCATTGGTGGGATGACGGGCGAAACCAAATAGTCACCCTGACGATCCCGGAACACGCCGTCATCGCCAGTCAGATAGGAGCATGCGGACAGCGTGGCGCTGACAGCTGTCATCAGGATTACCGCTCTATATGCCTTCATCATGCCTTTCACACCCAGTGTTGTTCGCGTTGCGTTGTCTGGTCCCGGCGGCCGTTCGGTCAGCGATGCATCACTGCATCAGTCCGGCCTGGCGCATGGCCGCCGTGAGGACGTCGTGGAACCCCGTACTCAAGTCCACCAATGGCAGTCGGACACCCGGCTTGATCAGCCCCAGCCTTGCCATGGCCCACTTGATCGGTACCGGATTGCCTTCGACGAAGAGCTTGTCATGCAGTGCAGCGAGCGGCGCATCGACGGCCATCGCTCCATCGGCGTCACCCTGCATCGCCAATGCGCACATGCGATGCATCTGTGCAGGCAGCAGATTGGCCGTTACCGAAATATTGCCGCGCCCGCCTTCGAGCAGCAGCGTCCGCGCCGTGGCATCGTCGCCACCATAGATGCTGATGCGGTCACCGCACAGCCGCAGCAAGTCGCGGCAACGACCCATGTCTCCCGAGGCTTCCTTGATGCCAACGATGTTTTCCAAGTCGGCAAGCCGCGCTACGGTGGGCGGCAGCAAGTCGCATCCGGTTCGAGAAGGAACATTGTACAAAATCTGTTTTATATCAACTTCTTCCGAAACTTTCTTGAAGTGTTGATACAAGCCTTCTTGGCTGGGCTTGTTGTAATAGGGAGCGACCAGCAGGCAGGCATCGGCGCCGTATTCCATGGCTGCCCGGGTGAAATAGATGGCTTCGCGGGTGGAGTTGGATCCAGTGCCGGCAATGACTGGAATCCGCCCCGCCACCGTGTCTACACAGTGACGCATCAACTCGCAGTGTTCCTGCTCAGACAGGGTGGGAGACTCGCCTGTCGTGCCAGCCACGACTATGGCATCCGTACCGCTGGCAATATGCCACTCTATCAGCCTGTCAAAGGCGTCGTAGTCGATGTCACCATTCGGAAACATCGGCGTGACGATGGCCACGATACTGCCTTGAATCATTGCATTTCCTCAGCTCTGCAACTCGGTCAAACCCGGCTCGCGACTGTACCACATCCGCCAGCCGCCGCACAGAATCAGGGGTTCAGTGTGAGCGAGGCAAGGGCTGCTTGCGGGTAGTGTCTGGCCAGGCATTGATGATGGCCTTGATGAGAGTCGCCAATGGAATGGCAAAGAAGACGCCCGCGAGGCCTCAGAGTCCGCCAAACACCAGCACTGCCGCGATGATGGCTACCGGATGCAGATTGACAGTTTCAGAGAAGATCACGGGCACCAGCACGTTGGCATCCAGCAACTGGATCACAGCATAGACGAGCATCACAGCGATGAACTCGTTGCTGAAGCCCCACTGCACATAGGCTACCAGCGCGACAGGAATGGCGACCACTGCCACTCCGATGAAGGGCACCACCACACTCAGTCCGACCAGCACGGCCAACAGCAATGTGTAGCTCACCCCTAACACCAGAAAGGCCACATAAGTCGTGCCGCCGACGATGAATATCTCGAGAATCTTGCCGCGAATGTAATTGGCAAGCTGCATGTCCATTTCCTGCCACACCTGCAGCATCAAGGGCCGATTGTGCGGCAAGGAATTGCTGATCCAGTGCACCAGCAACGTCTTGTCCTTCAACATGATGAACACCAGCACCGGGACTAGAACCAGAAAGATCACCCAGTTGAAAATGCGCGGAATGCTCGAAATTGAATAAGACACGACACGCTGCCCGAGCAAAGCTAGATCGCCACGCAGGGTCGAGATCAATCGCTGCACCTGTTGCTCGCTCACGAGACCGGGATAGGAGTCAGGCAGATGCAGCAGCACCTCCTGACCTTCATTGATGAGTCTGGGCAGATCGTTGATGAAGCGTCCCAACTGCACCCAGGCCTGAGGCAGCACAAAGAAGAGAATGGCGACGAAGAAACCGACAAAGAGCGAATACACCAGCGCGAAGGCAAGCCGGTGCGAGATACCGTAACGCAACAGCGAATTGATCAAACCCTGCAGCAGGTATGCGGCGACAATGGCGGCGAACAGTGGCGCCAGAATCGAGCCCATGGTGACGAGGACCAGCAGCGCGATGCCAAGTAGAATGACGAAAATGATGGCCACTTCGTCATGAAAATAGCGATCGAAGAAGCTGCGCAGCAGCTTTCTAATGGACCCTCAGCCTTTCCTGATCCAGTAGAAATACGCAGCGTCATCCTTGACGAACTCAAGAATCGCGTGTCGACTCTGCTGCACGAAGACATGGAAATCGCGCTCGGAGCCAGGGTCAGTAGCGATGACCTTGAGAACCTGCTGTGGCTGCATCGCATTCAAGGCAAGCTTTGCCTTCAACAGTGGAAGTGGACACATTAGCCCACTGGCATCAAGTTCCTGATCAGCATGGATTTTCATGGTCCACAGTGTAGCAGCAAGCGCACTGATCAGGCCACCACTCAGAGCGTTTCAGCCAGCGATAGGACCTGTTACGGGTGGAATTATTTGTACACTCGACGGTCTTAGCATTACAGTTGCCCCAGGCCTGCCACCCGGAAATCTTCCATTTCTCATGACGAAACTGCTCCCCCTGATGTGTGCGATCGCAACGACACTCATGGTGTCCATGCCCAGCGATGCCCAGGTGCAGATCCCAAGCCTGGGGGATCGCATCTCCAGTCTCATCTCGCTTGAGGACGAACATGCCTTGGGCCGAGAGTTTCTGCGCTCCATTCGCCGCACCAGCAAGACTATTCCTGACCCCTTGATCAATGACTATCTGGTGAACGTGACGCAGAATCTGGCGCTGCATAGCGAACTGCAGGACTTTCGCATGTCCTTCATTATCGTCGACAGCCCAGAACTGAATGCCTTCGCCGCGCCCGGCGGAATAATCGGGGTCAATGGCGGCCTGTTCCTGAATGCGCATACCGAAGGTGAGTTCGCTTCTGTCCTGGCGCATGAAATCGCCCATGTCAGTCAGCGCCATTTCGCCCGCAGCGTTGAGGATGCTCAGGCCCGCAGAATCCCGGAGTTGGCGACCTTGCTGGCAAGCATCATCGTCATGAGCACCTCGAGCCCGGACACCGGACAGGCTGCCATCATGGCAGCCCAGGGTCGGGCTATGGAGAATCAGCTGCGCTTCTCGCGAAACAATGAGGCAGAGGCGGACAGACTTGGCATCAAGACACTCTATGATGCTGGTTACGACCCGAACGAAATGCCAGCCATGTTCGAGCGACTTCTGGAGCTGAACCGCTTTGGCTCGCGCCCGCCCGAGTTTCTGCTGTCACACCCGGTCACGGAGTCGCGGGTGGCCGACACGCGCGGCCGGGCAGCCCGCTATCCGGCACGCCCTACCAATCCCAGGCTCGAGTATCAACTCATGCGGGCGCGCGTGCAGGTGCACTACGAACTCTCTGCGGCCAGCTCGATTGCCTCTTTTCAGGCGGCCCTGCGCGATGCGGCCGACGATACAGCTCGCAATGCGGCACGCTACGGCCTCGCGCTGGCGCATGGCAAGAACAAGGAATTCGGCCTGGCTCAGGAGGCATTGGCGCCTCTGCTGACGAGCGACCCCAATCGCATCGCGTATGTCGTCACGCATGCAGAACTTCTGACCCAAGGCAACGAAGCTGCGATGGCGAGGGACTTCCTGCGCAGGCATCTCACCATCAATCCTGGCAATCATCCGATCACGATGGCTTATGCAGACGCCCTGATCGCCGCAAGGGAGTATGGAGAAGCAGCACGATTGCTCGAGGATCACACCCGCCAGCGTCCAGAGGACCACGAACTCTGGTATGTCCTGGCAGAGACGCAGGGTTTGGTGGGCGATGTCAGCAAGGTGCACCAGGCACGCGCTGAATACTTCATTCTGGTTGGGGATTTTCGCAGCGCATCAGAGCAACTCGACTATGCGCTGCGCATCGAGGCCGAACGTCAGAACAATGCCCCCCTGATTGCCCGGCTTCGGCAGCGTTCGCAAGAAGTACAGAGCATGGGCAGAGCTGCACAAGCCATATAGACAGTGATGTCAGGCCTTGCCACTTACGTGGAGCTTCAACGCTGCAGAGAAGTCCAGCATGCGCTGCAGCGGGATCATGGCACGCCTGGCGAGTTCCGGCGACACAGTGACTCGGTTGGTGCCAGCCTCAAGCGACTGAAGCAAGCGCTCCAATGAATTCATCGCCATCCAGGGACAGTGCGCGCAACTGCGACAGGTGGCATCGTGGCCGGCGGTGGGAGCAATCAGAAACGTCTTCTCAGGAGCCATTTGCTGCAACTTGTAGAAAATCCCCTTGTCTGTCGCCACGATGAAATGCGAGTTGGGCATTTGCATGGCTGCCTTGATGATCTGGGTGGTGGAGCCAATCACATCAGCGATAGCGAGTACCGCAGCAGGCGACTCGGGGTGGGCCAGAACAGCGGCGCGGGGATACATGGCGCGCATTTCCATCAGCCCTTTGGCCTTGAACTCTTCATGCACGATGCAGGCGCCATCCCACAGCAGGATGTCTGCTGCAGTTCTGCCCTGAATGTAGCTCCCGAGGTGCCTGTCCGGGGCCCAGATGATCTTCTCACCCTTGGCTGCGAGATGCTCGACGACGTCGACGGCGATACTGGACGTCACCACCCAGTCAGCCCGGGCCTTCACTGCCGCAGAAGTATTGGCGTAGACCACCACGGTGTGATCGGGATGTGCATCGCAGAATGCAGCGAAACGGTCAACGGGACAGGCTACGTCAAGCGAACAGGTCGCTTCCAGTGTTGGCATCAGGACTGTCTTTTCGGGACTCAGAATGCAAGCTGTTTCTCCCATGAATCGGACGCCAGCGACCACCAGCGTGGTGGCACTGCTGTCACGACCGAAACGTGCCATTTCCAACGAATCAGAGACAAACCCACCGGTTTCCTCGGCAAGCGATTGCAGGAGCGCGTCCGTATAGTAATGCGCGACAATCACAGCGTTGCGCTCGCGAAGCAAGGTCTTGATGCGGGCTTTGCATTCTTCGAGCTCGATGTCGCTGAGTGGCTCGGAGAGTGTCACTCTGGCCAGATGAGTGCGGACGATTTCCGTGTCTGATGCGAGCATTCCGGATGTATCGGTCATCGCCGTCATATGTAGGACTTCGCGAATAAGGACACAGGAACTATGTGGTGCGGAGAAAAGTGGTGGGTCGTGTGCGACTTGAACGCACGACCAATTGGTTAAAAGCCAACTGCTCTACCGACTGAGCTAACGACCCAAGCAAGAAAGGCGCACATACTACTATCATGAGAAAAAAAGACAAGTCCAAGATCGAAAAATTGTAAGTCTTTTCACTCGAGAGCGTAGCGCGTGACGTCAGGTATCCCTGCTTCTTCGAACCCCTTGCGACGGAAACGACAACTGTCACAACGACCGCAAGCGCGACCATTAACATCTGCCTGATAACACGATACTGTCAACGAATAGTCCACCCCGAGTTGCGCACCTCGCTGAATGATCTCGGCCTTACTAAGCGCAATCAGGGGCACTTTTATCGAAATCGGCTTACCCTCGACTGCAGACTTGGTTGCAAGATTTGCCATTGCTTCGAATGCCTCGATGAATTCCGAGCGACAATCTGGGTAGCCGGAGTAATCGCGGGCATTTACTCCGATATAGATCGCCTGAGCACCGGACACTTCCGCCAAAGCCAGTGCATAGGAAAGAAAAATCGTGTTGCGCGCTGGCACATATGTTACCGGAATGCCCGAGCAATCTTGCTCGGGTACGGCGATTGCGTGATCTGTAAGAGCAGAACCGCCCAAGGCGCCTATACCGAGCGATATCACATGGTGCCTTGTCACCCCCGCTGCAGCGGCAATCGCACGGGCCGCACTCAATTCACTAGTTGAGCGCTGGCCGTAATCGAAGCTTAGCGCAAGCACTTCGAATCCATCGGCGAGCGCAACAGCCAGACAGGTAGTGGAATCCAGACCACCGGATAGCAGCACCACTGCCTTTTTCATCATGTATGACCCTCGAAAACAATGCGCTCAAGTGCCAGGCAATCAATGCCCTGACTCTTCGCCCCAGATGTGTTTGTGCAGTTGCAGCTGCATGCGCACCTGCAATCGATCCTGCAGTATCCACTCGGCTAGCTGTCGATAGGACATCGTGGAAAAACATGGCGAGAAAAGCACTTCGCTCACACGATGTCGCAGGTCGTACTGATCACATTTCGCCTTTGCCCATTCATAGTCACGTCGATCACATATCACGAACTTGACCTGATCATGCGGCTTTAGCTGTGCGATGTTCGACTCCAGATTGCGATCACACTCGTTAGAGCCAGGTGTCTTCAGATCCATGACAATGACAACACGAGGATCCAGATTCGCGATAGGCATCGCACCACTGGTTTCCAGGGATACTTCTGCTCCGGTATCGCACAATTGGCGCAGGAGGTCTCGACAATTGGGTTGCGCCAGCGGCTCCCCGCCAGTCACAGTGACGAATCGGGGCTTGTATGATGATACCTTTTCCTGAATCGCAAGCAGACTCATCACGTTGCCCTCATGGAAAGCGTAATCGGTATCACAATAATCGCAGCGCAGGGGGCAGCCAGTCAGACGTACAAACACTGTAGGCAAGCCTACCGTTCGAGTCTCGCCTTGAAGAGAAAAAAAGATTTCATTGATGCGTAGCGTCGGCGCTGATTCCATGGACGAGACTGCTTCACTTACGAGTTGCACGGAGTTACGGAACGGCGACCGTCGACACTCAGTTTGAAGGATTCGCTCTCAAATCATCGAGCGCAGATAGATGTCTGCAAGATTGGCGGCAGATGTGTTGGGAAAACGCGACTGCACTTGACGCAACAACTGTCGGGCGCGTTCGGCATTTCCGAGCTTGTCGTACACAGTCCCGAGTGAGTACATAGCATCGTCAACCTTGCGACCATCCGGATACTGCGTGACGATTGTCTCGAAAGCGACTCGCGCTTCTTCCATCATTGCGAGATTTACATAGGCCTGCCCTTTCCAGTAATAGGCGTTCGTCACGAAGCGTCCATTGGGATACTGGGCAAGATAGTTATCGAACTCAGTCACGGCACGCTGGTATTGCTCTTCTTGAAGAAGCGAATCCAGGGCCATCTGATACTGCTGCTGTTCAGTCAGCACCGTGGGCTCTACGGCTGGCGCATCGACACCAGGCTGAGGTAACGGAACAAGCCCTGAGGAGGGCTCAGCATTGATGTTCACAGAAACTGGCCGGTTTACGGCCAAAGGCGCGCTCTGGGTTGCACCGGAAGCAGGAGCGAACACAGTTGCTTCGTCACTCACTTGATTAACCTGCGGAGCTTGCACTACTGCAGCCACCACTGGCGCAGACACCTCGGCCTCAGCATTGCTCATCGCAGTTAGGCGGGAGTCGACGTCGGTGTAACGATCAAGAGATTCACTCTTGAGATTATTCAATTCGTAAGCTTGCTCTTCCACCAGACCGCGAAGAGTCTCCAGCTCAGCACGCATTTCGCGGAACTGATCTAGCAGCATGACAAGAGCATCGTTGGGAGAATTGCCTGGCTGACCTCCTGAGGAGGTCTGGCCAGGCATAAAAGGCTGCGCTTCCACTATCCCAGCAGCGCTCATTACAGAAGTACTTAGCAGAGATGCCGGTACTGCAATGACGAGCGATGCGAGATAGCGTTTCATCACGAGATACCAATTAAAGTAATTATTTGATTTCTACGCGACGGTTCAGACGGTAAGAGGCCTCAGTCTGACCAGTATCGGCTGGACGCTCTTCACCATAGCTCACGGTCTCGATCTGAGACAGAGACGCGCCATTTACGACAAGGTAGTCGCGGATGCTATTCGCACGTCGCTCGCCCAGGGCCAAGTTGTACTCCCGAGTGCCGCGCTCGTCTGCATGCCCTTCCAGACGAATGCGTCGGCTGGAGTTAGCTGCCAAGTTACGACCGTGGATGGCCAATACGTCTCGATCTGACGCCATAAACTCGGACACGTCAAAATCGAAGTAAAACACGGTAGTAGCCAGAGCTGCCGCTTCCATGCGAGCCTGAGCTTCACGTTCCCGAGCCAGACGCTCTGCTTCAGCGCGCTGAGCAGCAGAAGTATCGGCGCTGGAATTCGTCGCTGCAGAAGAAGCCATAGCTTCCTCATCACCGGTCGAACTACAGGCTGCAAGGCCGATAATTGACAAAGCCAGAATAGTTGTCTTGAAAAATTTCATGCTGTGCGTACCCACTCTGCAAGTCCTCCAATAGGATGATGCTTTCAAAAACTCTAGATTTTTCGATCAATTAAAGAACGGCGACCACGAAGGTTCCCGAACATCGCCCTGCGCAGATGGTAAACGGAATTTCACGCGTCCGTCAATTGAAACGGCATCCAGGACACCCCTTCCATTGACCTTCGTGGCGAACATGATCATGCTTCCGTTTGGTGCCACGCTGGGAGATTCGTCTAGTGACGTGTCAGTCAATGTTGTCAACCGCTGAGTTTCAATATTGAAGATAGCTATGCTATAGCTGTTATCCTCGCGGGTGTCACGTCTGACATGGACAAGATTCTTGCCGTCCGGCAGGAAACGTCCTTTTGCACAATAAAAGCAGTCGAAGGTCAGCCTCTCGGGGAAGCCTCCATTGATTCCAACCTGATAGATCTGCGGCTGACCGGTCCTGTCCGAAGTGAACAACACCGCACGACTATCAGATGTCCAGCTAGGTTCAGTCTCTGCACGTGGATGATCAGTAAGCCGTGTCAACTGATTTGTCATCAAATCCATCACGTATACGTCAGGACTGCCATCCTTCGACAGAACCATCGCCAGTTTGGTGCCATCAGGCGACCAGACGGGTGAGCTGTTGATTCCCGGGAAATCGGTGATCTGTCGACGTTGACCGGTGGCAATTTCCTGAATGTAAATTCTCGGCAAATTGGTTTCGAACGAGAGATAGGCTACCTGAGTTCCGTCTGGAGACCAGGTCGGCGACATCAACGGTTCCTGGGACTCGACCAGCACCTGTGAACGGCGGCCATCGTAATCTGACTTCTCAATGCGGTAGTACGTGAGCTCTGGGGAAACAAATTGTGCGGACACGTAAAGAATCTCGGTGGAAAACGCACCGCGAATCCCGGTGACCTGTTCATAAACCACGTTGCTGATCTCATGGCCGATATCACGCAATTGCGACATGGAGCCCGTCAGCACTTCGCCCACCAGTTTCTGCTCCCGTGCGACGTCGAAGAATTCGTACTGCACCTGTACGAGCTGGCTGCCAGGCGAATGCGTGATCTTGCCGACAAGAACATAGTCCTGCGCCAGTATGCGCCAATCGCGGAAAAACACTTCCGCTGCCTCATCGGGCATGCTGAGCATATTGCCGCGCGGCAATGCTCGAAACTCACCCACCTGCTGCAAGTCTGCAGCAACTATGGCAGCCACGTCCTCACTCAGCGCATTCGCTCCCTCCCATGAAAACGGCACCACGGCGATCGGAATGGGATTGTCCACACCCTGAGTGATCTCAATGTTGAGCTCGGCAGCCATCAGACCTTCCGCAAACATAAGGGCAATGCCGGCCAGGTTTCGCAGTGTCTTGATCAATTCAACAAATCCTGAGGTCTGAATGTTAACAGGAACGTTCGGAAATTCCGGTCGAATAGTCTTGGGTCCATACCCTGCAACTCGGTAAATCTGTTCACCTTCAGCACTGCCGACTCGGCAGCACGATCAAACGCAAAATCGCCACTGGACTGGACGATCTCCACATCAAGCACGTCGCCCGTGGGCACCATGCGGATGCGCAAAACAACCACCATGCCGTTGCGCGCACTGGGCGGCCGCGACCAGTACTGCTGCACCAAGTCATGAATGACTGCCGAGTAGGCCATCACCAATTCCGCTTCCGTTTCTGCGAGTTCGCGCGCATCGGCTTCTTGCTGCGCCCTGGCCTCGGCCTGCGCCTGTTCCTGCCGCCGACGTTCCTGCTCGGCTACCAGTTCCTGCTGCCGACGCTGCTCCGCTTCCCGCTGTTCAGCCTCTCGCTGCTGCTCCCTTTGCTGCAGCTCGCGCTGACGTTGTTCCCGGGCCACACGCTGCTGCTCAGCCTGCTGTCTGTCCTGCTCCTGCTGACGACGCTCGGCTGCTTGCTGCTCCTGTGCGCGGCGCTGTTCCTCCTGACGCTCTCGCTCGGCCTGCTCTGCCTCCTGCCGCTGGCGCTCCTGACGCTCCTGTTGAGCTTGGCGCTGCTGCAGTACACGCTCGTTTCGTGCCTGCGGGTTTTCGTTCACCAGCAGCGCCTTTACAGCAGGCGCCCGGACAATATCGATCACTTCCGTGTCCGCCTGCTGAAAATAGAACAGCGCTGCGAGCACCGAACCGTGCAGCAGAATCGCCAGCACGACCGAGAGTGGATATCCGTTGAAAACCGTCACAGTACGAATGAACTATTCCAGTGGTTTCGTTATCAGATTGGGACTCGCCACACCGGCAGCCTGCAACACGGTCATCAGACTGATAAACGAGCTGTAGCTGCTCTGACCATCACCTTCCACAAACACCTGAATCTGAGGATTCGCCCCCACGATTCGACTCACTTGATCCCCAATCACGTCAACAGCGACCGGTGTCTGATCTTCCTGCTGCGTGCTGCCCAGACTGATGTAGTACTGTTCGTCAGCCGTGATTGAAATCACCAGTGTCTCTGCATCTTCGTCAACATCCAGCGGCTCGGAAGACGCTTGCGGGAGGTCGACAATCAACCCCTGTGTCAGCAAAGGGGCAGTCACCATGAACACGATAAGCAACACCAGCATGACGTCAATGTAGGGCACCACATTGATCTCTGCCACGGGCTTGCGACGTTTTCGGACCGGTTCCATCTCGCCCCTACTTGTTCGAACTGCTGTACACCTGTCGGTGCAGGATGCTCGCAAACTCGTCTATGAACGTAAGATAGTTATTGGTCAGCGACTCCACTCGAGACGAGTACCTGTTGTACGCCACCACCGCAGGAATGGCAGCGAAGAGACCCATCGCCGTGGCGATCAGCGCCTCTGCGATACCAGGTGCCACCACCTGCAGACTTGCCTGACTCTGACTGGCAAGGCTGATGAACGAATTCATGATACCGATCACTGTACCGAACAACCCGATATACGGTGTGACCGAACCGACGGTTGCCAGAAAGGTCAGGTTTTTCTCGAGCTTTTCTTCTTCTCGCGAATACGCCACACGCATGGCCCGTTGCGCCCCGGCCATCACGGCATCGGACTCGATCCCGCCTTGCTGGCGCAGACGCATGAATTCCTTAAATCCAGCACGAAAGATACTCTCCATGCCGCCGACCTGAGCGTTCTCCTTCTGCTGAGAGCTGCCTTCGCGGAACAACTGACTCAGGTCCATGCCAGACCAGAAGCGTTTTTCGAAACTCACCATGCCACGCACAGCGGCTGTCAGCACCAGCCAACGCTGAATGATCATTACCCAGGAAACCACCGACGCAGTGAGTAGAATGAGCATGACCAGCTGGACCGGCACAGTTGCCTCCAGGATCAATCCCCACACGTTTATCGACTCACCCACTGCCAAGACCTCCTGGCTTCAAAAACTGGCGACATTATACGGTATGTTTTGTGCTGCTCATACACAATCCGGTGTTTTATAAAGAGTTTTTGTCGAAATATTTGATTCATGATGCACCATGGCATTAAATCTTTCCAATCTATCCCCGGACTCGAACAAAGCGGGCCTCGGACTGATCAAATGTGTCAAAAAGAAGGCAGAAGCTTGCGTGGGAAGGAGAGACTCACCCCTCGGATCGAACATCCTGTCCGCCGGGAACCGGCAGGCCGAAGTGCAGATAGGCATGAACGGTAGCGACGCGACCTCGACTGGTTCGCATCATGAAGCCCTGTTGTATGAGATACGGCTCGAGCACATCTTCTATGGTGTCGCGCTCCTCGCTGATGGCGGCGGCAAGACTGTCGACACCCACCGGTCCACCCCCGAACTTCTCGATCAAGGCCAGGAGCAGTCGACGATCCATGTGGTCAAAGCCGTTGTTGTCGATGCTCAGCATGTCCAGCGCCTGGCTCGCAGCATGCATATCCATCACGCCGTCACACTTGACGTGCGCATAGTCGCGCACGCGACGCAGCAATCGATTGGCAATCCGAGGCGTGCCGCGCGAGCGTCGAGCGATTTCGTCGGCACCTTCGACATCGATTGCGCAGCCCAGGATCGCTGCAGATCGCTGCACAATATTGCTTAGTTCCACCACCGAGTAGAATTCGAGTCGCTGGATGATACCGAAGCGATCGCGCAGGGGGGATGTCAACAGCCCCGCTCGCGTGGTGGCACCAACGAGTGTGAACGGCGGCAGGTCTAGCTTGATGGAACGTGCGGCAGGCCCCTCGCCAATCATGATGTCGAGCTGGTAATCCTCCATCGCCGGGTAGAGAATTTCCTCGATGGCAGGGCTCAGGCGATGGATCTCGTCGATAAAAAGTACATCGCCCGCCTCCAGATTCGTCAGCATGGCGGCGAGATCTCCGGCCTTTTCCAGCACAGGACCGGACGTGGTCTTGATCGACACCTGCAGTTCATTGGCGATGATGTTGGCGAGCGTAGTCTTGCCCAAACCGGGGGGACCGAAGATCAGAACGTGATCCATGGCCTCTCGACGATCGCGAGCCGCCTGGACAAAGATCGCCATCTGCTTCTTGACCTCGCTCTGCCCCACATAATCACGCAAGGCCAGCGGCCTGATGGCGCGATCGAGTGATTGATCGCCGGGGGCACTGACAGCAGAGATCAGACGCTCCTCTTCGTTGATCATGATTGTGCCGAACTCCTGAGAGACTGCCTGATGAGATCTTCACTGCGCGCCAGAGTCGGGTCAGCCTTGAGCGCCCCCGCAATCATGCGGGCTGCCTCCTGAGGCTTGTACCCAAGAGCGACAAGGGCTGTCTCGGCCTCCTGGGACACCGCTCTTTGCGACTGACCCGCGACTGGAGCCACATTCTGCAGAACGTCCGGCAGATCATCGCCCCACTCTGCCAGTCGATCTTTCATCTCCACGATGAGCCGCTCGGCTGTCTTGCGACCGATGCCCGGCATGCGCATGAGGCCGGCAATGTCATTAACACGGATCGTGCGCACGAACTCATCGACAGCCATGCCCGAGAGAATCGCCAGCGCCATTTTTGGGCCGACACCAGTCACCTTGATAAGGCTGCGGAACATCTGTCTTTCCTGCAGCGTGTGAAAGCCATACAGCAGATGAGCATCCTCGCGCACCACCAGGTGGGTGTGCAGCGTGACCTCCCGCCCAACTGACGGCAACTGATAGACAGTGCTCATGGGCACCTGTACTTCGTAATACACGCCTGCAACATCCACCAGCACTTCGGGAACGCGCTTGTCGGCAAGAATGCCACGGAGCCGTCCGATCATTGCGCCCCTCCTCGTCCTGCCGGGGCGCGTCCGCGCCAGGTACCGTCGATACGTGACTGATTGGCAGTGGTATTGGCATGACAGATGGCAATCGCGAGGGCATCGGCCGCATCGGCCTGCACATCTCCACTGACACCAAGCAGAACCTTCACCATGTGCTGCACCTGCTCCTTTTCTGCATTGCCATTGCCGACCAGCGCCAGCTTCACCTTGCGGGGAGAATATTCGGCGATGCTCAGATTGTGATGCAGACAAGCGACCATCGCACTGCCCCTCGCCTGCCCCAGCTTGAGCGCAGACGAAACACTCTTGCCGAGAAATACTTCCTCGATGGCACATTGCTGTGGCGCGTGCTGCTCGATGACCTGGCAAACGCTGTCGAAGATCAGCTTGAGACGCCCAGGGTGGTCGATGTCGGGCAGTCGTATGCATCCGCAGGCAATATAGATCAGCCTGTTACCCGCGGACTCGACAATCCCGTAGCCGGTGAGTCGCGAGCCGGGATCTATGCCCAGTATCCTTGTCATCGCTTGGCGCTCCCGGAACTTCTACGTCCCGACTCTGTTGTTCAGAGTCTGCCCATGATCTCGTCGGAGATACTGGCATTGGTGTAAACGTTCTGCACGTCGTCGAGATCCTCTAGATGATCGACGAGTTTCATCAATTTCTCGGCGGTTTCCTGATCGAGCTCAGCCTGGGTAGAGGCCACCATGCTCACCTCAGAGTCGTCGGGGTGAAGCCCCGCTGCTGTCAGAGCGTCTTTTACGGCTCCGAACAATTCGGGCGAAGTCACCACCTCCACACTGCGGTCGTTCATCTGCTGCACATCATCTGCACCGGCGATGAGAGCGACCTCGAACACACTATCTTCATCGACGCCTGGCGCAAAATTGATATTGCCCTTCTTCTCGAACAGATAGGCGACAGAGCCACTGGTGCCCATATTGCCGCCGTGCTTGGAGAACCCATGCCGCACTTCGGCAACCGTGCGATTCCTGTTGTCTGTCAAGGTCTCCACCAGGATGGCAACACCGCCCGGACCATAGCCTTCGTAGACAAGCTCTTCCAGATTCTCGGACTCGAGCGTCCCCGCACCTCTGGCGATGGCACGGTCGATGGTGTCACGCGCCATATTGGCCCCGAGCGCCTTGTCCACGGCAGCACGCAGACGCGGATTGTCAGAGACATGCTCGCCTCCCAGCTTTGCCGCCACGGTCAGCTCGCGAATGAGCTTGGTGAACACCTTGCCACGGCTGAAATCCAGCCGCGCCTTCTTGTGTTTGATATTGGCCCATTTGCTGTGCCCGGCCATCATTCATCCCCGCTGTCACATCTCACTCAGGCAGACTTCTCACCCGCCGCCTGACGCACCTGGATATTGAGTTCGCGCAACTGCTTGGAGGACACAAGGCCGGGCGCATCGGTCAGCGGACATGAAGCTGACTGGGTCTTGGGGAAGGCAATCACCTCACGAATGGACGATGCACCTGTCATCAACATGATCAGACGATCAAGACCGAAGGCGAGACCGCCGTGGGGCGGCGCACCGTAAGACAGCGCATCAAGGAGGAAGCCGAATTTCTCATTGGCCTCTTCATCGCCGATGCCAAGAATCTTGAACACCGACTGCTGCATCGCGGGCTGATTGATACGGATGGAGCCACCACCAAGTTCGGTGCCATTCAGCACCATGTCATAGGCACGAGACAGCGCCTTGAGCGGATCTGCCTGCACTTGTTCCACACTGCACGAAGGTGCCGTGAACGGATGATGCAGGGCGGTGAGACTGCCATCGCTCGCTTCCTCGAACATCGGGAAATCGACCACCCACAAAGGTGCCCAATCTCCCTTGACCATGCCCATGTCGGCGCCGACCTTCAGACGCAACGCGCCGATGGATTCGTTGACGATCTTGGATTTGTCCGCGCCGAAGAACACAAGATCACCGTTCTGCACCCCGAGACGGGCCAGCACGCCGTGCACTACCTGCTCCGGCATGAATTTGAGAATCGGCGACTGCAGGCCTTCGATGCCTGCCGCGAGGTCGTTGACCTTGATCCAGGCCAGGCCTTTCGCACCATAGATGGAGACGAACTTCGTGTAATCGTCGATCTCCTTGCGACTCAGACGACCACCGTCGGGCACTCGCAGCGCCACAACGCGTGAGGCCGGATCATTGGCCGGCCCGTGGAACACTTTGAACTCCACATCCTTCATCAAATCCGCAATGTCCACCAGCTCCATGGCGATACGCAGATCAGGCTTGTCGGAACCGAAACGACGCATGGCTTCAGCGAAAGTCATGCGCGGGAAAGTGCCGAACTCAACATTCAGATGCTTGCGGAAGACCTGACGGATCATCTCTTCCGTGATGCTCATGATCTGCTCTTCATTCATGAACGACGTTTCAATATCGATCTGGGTGAACTCGGGCTGTCGGTCGGCTCGAAGGTCCTCGTCACGGAAGCACTTGGCGATCTGGTAGTAGCGATCCATGCCCGCCACCATGAGGATCTGCTTGAACAGCTGCGGGGACTGTGGCAATGCGAAGAATTGACCGTGATGCGTGCGGCTGGGGACGAGATAGTCGCGGGCGCCTTCCGGTGTGGCACGGGTCAAAATGGGCGTCTCGATATCCAGAAAGCCGTTCTCGTCCAGATAATTGCGAATGGTGTTGCTGACCTTGGAGCGAAAGCGCAGTCTGTCGGCCATTTCGGGACGTCGCAGATCGATGTAGCGATGGCGCAGTCGAATGTCCTCGCCCACATCCGCATGATCGTCGAGCATAAAGGGCGGCGTGCGCGAGGCATTGAGGATTTCCAGTTGCTTGCCCAGCACTTCGATGCGCCCGGTGCCCATCACGGCATTGCTGGTGCCTTCAGGTCGCAAGCGCACAATGCCGGTGATCTTCAGCACAAACTCGCTGCGCACTGTCTCTGCCAGTGCAAAGCTTTGCTTGGCATCCGGATCGAACACGATTTGCGCGATCCCTTCGCGGTCGCGCAGATCAATGAAGATCACCCCGCCATGATCACGACGTCGATGGGCCCAGCCGCACAGAACGACTTGCTGTCCGACATGTTCTTCATTCAATAGCCCGCAATAATGACTGCGCATAACTGGTACCTGTGTTTGATCTGAGAATGCGTTGATCCGGCCGCCCGTCACCCGGTCGCGTCAGGAGGCGACAGCAGTGGTCGCCGCAGGGGTGGGTCCGGAATCAGAATCCTGCGTGCCATGCCGGCGCTTGCCGGTCTTGAAATCTGTTTCATACCAGCCACCGCCCTTCAGGCGAAAGCTGCTTGCCGAGACTTGCTTCACCAACCCGCTCTGCTGACAGGCGGGGCACTGCGTCAAGGGGGCGTCACTGATCTTCTGCAGCGCTTCAAGTTGATTGCCACACTGACTGCACCGATATTCGTAAATAGGCATAAGCGACAATTTCCTCCATCCAGCTTGCTGAACTCGAACCACTCCCGGACTCACGAATGCCGGGTCTCGCGCAAGCGGCGCAGTATACCCTAACTAGCGACACTCTGGCAGCCCCGAAGCAGCGTCCATGGCAACGCAATAGGTGCTCTTTTCAAGGACTTTCTGAATCATCCGCAATGCCTCGAACACGCTTCTTCCGGCCGGATTAGTGCTTGCGGCTGCCAGGCAAAAACTATATAAATGAGTCCCCACTGAGGCGCCAACGGAATGCAAAACGCCAACACAAAAAGTATCGGAGTTCATCCTGGGGTTCTCCCCGCATCGGGGACAACAAAAGTCTCAACCTTCATTACACATCAATAAGAGAACGGGCATGGCTGTAGAAAAGACTGTATCTGCTAAACCCAAGAAGACCACATCGACTGCGGCCAAGACCGCAGCCATTCAGGAAAAATATACCAAGACTGCGATTCTCAACGAAATTTCCGAGAATACAGACTTGACCCGCAAGCAGGTGTCCGCCGTTCTTGACGAACTGACCAGCATCATCGAACGACACCTGAAAAAGCGTGGCGTCGGCGAATTCACCCTTCCTGGTCTGTTGAAGATCAAGTCGGTGAAGCGTCCTGCTCGTCCCGCGCGCAAGAATGTCCCGAATCCGTTCAAGCCGGGCGAATTCATGGACATCGCAAAGAAGCCTGCAACAACCCGTGTCAAGATTCTGCCATTGAAGAAACTGAAGGACTTCGCCGAGTAAGACGCTGCCACGCCGGCGCAAGCCCCGTGCTGGAACGCGAGCGAAGCACACGAAGGACCACGCAGAAAGGCAGCCTCCGGGCTGCTTTTCGCATTTTTGCCAACCCATCATCGCCATACACGAGTCTGATCACATCATGCGCGCCAGCCAGTATCTCATTGCCACACTCAAGGAAACCCCGGCCGATGCCGAGGTTGTGAGTCATCAACTCATGGTCAGGGCCGGTCTGATCCGCAAGCTGGCCACCGGCATGTACACCTGGCTTCCTGCCGGATTGCGTGTGCTGCAGAAAGTCACCGGCATCATCCGCGAGGAGATGAACCGTTCGGGCGCGATGGAAGTCTCCATGCCAGTGGTGCAGTCCGCCGATCTGTGGATCGAGTCAGGACGCTGGGACAAGATGGGCCCCGAATTGCTGCGTTTCGTCGACCGCCACGGTCGCGACTTCTGCCTTGGTCCGACCCACGAGGAAGTCATCACCGATCTCATACGCAACGAACTCAACAGCTACCGTCAGCTGCCCGCAAATTTCTATCAGATCCAGACCAAGTTCCGTGACGAGCGCCGCCCTCGTTTCGGCGTCATGCGGGCTCGCGAATTCCTGATGAAGGATGCCTACTCCTTTCACAGCAGCGAGGCTTCTCTACAAGAGACCTATGACCTGATGCATCGCACCTACTGCCGCATCTTCGAGCGTCTGGGCCTGGAGTACCGCCCGGTGCTGGCCGACTCCGGCAATATCGGCGGCAGCATGTCACATGAATTCCACGTGCTGGCGGACTCGGGCGAGGACGAGATCGTCTTCAGCACAGCCAGCCAGTACGCCGCCAATATCGAGATGGCCACGGGCCAGCTGCCCGATCTGGATTTCTGCTCCGCCCAAATCCCGGCATCCAGCGCACAGGCAGTCGCCACCCCGGGCGCCCATGCCATCGAGGACGTGGCCAGGCTGCTGGGCAGGGAGACACGCCGCCTCGTGAAGACCCTGGTGGTCAAGGGCGTGGTGAGCGAGGAGAACCCGAGTGGCCTGGTGGCCTTGTTGATTCGCGGGGATCAGGACATCAACCCGGTCAAGGCCGAGAAGCTGGCCCAGGTCGCCTCCCCCTTCACGCTGGCCGAAGACAGCCAGATTGCCGCCGCGCTCGGCTGTCAGCCCGGCAGCCTCGGCCCTGTCGCCCTGTCGATTCCCGTCATTGCCGACTACAGCGTGGCGAGCCTGGTGAACTTCGTCTGCGGCGCGAACCGTGATGGCTTCCATCTGGTCGACGCCAACTGGGGCAGCGAGTGCCGCTTCGACAGCAGCGCCGACATCCGCAAGGTGCGCGAGGGCGATCTCAGCCCGGACGGCCAGGGCACCCTGTCCATCAAGCGCGGCATCGAAGTGGGTCACATCTTCCAGCTGGGTACCAAGTACAGCGAGGCCATGAACGCCACCTATCTGGACGAGAATGGCAAGACCCAGATCATGATCATGGGCTGCTATGGCATCGGGGTGAGCCGCATCGTCGCCGCCTGCATCGAGCAGAGCCACGACGCCCAGGGCATTATCTGGCCGGACAATATCGCGCCCTTCCATGTGGCGGTGATTCCGCTCAATGCCCACAAATCCGACGCTGTGCGCGTACTCAGCGAGCAGCTGAGCGAGCAGCTGGAGCAGGCCGGTTTCGAGGTGTTGCTGGATGATCGCGACAAGAAGACCAGCGCCGGGGTGAAGTTCGCCGACATGGAGCTCATGGGCATGCCACACAGGATTGTGGTGTCCGAGCGCGGCATCGAGCAGGGCATGCTGGAGTACAAGTCCCGGAGTGCCCCGGAAAGCGAACTGGTGTCGGCCGACGGCATCGTGGCCTTCCTGAAGTCACGCCTGAAGGGCGTCTGAGCCCGAGACCTCGAGGAGCGCAATCACATGCAGACCCCGCAGACTCCGTACATCCTGGTGCTTTACTACAGTCGCACCGGCGCTACCCAGGAAATGGCCCGCCTGATCGCCCGGGGTGTCGAGCAGGCAGGCCCAGGCGTCGAAGCCCGACTGCGCACGGTGCCGGCGGTTTCGCCTGTCAGCGAAGCCTCCGCGCCGGCGGTTCCGGCAAGTGGCGCGGTGTACTGCAGCGAAGACGATCTGCGCCATTGCGCCGGCCTGATCCTGGGCAGTCCGACCCGCTTCGGCAACATGGCCGCCCCGCTCAAGCACTTCCTCGACAACACCGGCGCGCTCTGGCTCTCGGGTGCATTGATCAACAAGCCGGCGGCCGTGTTCACCTCGACCTCGAGCCTGCACGGCGGTCAGGAATCCACTCTGCTGAGCATGTTCATGCCCCTGCTGCATCACGGCATGGTGCTTTGCGGTCTGCCTTACAGCGAGCCGCAGCTGATGGCCACACAGTCGGGTGGCACGCCTTATGGTGCCAGTCATCACGCGGGTGCCGACGGCAAGCGCCGCCTGGACGACGACGAAACCGCCCTGTGTCTGGCGCTGGGCCGACGGGTTGCCAGCCTTGCCCTGAAACTGCGGGCCTGACGGTCCGTCGGAGCGTGCGGCCGATCAAGACCGAGGAGAAACATTGATGCAGAATCTGGAATCCCCCACCGCCGAGTCACAGCCACCCAGGCTGATCGAGGAGTCCCACCGAGCTGTCGTCTACAGCTATGGCAGCCTGTTGGCGGTTTTCGTGCTGTACTCACTGTGGCAAATCATCAACGGCGGCAATGCCGTGGCAGTGCTGGTGCTGCTGATCATCAAGACACTCCCCCTGGTGATCTTCATTCCCGGCCTGCGGGTGAGACGCCTGCGCACCTATGCATGGCTGTCCTTCGTCTCGCTGCTTTATTTCATTCAATCCGTGCAGACAGCCTTCACTCAGGACGCGCGGCTCTACGGGATAGTCTGCACCTTGATCATCGCGACGCTGTTCTGTGCGCTGGTGGTGCATATCCGCAGCTATCGCGGTTTCTACAAGGTCTCGTTCTGAAGCAGATCGCGCACCAGCGCGACGCTGATCCTGCGCTGGCGCTGCAGGGAATGGGAGTCGAGTCGCTCGAGCAGGGCAAACAACTCGGTATTGCTGCGTGCAGTGCGCTGCAGAATATAGCGTGCCACCTCTTCCGACAGCTCCAGCCCGCGACGCGAGGCCCGCTTGCGCAGCGCCTGACACTTGTCCTCGTCGTCTGGCTCCAGCAGCTGAAACGCCACGCCCGACTGCAGCCGTGACAGCAGGTCCGGCAGCACGAATGCAGCCTCGCGCGGCGCCGTTCGCGCTGCCACCAGCAGACGCGTGCCACTGTCACGCAGCCTGTTGAACAGATGGAACAGGGCTTGCTCCCAGTCCGCTCGTCCGGCGATGGCATCCACATCGTCCA
>JBEDFR010000149.1:0-2810 GCA_041175045.1 Pseudomonadota bacterium | reverse complement strand
GTCGGAAACCGGGGTCAGAGAAACGTTTCCAGCGAAAACGTTTCTCTGACCCCGGTTTCCGCTGACCCGGTTTCCGCTGACCCCGGTTTCCGCTGACCCGGTTTCCTATCGCGGTTTTAGTTTTGCCTGCCGTCACACTTCACGCCTAGAATGCCGGCCAACATTCAGCCTCTGGAGCCCTCGCATGACTCTCAGCCGTCGCAACTTCTTCAAGCTCACCGGCCTTGGTGCCGCCGCTGCCGCCACCCACGGCACCTTCGCCCAGAATGCAGCCCCCGGCAATGCCGGCTCGCTCGATTTCCCCGTGCAGAGTCTGGGCCGCGTGGATGCCCTTGTGGAGAATCACCCTGTCAGCTTCACCTACCCCGACCAATCCTCCGCCTGCCAGCTGCTCAAGCTCGGCCATGCCGTGCCCGGCGGCATCGGCCCGCAGCAGGACATCGTGGCCTACAGCATCCTGTGTCCGCACATGGGCTGCCCGACCACTTATGAAAGCAGTTCCCGCCGCTACAAGTGCGGCTGCCACTTCAGCGTGTTCGACCCGGAGATGGGCGGCCAGCAGGTGATAGGCCAGGCGACACAGGACTTGCCGCGCATCCAGCTCGACATCGATGCCAGCGGCGAGATCCGCGCCGTGGGCGTGCAGGGCCTGATCTACGGCCGTCAGCGCAATATGCTGACCCAGGAGGCGAGCGCATGAGCCAGTTCAGCGACCGCATCGTGCTGCCACCGGCGGATGCTCAGTCCACCAATCTCACCTGCCACTTCTGCATCGTCGGCTGTGGCTACAAGACCTACAAATGGCCGAGCCATCAGGCCGGCGGCCCGTTGCCCCGGGACAATGCGCTGGGGCTGGATTTCACCCAGCCGCTGCCCCCGCTCGCAGCCTGCCTGAGCCCGGCCATGAGCAACACCCTGCGCGACAAGGACGGCCAGGACTGGCACGTGATGATCGTGCCTGACAAGGACTGCGTGGTGAACCAGGGCCAGGCCTCCACACGCGGCGGCATGATGGCCAGTCTGATTGCCAACGGCAGCGGCGTGTCGGCAAAGCGTCTGAGCTCGCCCATGCTCTACAGCGGGGCCAACTGGCGCCCGGCCGGCTGGGACGAAGCCATGGCCCTGTACGCCGGGCTGACCCGACGCATTCTGGACGAGGACGGCCCCGACGCCCTGCTGTTCAATCTGTTCGATCACGGCGGTGCTGGCGGCGGTTACGAGAACACCTGGGCCACGGGCAAGCTGATCTTCTCCGGCCTGGGCACCTCGATGGTGCGCATTCACAACCGACCGGCCTACAATTCCGAATGCCACGCCACCCGCGACATGGGCATCAACGAACTGAACAACAGTTATGAAGATGCCGAAGTGGCCGACGTGCTGTGGTCCATCGGCAACAATCCCTACGAAACGCAGACCAATTACTTCCTGGTGCACTGGATTCCCAATCTGCAGGGTGCCACGGTGGCCAAGAAGCAGGCCTGGTTCCCCGGCGAGACCGTGGGCCGCGGCCGCATCATCTTCGTGGACCCGCGCCGCACCGTTAGCATCGCCGTGGCCGAGCAAGCCGCCGGTGCCGAGAATGTGCTGCACCTGGCCATCAACCCCGGCACCGACACCGCGCTGTTCAACGGCCTGCTGACCTATGTGGTGGAGCAGAACTGGATCGACAGCGACTTCATCGCCGCCCGCACCACCGGTTTCGAGGCCGCCGTGCAGGCCAACCGGCTGAGTCTGGACGAGTGCAGCGCCATCACCGGCGTGCCCGTGGCACAGCTGCGGCAGGCGGCGGAGTGGTCCTACAAGCCCAAGGCCTCGGGCCATCGTCCGCGCGCCATGCATGCCTACGAGAAGGGCATCATCTGGGGCAATGACAATTACCGCATCCAGTCCGCGCTGGTGGACCTGGTGCTGGCCACCGGCAATGTCGGGGGCCGACGCGGTGCAGGGGTGGTGCGCATGGGCGGCCATCAGGAAGGTTACGTGCGCCCGCCGTATCCGGGTGGGCGACCCGCCCCCTTCGTCGATGAAGCCGTCATCGCGGGCGAGGGCAGGATGCTCACCGCCTGGGCCTGCGATGGCTTCCGCACGGCCCTGAACGCGCAGAATTACCGCAGCGCCGTCACTCGCCGTGCCGCCATCGTGCGCGAGGCGATCGATCAGTCGCGGGGCGCCAGCACCGCTGAACTGATCGACATCCTTTACGACGCCGTGAGCAACAGGGGCGGCCTGTTCGTGACCTCCATCGACCTCTACCCCAAGCCCATTGGTGAGATCGGCCATCTCATGCTGCCGGCCGCCGTGCCAGGCGAGATGAATCTGACCTCCATGAACGGCGAACGCCGCATGCGCCTGTCGGAAAAATTCATGGACCCACCGGGCATTGCCAAACCCGACTGCATGATCGCGGCCGAGATTGGCAAGACGCTGCACGCGCTCTACACCCAGGCCGGCAATGCCGCCATGGCGGCGCGTTTCAGTGGCTTCGACTGGGCCAGCGAGGAAGACGCCTTCGTGGATGGCTTCCGCCAGTTCGAGAGCGAGCTGGTCACCTACGAGCGCCTGCGCATGCTGGGCAACAACGGCGTGCAGTTGCCGGTGCAGGGCCTGGAAAACGACCGCCTGGTGGGCACCGAAGTGTTGTACACCGAGCGTTTCGCCACCGAGGACGGCCGGGCCCGCTTTCAGCCGGCGCCCTGGAGCGGTCTGCTGCCACTGGCTCAGGCGCAGAAGGACAAGTATCCGTTCTGGGTGAACAACGGCCGCGTCAACGAGTTGTGGCAGTCGCTCTACAACGACGAGCACAGCCC
>JBEDFR010000148.1:0-2540 GCA_041175045.1 Pseudomonadota bacterium | reverse complement strand
GGCCAGGGTGCCTTCGACGTGGTCCACGGGATGGATCTGCTGTGCGACCTCCAGAGCATCGCCACACCCAACTGCCTGCACGCCATGCGCACACCGCCGGCGCTGGTGTGGTGAGGCGCGCACAGCGCGAGGTCTGCCGAGGAGGCTGCCGGCACTGGGCTACGATCGGCCATCACTCACCATTTACTCTGGCTACAACCACCTCATGAACAGTCTCCTGCGCGTGCTCGTCCCCACTCTTTCACTGCCCCTGAGCAGCCTGTTTGGCGCAAGTGCCCTGGCCCAGAACCTCGAAGCACGGCCGTGCTGGACCCGGATCGCCCCGCCCCGGAAGCCGGCGCCCGCGTGGGGCAGGAAGCCGAGGCCGAGAACACCGACGTGGAAGTGGGATTCACCCGCATGGTCTGTTTCTCGTAGTCCAGTTGGTAAACCTGGCATTTCCTTAGCGGAGCGCCCTCCAATCGCAAATGATTTTGCAGCTCAAGCGAGTCCAGTTTCTGGTGAAGGAGGGGCCATTGTTCCACTGAGATTTCGTGCTGAAAAAGTTGGGTCTGTGCTTCTTGATGGCACAGAAACAAACAATCAGATATTTCAGACTGATCTAGACGCATGTAAGCAGGGTTTTGATGCAACATTGATCAAGAATTGTACCACAACGGCGAGTACCGCACCTCCCTGGTGGTCGACCTTGCCGATGGCCGCTTCCCCTTCCTCGACCATGGCCGCAGCCGCGACATCTACGGCCAGTGGCGGGCCCGGGGCTTCGGCGAGTTCGTCGGGCCGGAGATCCGCCCCGCCGGCGAGCGCTGTCTCTCTGCCATCGGCACCATGCCGCCCATGGCTCTGCTGCCCTGCAACTCCAATGTGCAGATCGTGCAGAACCAGAACTATGTACAGGTGGACGAGCGCTATACCCTCGTCAACGACCGCGGGATTCTCTGCACCTACACCGTCACCGACCCACAGATCTACCAGCAGCCCTACTCGGTGGAAATGCTGCTGCACCGCATGGAAGCCCACGAGAAGATGTACGAGTTCGCCTGCCACGAGGACAATTACTCCATGGAGATCATCCAGCGCGGCGCCCGCCAGCAGGAACACGACGAACGCCTGCGCCAGGCCGGCACGCCCTGAGCCGAACAACTCTCTGACCTTGGTCTTGCACCAGCGCTCCAGGGGGGATCGGCTGGTCTGAGCGCTTGACAGCAAACGCCATGAAGATGCGCGCATGTTGACGACAAGGCGAGGCTATCGGCACCCACTCGGCAGGCGGCCCGATTGAGTTCCCGCCATCCCTGTGCTTCCATGCCCGCACGCGGCTGGTGGAGTGCCAGCCTGCCAACAGGAGGCCCCATGACCACTTTCACGCTGCACCTGCGCAATGCCTGGCTGGCATTGCTGCTTCTCTGCACCACCCTCGCCGGCACTGCATTGGCGCAGACCGGCGAGCACAACCTCGCCCCAGCCGAAGCGGCCGAAGTCGGCATGCGTCCCGAGGGCATCGCCGCCCTGCAGAGCGCACTGCGGGCAGAGGTCGATGCCGGACGACTTGCCGGCATCGTGAGCATGGTGGCACGCCACGGCCGCCTGGTGCACAGCGACACCTATGGCTGGCAGGACCTGGAGAACCAGGTGCCCATGGCCGAAGACACGATCTTCCGCATCTTCTCCATGACCAAGCCCATCACGGGGGTGGCCATGATGATGCTCTTCGAGGAAGGCAAGTTCGCGCTGGATGACCCGGTGGAGAACTACATTCCAGAATTTGCCAATCTGGTGGTGGCCGGCGAGGACGTGCCCAACGGCATGCCCATGGCCGAGCTGCCCCAGCACAAGATGACCATGCGCGAGCTGCTGAGCCACACCGGCGGCCTGACCTATGGCGCGTTCTCGCGCTCGCGCGTGGACACGCTCTATGGCGAGATGAACGTGCTCGATGCCAATGGCACGCTGCAGGACATGATCGACAAGCTGGCACAGATTCCACTGCGCCAGCAGCCCGGCAGTGCCTGGCATTACAGCGTGTCGGTGGACGTGCAGGGCTATCTGGTGGAAAAGCTCTCCGGCATGGGCTTCGATGAATTCCTGCAGCAGCGCCTGTTCGATCCGCTGGGCATGGTGGACACCCGCTTCCATGTGGGCCGCGACAGAGCCCACCGTTTCTCCCGCGAGTACACCTCGGGACCGGACGGTCTCAGCAGCCCGGAGAACAACGAGTTCATCGAGCCGCGGCCGTTTCTGTCAGGTGGCGGCGGGCTGACGGGCACGGCGCGAGACTACCTGCGCTTCGCCCAGATGCTGGCCAACGGCGGCGAGCTGAACGGCGTGCGCATCCTCAAGCCGGAGACGGTGGAGATGATGCGCAGCAACCAGTTGCCGGCGGGCATGACGGAGATTCCCGGTTACCCCGGCAATGTCTTCGGGCTGGATTTCGCCATCGTGAGCGACCCGGCACGCAATGGCGGCATGTCCGAGGGCAGCTACTGGTGGTGGGGCATCGCGGGTTCCTGGTTCTGGATCGACCCGGTGGAAGACCTGGT